>SXNM01000279.1 GCA_005777155.1 Pseudomonadota bacterium | reverse complement strand
GGAGCAGCGCATCACCGTCCAGGGTGGCTCGGGCCTGGCCAAGGACGAGGTGGAGCGCTTGGTCCGCGAGGCAGCGGCCCACGCCGAGGAGGACCGCAAGTCCCGCGAGCGCGTCGACATCCGTAACGCCGGCGACGCCGCGGTGTACCAGCTGGAGAAGACGCTCAAGGAGCACGGCGACAAGCTCCAGGATGCCGACCGCGAGCGCCTGGACGCGGCGCTGGCGGCGGCAAAGGAGGCGCTCAAGGGCGATGACGTCGAGGCCATCAAGCGCACGCAAGAGGAGCTGAAGCAGGCCTCGTTCAAGCTGTCTGAGGCGCTGTATGCGGCGCAGGGCGGCGGCGGCGAAGGCGGTGGCGCGGCCCCCGATGCCAGTGGCGGCGGCGGCGCTGCGCCTGGCGCTGCGCCGGGTAAGTCGGCGGGCGGCAAAGATGACGACGTGGTCGACGCCGAGTTCGAGGTCAACTAGGCGAGGGTCAACTCGGCGCGGGTCTACTGGGCCTCTGGCTTGGGCCAGTGCAGCGCGCAATCGACGCCCGGGGAGTCGCAGCGATGCGCCCCTGGGCGTCGGCGCGTTGGGCCCGGACCGCAACCCAGCTCCAAGGAGGGCGGAATGCGCAAAGATTTCTACGCAGCGCTGGGCATCGAGAAGGGCGCCAGCCCCGATGAGATCAAGAAGGCCTACCGCAAGATGGCCATGCAGTACCACCCCGACCGCAACCAGAATGACCCCAAGGCGGAGGAGAAGTTCAAGGAGGTCTCTGAGGCCTATGCGGTGCTGAGCGATAACGAGAAGCGAAAGCAGTACGACACGTTCGGCGACCAGCGCTTCCACCAGCAGTGGTCGACTGAGGACATCCTCCGCGATTTCAACGTCGACGACATCCTATCGAGCTTCGGTCTGCGCGGCTCTGGGTGGGGCAATTTTCGGCGCAACGGCAACAATTTCTTCGACATGTTCAATAACGGCGCCGGCGCAGGCCAAGGCCCGGGCCGGAGCCGCGGCGGCGCAAGGCAAGAGGCGCCCGCCGAGCCGCCGGCGCGCGGGGCCAACATTGAGCTTCCGCTCCCCATCGCGCTGCACGAAGCTGTCCATGGCAGCGAGCGACACCTCACGGTGAAGGTCGGCGGCGAAGAGCGTGAAATCACGGTACGGGTGCCAGCCGGCATCGCGACTGGCAAGAAGCTGCGCGTCCGGGGCAAGGGACAGGCGGGCCCCGCAGGCGCCGGCGACCTGCTCTTGGTGGTCAAGGTCGAGGACGACCCCCGCTTCGTCCGCCAAGACGACGACCTGGTGGCCACCGCCAAGGTCCTCCCCAGCACGCTGCTGCTAGGCGGCAGCATTGAGGTCGAGACGTTCGAAGGCAGCCGCGGCCTGCGGATCGAGCCAGGCACGAGCAGCCAGCGGACGCTGCGTGTGCGCGGGTCGGGCGTGCCGCACATGGTCGGTGGGGGCCGCGGCGATCTGCTCGTGCGCCTGGAGGTCGCCTTGCCGGAAAAACTGAACGAGTCTCAGCTGGCGGCCGCGCGGGCGCTGCGGGACGCCGGCCTGTGAGTCGCCATCGCCGGCGGTCCGACCAGGGCGGGCGTCCGGACTCGCGATCGGCATTCACTTGATTGCACCCGCCAGCGCTGCGATGCTCCCGCCCGCGATGACGCGAAACCCGCCCTTGCCCCTCGCGTTCGGCCGCTACATCCTGCGCGAGCGTATCGCCGCGGGCGGCATGGCGGAGGTCTACCGGGCCGGCCTGCCAGGTTTTGGCGGATTCGAGCGCAGCGTCGCGATCAAGCGCATGTTTCGGCACCTCGCCGACGACGCCAGCTTCGTCTCGATGCTCGCCGATGAGGCGCGCATCGCGAGTCAGCTCTCGCACCCAAACATCTCATCGGTGCTGGACTTTGGTCAGCAGGGCGAGGACTGGTTCCTCGCCTATGAGCTGGTCGATGGCGTGGACCTGTTTCGGCTCTTGCAACGGCAATTTGAGACGGGCCGCGACTTGCCGATCGGCCTCGCGCTCTTCATCGTCGCCGAGCTTGCCTCCGCCTTAGACTTTGCACATGCACGGCGGGCGCCCGACGGCTCACCGCTGCAGATCATCCATCGCGACGTCAGCCCGCAGAATGTCCTCATCGGCTACCAAGGCGAGGTGAAGCTGACCGACTTCGGCATCGCCAAGGCGGCGGCGCGACGCACCCAGACCGCGGTGGGCCAAATCAAGGGCAAGCTCTACTACATGAGCCCAGAGGCGGCGCGCGGCGACCCGCTCGATCACCGGGCAGACCTGTTCTCTGCCGGCATCCTGCTCTTCGAGCTGCTATGCACGAGGCCGCTCTACGATGTCCCCAACCCGAGGGGGCTGCTCGATACCGTCGCGCGTGCCGAGGTGCGCTGGCCTGCCGACAAGGCGGCGCGCATACCGGCAGCCCTGCTCGCGGTGGCCGAACGGGCACTGGCGCGGCACCCCGACGGGCGCTTTCAGACGGGCCGCGAGCTGCGGGAGGCTTTGCTGGCGGTCGGCTACGACATGCACACGCGGGCAGACCGCGATGAGCTCGGGGCGTGGGTGCGGCGGCTGTTCGGAGTCGGCGACGACCGACCGCTGCGCCCAGACGGCACGGAGATGGATTCGGACGCCGATCACTGGTCGTCGGCGGCGACCGAGTCGATGTCGGCGCAGCCACGCACGGCACCGGAGCGACCGCAGGCGCGGGTCGCCGCAGCGCTGCCGCGGACGGTGGGGCGACCGGCGGCCAGCGCCGAGCCCGGACGGCACGCAGAGACCCAGGCATCGAGCGAGCAGACTGCCGAGGATTTCGACGACGCTGGCGCCACCTCGTTGCTGGACACCGAGGCGATGCGCCGTCGGCTGCAGGGCTCCGAGCCGCCGCCGTTGCCCACCATCGCCGCTTCCGTGGCGCCAGCGCCGCGGCCGACGCCAGAGGCGCCGGCTCAGGCTGACCTGCCGCCGCCCATCCCCCGCCACGCGGGGCTACCACCGGCGCGAGCCAAGCGACCGTCTCTGTTGCAGATCCATCCGGCCACGCCACCGCCCACCGATCCGCCCAGCGGCCTCGGCGGTGGTAGCCGGCCCTCTGGTCCCGTCCGTGCCGCCTCGATGCGGGCCGCGCAGGACCCGGCGCCGCCCGCGGGCATCAGCGCAGCCCCGTCGGTCGCGGTCCCGACCGCCGAGACGGTGGGCCTAGCGAAGGTAGCCAGAGCTAGCGACGCGCCCCCTGATTTGCCCGTGTCCGCGGCGCCGCCGTCCATCCAGGTCCGACCAGGTCTGCAGCGTCGGAGCGGCGTCGGAGTCGCTGCGGCCGCTGACACCGAGGCCTCTACGCGCTCCGTTCCTGCGATGGGAGACGACCTCCACGCCTCGGCGGCGCCAGCGCGGGCGGCGGTTGCGTCTAGCGCCGCTCCGGCGGCGCTGTCGCTGGCGATGGCCTCGACCACAGGTGGCCGCGCCAGCCCCAGCGCGACCCTCGATCCCGACGCGGCGCCAGCGAACTGGTCGCTGATCGCGGTGACGCTTACGGTCTGGTCGGCTGTCTTGGTGCTCGCCGCCTACGCGACGCTCCTCCTCGTGCGCTGAGGGGGCCGGTGCGCTGGTCCTTGGGGCGGCCAGCGAGGCGTACGTCGGCGACCCAGGAGCCCCCGGCGAACGTGGCCGGGAGCGCAAAACCGGCGCGCTGGCTTGCCAGCACATCAGCCCGGGGCTACCGTCGACCCCGGTTGCGCGCGACGGTGGCCAAATGACCGCGATCTTGCAGGAGTGGGGTGAGTTGGCGCTGCGCTGGGCGCACGTCATCGCCGCGATTATGTGGATCGGCGACTCCTTCTTGTTCATGTGGCTCGACAGCAAGCTCCGCACCGCCCACCCCGCCCGCACCGGCGAGCTGATCGGCGAGCTCTGGATGGCGCACGGCGGCGGCTTCTACGAGGTCGTCAAGCGCAAGAGCCTGGAGTCGATCCCCGCCGAGCTGCACACCTTCAAGTGGGAGTCTTACGCGACCTGGATCACCGGGTTCCTGCTGCTAGTCCTGGTGTACTGGGCCGGCGGGCGGGCGATGCTGCTCGACGCCGCGTCACCGACGGCGCACGTCACGGCGATCGGCCTCTCTGCGGCGACCCTGTTTGGCACCACGGCGCTCTACCACCTCCTCTGCCGCACCCCCTTGGTGCGTCGGCCCGAGGCCATGGGCGTCGTCGGCCTGCTGGCGGTCGCCGGCGGCGGCTGGGCGCTGCTACAGGTCCTGACGCCGCGCGCCGCGTTCCTGCAGGTCGGCGCGACGCTCGGCACGATCATGGCCAGCAACGTCCTGCTGACGATCATCCCGGCGCAGCGCGAGATGATGGCCGCGACGCGCGAGGGCCGCCCGGTCGACACCCGGCCCGGAGCCAAAGCCAAGCTGCGCAGCACCCACAACCACTACCTGACGCTGCCCGTGCTGCTGACGATGTTGTCGAACCACTTCCCATCGCTCTATGGCGGTCCGCACGCCTTCGCCGTCTTGGCGCTGATCTGCGTGCTGGGCGTCGGCGTCAAGTTTGCGATGAATCAGCGCCGCGCGACCCCGCTCTGGGTCTGGGGCGGGACCCTCGCGGCGCTCGGCGGGGCGATCGCGCTGACCGTGCCAGCCTCCGGCGCAGCCGACGACCCTGCCCTGCTGCAGCACCGAAAGGTGGCGTTCAGCGAGGTGCGGACGGTCATCGCGGCGCGCTGCGTGAGCTGCCACGCCGAAGCGCCGAGCTTCCAGGGCTTCGCGGCGCCACCACAGGGCGTCGTGCTGGAGACGGCGGGGCAAATCCAAGCGCAGGCGCAGCGGATTTTGGTGCGGACGGTGCAGACCAAGACGATGCCGCTTGGCAACTTGACGGCGATGACCGACGCCGAGCGCCAGCTCCTCGGGGCCTGGATCGTGCAAGGCGCCGACATCGACGCCCGCGCTGAGCCAACGCCGTGAGGCGGTGCCGGCGATGAGGTCTGGCGCGCGAGGGCTAGGGCGACGACGCCGGGTGTGGCCGGGGCGCCGCAGCGCGCCGATTGGGCTGCGCCGCCGTGCGCTACGGGAGGGCGAGCGATGACCTGGGTCTTGCGCGGCCACCGCGTGCTGGTCGAGGGCGCCCTGCGTCCGGCGGCGCTGCACGTGGAGGGGCGAAAAATCGCGGCGATCACGGCATACGACGACCCGCGCGTCGACGCCGAGGCGGTGTCGCGCCGCGTCGAAGCTGGCGACCGCGTGGTGTCGCCAGGCGTCGTCGATGCCCACGTCCACATCAACGAGCCCGGCCGCAGCGAGTGGGAGGGCTTCTCGACCGCCACAGAGGCCGCTGCGGCCGGCGGCATCACGACCGTTGTCGATATGCCGCTCAACTGCATCCCGGCCACCACCGATCGGGCGGCAGCTGAGACGAAGCTGTTGGCCCTGCGCGACCAGCTCCACGTCGACGTGGCGTTTTGGGGTGGCGTGGTGCCGGATCAGGCCGCAGGGCAGTGGCGAGACCTCGACGGCCTCGCCGCGTTCGGCGTCGCAGGCTGCAAGTGCTTCCTCTGCCCATCTGGTGTCGACGAGTTCGGCCACGTCTCCCGCCACCACCTAGACGCCGCCCTGCCCCGCTTGCGCGACCTCGGCTTGCCGCTCATCGCCCACGCCGAGGCGCCGGGCCCGCTCGACGCGGCTGAGGCGGCGTTGGCGCTGGAGCGGGCGCAAGGCGGCGCCGATCCCCGCCGCTATGACACCTACCTGCGCAGCCGCCCGGAGCAGGCTGAGATCGAGGCCATCGCGCTGCTCATCGAGCTCGCCCGCAAGCACAGGGCGCGGGTCCACGTCGTGCACCTCGCGTCCGCCGGCGCGGTGCCGATGATCGCCGAGGCCCAGCGCGAGGGCGTCGCCATCAGCGCAGAGACCTGCCTGCACTACCTGACCTTTGCTGCTGAGGAGATCGCCGACGGCGCGACCTTCGCCAAGTGCGC
>SXNM01000278.1 GCA_005777155.1 Pseudomonadota bacterium | reverse complement strand
GTGGCGAGCAGGATGGCCTCGATGTCGTGCAGGGCCTCGGGCTTCTCGATCTTGGCGACGATCGCCGGGTTGGAAGGGCCGCCGCGCAGCAACTCGCGCAGCTCCTCGATGTCGCGGGCCGAGCGGACGAAGGAGAGCGCCAAGAAGTCGACGCCGAGCTCCGTGGCGAAGCGGGCGTCGATTTTGTCTTTCTCGGTCAACGACGGCGTCGATAGCGGGACTCCGGGCAGGTTCATGCCCTTGCGATCGCTCAAGATGCCGCCGTAGATGACCTTGCAGCGGATGTCGTGCTCGTTGTCGCTGTGCAGCACCTCCAGGGTCATCGCCCCGTCGGCCAGCAAGATGCGGTCACCTGCCCGCACGTCTCGCGCCAAGGGCAGGTACTCCGAAGGGATGATGGTCGTGCCGTCCTCACGCACGCCACCCCAAATCGGGCGGGTGGTGACGATGACCTCGGCCCCTTCCACCAGCTCGACGCTGCCCTGTTCGAAGCGGCCGACCCGGATCTTGGGGCCGCAGAGGTCGCCCAAAATCGCCACCGGCCGCTGCACGTGCGACGAGGCCGAGCGGATCGCGGCGTAGGCGGCGGCGTGGCTCTCATGGCTGCCGTGGCTGAAATTCATGCGGAAGACGTCGACTCCGGCCTCGACCAGCTCGCGCAGCACGGCCGGCGACGAAGACGCCGGGCCGACGGTCGCCACGATTCGGGTGCGCCGATGCCTGAGCGCCACCCGTGCCAGATCGAGCCCGATCGCCATGCACCACCCCTGTCACCGAGCCCGTCGCCCATTGTGCGCCCACCACCGAGCGCCACCCGCCAGCGAGGATACTCTGCCACAGCCGGCGCCATGGTGTAGCAATCGACCCAATCGTCGCGGCCGCCGGGCGCAGCGGCGCGCCTAAAGAGACGTCCACTGACTGCTAGCCACGTCTTTGGCCGTCTGTTTGGGGGAAGCGCTGCGCCCCCAGGCCGAAAAATGGGTCATCTCCGGCAGTCCCCAACCAGAGCCGCGCCCAACTTGGCCTCCGCGGCGTCAAGTTGATCGCGTCCCTAGGCATCGAAAATCACGAATTGACAAGTCTCTGGATCCCACCCGACGTTGCGACCGTGGTTGAGGTCGAGCCCCACCTCGACGGGCTGTCCGCCGGCGCGGTCGTTGGCGATCGAGCGGCCGAGCTGCTGTCGGACGAGCCGTAAGATGAGCGGCGTCGATTGGCGGTAGACCTCCTCGAGCGCGGCGATGCGAGCGGCGAGGTCGTCGACGAGGCGGAAGTCCTGCGCCGCTTGCCGGCAGATGTGAGCCACGGCAGGCAGTTTGGAGAGCCGCTGGCAGTCATCGACGAAGCCGCGCAGCTTGATCAGCTCTGGGCCAAGGTCGCTCGGCGACTGGTAGCGGTCCGCAAAGGCCATCGCCAGGACACGCGACACCCCGGCCGGCTCGGCTTGGCTCCACAGCGCCTCGCGGGTGGCCCCTTGTGCGCCGACATTGCCCGCCAGCATCGCTGTCAGCACGCTGCCAGCCCGCCACGGCACCAGCTCCATCTCGACCAGCCCCACGCTGAGCGCCCTCGGATCGGTGAGGCGGGCGACGCGGGCCAGCTGCCCCGTCACGGCGCTGCTCGCCGCCGGCGGCGTGATCTTCTCCCCAGCGATGGCCATCGGCATCGGCGTGCCATCAGCGGCCAGCCAGCGCTCGCCGTGAAAGATGGCGTCGGCGGCGATCAGCATCACGAGGTCACGGCGCATCGCATCGGCGGCGTCCTCTGCCATCGCCACGACGTCTCTGCCCGCCGCGATCCGCTCAAGTCGCCGCAGCTTCGCCACGACGCAGCCGCTCTGGGAGCAGACACGCATCGCCAGCTGGTGCCCGCCGCGGCCGAGTCGCGTCAGCGTCGCGCTCTGGCCATAGCGGGCGCGCAGCAGGGCGTCGACTGCGGCCGCCAATTGGGCGTCGGCGGCGTCGCCGAGCAGCGGAAAGCGTATCGCTCGCAGCGCCGGCAGGCGGCCCGTCAGGTCGAAGGCAAGCGCCTCAGGCGAAGGCAGCTGCAGCCGCAGCGGGCGAGTGTCAGGCTGCTGACCAGCGCCGCGCGGTTCATTGCCGATAGTGTAGATGTCACCCGGGTCACCGGCGCGCAGCGGTTGGCCCGCCGCGTCTAGGGGGAGGTCAAAGCTGCGGCGCACGACCGGCGCCTCCATATCGACCACGCCGCAGCACGGTGACACCGCCACCGCTCGGCTGTAGGCGATCGCGCCGGGCGGCTCGGCCGATTGCGCCGGGGCTGCTGTCTTCGCCGTGCCGCTGGGTCCGGGCCCAACCTCGTCCTTGGTCATGGACGCCGTGGACTCCGCCGAAGCCGCCGCCCCTGAGCTGGCGGGGGCCGGTGGTCTGCGACCGCGGCTCAGCCGCAATGGCGCGGCCGAAGCCGGCTCAACGAAGCAGGTGCACGCCAGCGACAGCGACAGCAAAGACCCCAGGCGGCCGGCGCCATCGTGCCCGTGGAGCCACGCGGAGGACGCAGACATCGCCGAGGCCACCGTCCCGCGTGGCTGTGCGTAGTCCAGCGGCGCGCGCCTCGTCGGGCCGCGAGCGTGACGCTCACCCACGGCTCGGCCGCGCTGCAGAGGCCAAAGGCGGCTTCGCCACGGCGTCAACGCGGCGCTAGCCACCCGTGAACACGTCGCCGCTGCCCTCGATCATCTTGCCCATGCCGCCGCAGTGCTGGTCGGCGTCGCCGAGCCGGTGCGCCTTGAGGCCATTGATGATCACGGTGCCGCTGCCGGCCTTGGCCGTCCAGGTGTTGGGTCCGCAGCATGCCGCGTGGACGCCCGGGTCAGAGACGCGCAGCGCTGGGCGGCTGTTGACGAAAACGTCTGGCGAGCCGCCGACCGCGGGGCCGACGCAGGGGTGGGGGCAGGCCGGGCAGCCGTGGGCGTCGGCAGGCACCATGCTCTTGTCGCCGAGTCTGCTCTGTGGGGGTCCGGCCATCGCTGCCTCCCTGACGCCCCTGGGCGCCCGACGAGGAGCCTAGCACGGGCGCCATCGGCAGATCTATCGCCACCTGATGGACAGCCCCAGCGGTGGGAACCCGCGGCCCCGGCAACGTCAAGCTCCGGCTGCCGGTTCGGGGCTACGGCCGTGGGCAGGGCCGCAGCCCCGCGATCGCCGGCGCCGGGTGCCCGTCGCCGCCGCCGTCACTTCCGCACCGCTCCGACGAGATCGACCCGGCACTCCACCGCCAGCGTCAGCTTCACGCCGTCGAGCGAGAGGTGCTGCTGTTGGATGGCGCCCGGCGGCTGGCAGTCGACCACCGCCAGCGGCACGCCCGGGGTCTGCGCCGCAGCGACGAACTCCTGCATCTGCTTGGCCCAGCGCTGCACCAGAGCGGGGCGGTGCTCGTCGGGCGCCGACACCACGGCCTGCGGCGTGCCGCAGAGGATCTGCACGCCCTTGCGCGCGTCTGGATAAGCCTCGACCAAGGCGTCCCGTGCCTTGACCATCGCGACCTGCCAGCGCGCCCGCTGCAACAGGTCAGCCTCGGCCGGCATCGGCAGCTCGACGATCGCGGTCAGCGACACCTGCGGCGTCGGGCTGCGGCCCTTGTCGTCGGTCCACACCGAGACCTGACTGCCAGTCCACGACAGCGATGTCTTCTGGCCCTTGAGGTCGCCCAGCGCCTGCTGGACCTTCACCGCCACCTCTTCGATCGCGGTGAGCGCCGCCTCTGGGTCGCGGTCGACTCGGATCAGCGTCACCTGCAGCTGGAGGGTGTCCGGCCGCACCACCACCTCGGCGCTGGTCAGCGGCGTGCGCTGCCAGTACGGGCCGCGGGGGTAGTTGGCGCCCTTGCCGCTGAGGCTGCCAGCCTTGGCGCCGCTTGGCAGCGCGGCGATGACCGCTACCAACGAGAAGACGAGCGCCCGCAACAACAGGCCGATCTGGCGACGCGGCGACACAGAAGCGCGGTCTTGGGGAAGTTCGCGCAGGACGATGAGGCGAGGGGCGTTCTGCAAGGTTCCTCCTATGGCGGGACCGCGGGCGACGGCGGCGGCGCAGCGGCGGGCGTCTGTGCCACGCTGGATGGAGACGCACGAGTCGTCAGAGCGATCTGACCCGAGTCGGGACGTCGCGCCCGCCCGACCTCGCCAGCCTGCGTCAACGCGTACTTCAGCGCCATCGGCATCAGCAGCTCATTGACGGCGACGATGCCGAGCACCAGCGCCGCCGCACCTTCGCCGATGCCCGGGAAAGTCCGCTCGATGACCAGCGCCATCGCGAGGACCAGGCCCGCTTGCGGCAGCAGGCCCACATAGGCGTACCGCTGGACCGCCGGCGGCACCTCTGGGCCGCGGGTGGCGACCCAGCTGCCCAGCCGAATGCCAAGGGCGCGCAGCGTGATCAGGGCCAGGGCTGGCCCAGCCACCGCCGGCAGCAGGCCGAGCTGTAGCCCTGCGCCCGCCAACGCGAAGAAGACCACGTAGATGGGCAGCGAGGCCCCCTCGAGGTCGAGGATCAGCCGCGTCGCCCCACCCGGCGTCGTGTTCTGAACGAACACCCCCGCCGCCAGCGCCACCACCCAGGGATCGAGGTGCAAGCGCGCGCCGACCTCCGCGATGACGCAGCAGATGAGGAGCGCGAACAGGTCGATGCCTCGGCCTACCCTGACGAGATACAGGCCCAGCACGGCGCCCGCGATCACGCCGGCACCCACGGAGCCTAACACCTGCCAGGCGACGTCGCGCGCCATCTGGCCGGGATCCACAGCGCCGAGCAGCGCCGCCTGCGCCAGCGCCGACGCGAGCCCGAACAGCACGATGACGACGAGGTCAGCCGCGACCACCACCGCCAGCACAGATCGCGTCAGCGGGCCGTCGGCGCGGGTCTCGGAGAACAGGGCCATCACCACCGCCGGCGACTGGCCCGACAGGGTGATACCGAGCACGGCCGCCATCGAGAATGCCTGCAGATCGTTGAGATCGCGCAGGAATGGTAGCCACTCGCGCAGCGCAAAGGTCCAGAGCGTGAGCATGACCGCGGTGCCCAAGACCGCAAAGACCGTCATCCGCCAGACCACGCGGCGCAGCGGCTTGATCTGCCGCAGGTCGAGCTCGCCGCCGGCGGTCAGCGCGATCAGACAGACGGCGAGTCCGCTCACGAGGCGAAGGTCCTGGGTCATGTTCGCCGAGAGCAAGCCGAGCCCCAATGGGCCGACCGCGATGCCGGCGACGATGTAACCGGTCAGGCGTGGCAGCCTGAGCCGCGCCGCCATGCGGCCAGCGAAAAACGCCGTCAGCAGCAGGTAGCCGAAGGCCAGCCCGGCGGCGCTGGTCGGGCCGATGTTGTCCGCCGCGCCCAGCGTGCGCACGGCGTGCATGAGTCCGCCCAGCAGCAGGACGAGCAGCAACTCCATCAGCGCACATCCTGGCGGCGATCGAGCCGGATTCGGATCAACAGGTCGGTGAGCATGGCGCCGCCGACCACCGTCGAGACCAGCCACCGCGGCGAGTCGGCACCGGCGAGCGACTGCACCGAGACGACCAGGGCGATCGCCATCGGTCCCACCGGCAGCAGGTGCCAGGGCTGTGGCGCGGCGCCACCGCACCCGGCGACGCCAGCGACCGCCAGACGCGCGACCGCTGCCGACACGCTCCGGACAACGACGAACACCGGCAGCAAGGCCCAGCCGCGCCAGTCGACGAAGTCCCATGAGGCGCCCACCGCCGCCAGGAAGAGCAGCTCCAGCGGCCGCTCCAGCTGGCGCAAGATCGGCGTCGCACGCCGGCGCAATTCGCCCGGCAGGTGGCTGAGCGTCACGCCGATGAGGAAGCAGACCGCGAGCGGCGGCAGGTGCAAGAAGTCCGCAAATCCCGACGAGAACGCCACTGAGCCGATGATGACCGCGAGGAATTCAGCGTCCGTGGTCGGTCGGCGGGCGACCGTATAGACCAGCAGGCCCAGCGCGACGCTGACGCCGATCCACACACAGAGCCAGGCGGCCCACGGCATCTGCCAAGACGACGCACCGGTGGGCCGGACGACGGCCGAGAGCAGCGCGAGGCTGACGATCCCGATGAGCGCACTGCCCTGCGCCACCCTGGGCTCGAGCCGCTGCCGATCGCCGGACCCGGCGCTGGCGACCGCCTCGTCGTCCCCCAGCGTCCCCGTCAGGTGTCCCGTCATCGCCCCGGCGGCACCAATCAGCAGGGCGTCGAGCGCCGCCGTCTCCAACGCGAGCTCAGGCTGAAGCAGCCACAGGCCGGCGCCGCCGAGCAACGTCAACGCAATGAACGGCAGCCCAGCCCAGATCGCCACAGCGCCACCGGCGCCGGCCGGCGACCAGCCCTTGAGACGCAGGTCAAAGCGCAGGCCAACCCACAAGCCGAGCCAGCCAAGGCAGAAGTCGACCACCGGCGCCAGTCGCGCCAGCAGCGCATCGTCGAGTAGGCCGACCGCAGGCAGCCGCGCCGCCCAGCCAAGTAGCAGGAATGGCAGGCCCGTGGCGACCAAGTCGGCGATGCCGAGGGTCACCTCGACCTCGCGCACCTTCGGGTGTGCCATCACCCCGGCGAGGCTGACGAGCAGCAACAAGCCGATGACGCTCTCTAGCAGCACGCCAGGCGCCTCTGCGCCCACCGCGCCTGTCTTCTTGGCCGCTCGTGGCGTGGCAGACCGCCCGTCGCGGATCGTCTCGCTCGGCGCCGGCGGCTCGGCGAACACGCCGGCCCCAAGCGCAGCGGTCGGGGTCGACGACGTCGCGAGGCCGCGCTCCATGGCGCCCGCGACCTGGCGATCGGCCAAAGTAGACGCCGCCTGGGTTGCCGGCAACGGCAGCTGCGGGTCGCTCGCGCCAGCCGCACAGGTCGCGCAGCTGAGCCCGCAGGCGGCGAGGAGAGCGCCCAGCGTCAGCGCCCGCCGCGATGCCTCTGCCCGCCGCGAAGGTGCGGCCCACGCGCGGCCTGCCCAACGCGCCGTGACCGCCGCGGAGTCGGTCGCCTGGCGTGGTGTGCGGCTTCGCATCCTGCGAGGATAATGGCCGGAGACTGCAGACGTCAATCAATGAATATTCAAGCGCTTTACGCGAACACGCGTGGCCTCTCCGTGAGTCGGCGGGGGTCTGGCGGGCTCGACGCCGACGACAGGGGCCGCTACCCTCTGCGCAATGCGCCGCTGCCCCGCCTCGCCCCTCCAGTCGTCATCTTACCGCCGGAGGACTCCCAGCGCGCGCTGGGGGCGGAGCGAGCGCCGGCGCTGGCCCCTCTTGGCGGTCGCGGCGTGGGCGGTCCTCACCGCGTGCGAGGCGCCAAAGGTCGAGGTCGAGCCGCTATGGTCCGACGATGTGGTGACGCCCAATTTCGGCGATGGTGGTGCTGGCGGCGACTCCAAGGCCGAGGTTGCGCCTCGCGCTGACACCGTGATCGATGGCGGCGACGGCGGGCTTGGCGGTGGAGGCGATGGTGGCGGGGGTGACACCAGCCTCGATGGCGGTGGCGACAGCGGTGGTGGCGACGGCAGCAGCGACGGCGACGGCGGCCAGACGACCAACGATGGCGACGGCTCGGACATCGCGCCTGACGCCACCGCCGACGCCGCTGACGGCGGTCCAGGTCCCGACAGCGGCCCGACCGATACCGTGACGCCACCCACCATGGCGAAGGTGTGGAGCGAGGTCCTGCAGCCATGGGGCTGCGCGACGCCGGCCTGCCATGGCGCCAAGAGCGGCTCGCCGCTCTTCGTCGACCAATTCTCGGCCCGCGCCAAAATGGTCGGAGTGCCCGCGCTCGGTCCGTGTGCGCCGGGCCTCTTGGTCGTGCCTGGCGACGCCGACAATTCCGTGCTGCTGAGGAAGATCGACCCGCAGCTGTCGCTCTGCGGCCTCGCCATGCCGAGCAAGGGCGGCGTCGACTCCGAGGCCTCCACGCTCGTCCGCCAGTGGATCAGCGCCGGCGCGCCACCCTAGAGCCGCGGCCAATTTGGCGCGTGGGGCTGAATCGGGCGCAGCTCTGGTCGGGGATGGCCGTACAATGGCCTTGTTGCGCCTAGATGGCGCCGAGCCCGCACAAGAACCGATGGCCAAAGACGCGGCTAGGCACCTCGGGTCGCGTCTCAGGCGCTGAAGCCGCCAGAGCCCCCGTGGCGCGACGCCTCAGCTGCAGCGGGGCGCGGCGCCGCCAGTGCACGACTTGCTGATCGCCTTGCAGTCGTAGCGCCGTGGCTGCCCGAGCTCGCAGTACCAGACCTCCGTACCCTCGCAGCGCGCGGCGAAAGTACAGCTACCAGCCTGGCTGCACACCACCTTCGTGCAGGTGGAGAACGGCGCGCAGGTCGGCCCCTGGAGGCCGGTGTCCTCCTCGAACTGGCAGATCTCGCCGGCGGCGCAGGTCATGACGACCAGCGAATTGCCTTGGCACATGGCGAGCGCGCCGCCGTCGCACGCCGGTACCCCGGCGCCGGGGCAGGCGAGGTTGCCGCTGCAGGCCGCTGCGGGGTTGGCGCTGGCCGCCACTCCGGCCTTGCAGTTCTGGCTCACAGCGCCACAGTCGTGCCTGACCGCCTTCGGCCCGGTGGGCGTCTTCAAGCAGACGGTCGCCACCTTGTCGTCGCACACGCTGACGTCACCAGCCGGGCATGGGGCGGCGAGTAGGCAACGCGGCGCGCCCTCGAAGACCGTGCACTCGGCGCCGTGCTTGGCGCAGTCCATCGGCAGCGCCACGCCGCCATGGCACTGGTAGGCGGCCGCCTGCTTGCAGCCCTGGCTCGGTCCGCTCGGGCATGCAGCGCCGCCCAGGCAGGAGGCGATCGCGCTGCAGCCTGGGGTGTTGGCGACACAGGCCGCGTGCGGCAGGAGCGCCGCCAGCGCAGTATGGGCCGGGTCGAGGAGGGCGCCCTTCTGAACGTCCATCCCCACCAACTCGGGCGCCAGCGCAGCCCGCATGCACGCCTGCAGCCCGAGGTTGGGCGCCACGCAGGGCAAGAGCTGCGAGCAGGCCGCGGCCAGCTGCGGATGGGCGGTGTACGGCACGGTGCACGAGAGCAGCGGCGGCCCGCTCTTGGCTGGGGTGGCCTGGCAGACGCCAAAGCCGCAGTGGAACATCGGCGTCCAGGCCCCGAGCATGCACTCCAGGCGCAGCTTGCCGTCCACGCTGCAGGCCTTCTGCCCGTCCTTGCCCTTGCAGCTGCTCAGCGCCTGGGCGGTCGGCGGCCAGGGCGGCCCTGCGTCGAGGTCGGCGTCGAGACCACCATCCTTGCCGACGTCGAGGTCGGCGTCAGGGCTGGCGTCAGGGCTGGCGTCAGGGCTGGTGTCGAGGTCGGGGTCGAGGTCGGCGTCGTCGCCGGTGTCCGCGTCGTCGGCGTCGAGGTCGGCGTCCATCGCCTCGACCGCGTCCTCCACCGGGACCGCGTCCTCTGCCTCGACCGCGTCCTCTGCCTCGACCGCGTCCTCTGCCTCGACCGCGTCCTCTGCCTCGACCGCGTCCTCTGCCTCGACCGCGTCCTCTGCCTGCGCGCCGTCGTCACCCGTGTCGTCGCCCACGCTGGAGCTGTCCGCAGCGAGCGGCGCGCTGTCCTGGCTATCAGCGTCTGGCCCGCCGTCGACCCCGACGACCTCACCGTCGCGCTCCTCGCCGACCGCGACGTCGCCATCGGCGCCAGGCGACCGTGCATCGTTGCCACCGAACGCGATCGGCGGCGCGGCGGCGCCAGACATCCCGCCGCATGCAGCCTGCAGCAGGCAACAAAGCAAGGCGCCGGCGTGGGTCACGCCGAGCGGAGTCGCCCGACCGCCGCGCCACCCGTGGTTCCGCGGCAGCGGTCTCAGACCGTGGCGCGCCGCCGTCCGCCTACGTTCGTCGTGGGTCAGAGCTTCAACTCCACGATAATTACAGTGTTTTCAGGTAGGAGACCAGAGCGTCGATCTGAGCCGGAGACAGGTGAGCGGTCTTGCCCATCGTCGTCGCCGTCTTCGACAGGGCCTCGTGGAGGGTCTTGGCGCTGCCGTCGTGCAGGTAGGGCGCGGTGTACCAAATGCCTCGCAGCGACGGGGTGTTGTAGGTGGGCTTCGGCAGACCTTCTTTGGCCGCGACCTTGATCTCGACGCTGGTAGCGGTGCCGACGTCGTGCATCGCGCCGTCGGTGCCCGAACCGGGCACGTGGCACTTGGCGCACTCGACCTTCGGATCTTCAAAGATCGCCTTGCCCTGAAGCTGCTGTGCCGTCAGGCCTCCGGGTCCGAGGTTCGGGTTGGGCGGCGGCTGCAGGCCCTTGAGAAGGAAGGCGGACAGCGCCGTCAGCTCTTGCGGCAACAGGCCAGTGCCGCCCATTCGCGCGGTGGTGTTGATCACGTTGTCGACCAGCTTGAATTTGGTGCCGAGCCAGTTGAAAGGCGCGGTGTCGTGCAGCCGTCCGGCCAGCGCCGGCGTCTGTCGCGGCCCCTCGGCGATGAACCAGACTGTGTGATCTTCCTCGCCCTCGCGGTGGCAAGTGCCGCAGGCGATGCGCCCGGCGCCAGAGAGTCGTGGGTTGCGGGCGAAGTGGAAGATCTTGCGGCCCAACGCGGCGTCGGCGGGCAGCGGATCGACGCCGTAAGCCGCCGACGCGTCGCTGCCGA
Source organism: Pseudomonadota bacterium (assembly GCA_005777155.1). GTDB lineage: Bacteria > Myxococcota_A > UBA9042 > UBA9042 > UBA9042 > SXNM01. The sequence continues at coordinate 17,876 of SXNM01000278.1, read as the reverse complement.
GCAGCTGGGGCGCGACCTCGGGCAGGGCGTCGGGGTTGGTCGGAATGCTGCCGGTCGGCGCCAGCGCCAGGAGCGGGCCGAGCGCGATGCGGTGCACCTTGAGCTCGTGGGCGCACAGCACGTAGGCGACGTCGCCCTGCGGCGTGATGACGATGGAGCGCGGTCCGGCGCCGACGCCGAAGTCCGCCAGCGGCCAGCGCATCGGGTCGCTGGCGGCGGTGTTCACCACCAGCACGTTGTTGCTGCCGCGGCCGGCGATCAGCGCGAGGGTGTGGGTCGGGTGGTGGACGATGTCAGCGGGCTGGTCGAAGCGAGAGAGGAACGAGCGTCCCGTCTCCGGGTCGACGATCGCCTTGTCTGTCTTCACCATGGGCGCCGGCCCGCTGGCGGAGCCCGGCAGGCCCGAAATCGTGACCTCGTAGGGGCGAACCGGCGCGCCGACGCACGGCGGCTTGCCTGGCGGTAGTGGCACGACGTGGCAGGTGCTGCCGTAGCCGCCAGTGCAGATGACCTTCGGGGGCTGCGGGATGTCGACCGGCTTGAGGCCAGCGGCGTCGAGCACGTCATCGGCCGAACCGTTGGCGACCAGGACGTGCGCAACCAAGACCATGCCCTTCTCCGGATCGATCGTGGCCGCGATGGCGCGGTTGGCGCCGCGGGCCTCAATGGTCAGCTTGTCGCGGCAGACCGGGACCGGATTGAAGGTGCGGAGGCCGATGGTGCTGCAACTGCCAATCAGCGGAGGCGTCACAGTGCCCTTCTTGACCTCCTCGAGCTTGACCGACAGGTCGAGCGCCGGCGCGATGTGCGCCTCGCCCCGGCCAGCCAGCGCGACGATGGCGCCGTCGCCCCGCACCAGCAGCGACTGCGGCCGCGACACCCCGGTCCAGCGAGCCAGCGCCTGGCCCTTGTCGGGCGTCACGGCGACGATCGCGTCCTCACCGCCGAGCGCGACGTAGAGCACCTTGCCGTCCACCGACATGGCGATGCCCGTCGGCTCAAAGCCGACGATGAGCGGCAGACCCTGACCACCTTGCCAGGCGCCGTAAGCGAAGCGCACCACCTTGGCCTCGTCGCGGACCGACACGTAGACCGCGCCATCTGGGCCCACCAGCAACGACTCCGGCCGCTTGCCGACCGGCACCGTCGCCTCTACGGTCAGCTTGGCGGCGTCCATGACGACCAGCGCGCCGTTGTCGGCGTCGACGATGAACAGCTTGCCGCCGTGCAGCGCCATCGCTCGGCCGCCTGTCCAGGCCGGCGGCAGCGTCGCTGTCAACGCCCGCGGTGCCCTCGGCTTGCTGATGGGGGTGGACGGCGCCAAGGCGTCGAACACCTTGGTCATCACCGGCAGGGCGCCGCAGTCGTCAGGACAAGCGCTGGCCTCGCTGCCGTCGCACAGACCGTCGCCGCAGGTCGTCTTCTCGCCGACGCAGGCGCCTTGCTTGCAGGTTTGGCCCTCGCTGCAGGGCGCCGCGGCCTCAAAACCGAAGCCGTCGCCGTGGCAGGTCGCGGGGCGATCGGCGTCGCAGAAGACCTCGCCAGGGATGCAGACCTGCGCCTCGCAGGCGCCCGCCTTGCAGCTGAAGCCGGCGGCGCAGGTCGTCACGGTCCACCCCTTGGCGTCGGCGTTGCAGCTGGCGACCTTGCCGCCGTCGCAGGCCACGACGCCTGGCACGCAGGTCAGCGCGACGCAGGCACCCGACTCACACGCCTTGCCGTCGCTGGCGCAGTCGCGGATCTGCTCGCGGTGGGTGCCCTTGCTGTTGCAGCGGGTCTGGATCGCGCCGTCGCAGCCGAAAGCGTTGGAGTCACAGGCCTTTGCGGCGCAACTTGCCACCTGCTTCTCGACGTGGCAGGCGTGGCCGGCGCCGCAAGGCTCGACATCGAAGCCGGAGCCGTCGGCCCGGCACGTGGCGAGGCCGCCGTCGGTGCAGACGGTGACGCCAGGCTGGCAAGCGTCGGGCACGCAGGTGCCGCCGGCGCAGCTGTGGCCGCTGGCGCAAGGCGTGGCAGGCAGCAGCGAGGTGCCGCGCGGGCTACAGACCGCCACCGAGCCGGGACTCCCCAGCTCTCCAAGGCAGATCGCGGTGTTGGGCTCGCAGATCTGCGGCAGGCAGGCGCCATCTTCGCAGACCGTGCTGGCGCCGCAGGCTGTGGGGCGCCATTGATTCTGGCTGCACGTCTCGATCGCCTGGAGGCCCTGACAGCGCAGCGCGCCCTCGGGGCAGCTCGCCGCCTTGCCCTGGAAGGCCGGATCGCCTCCCTTGCCGCCAGCGTCGCCGTCCGTGCCGGTGCACCCCGTCATGGCGAGCAACCCGGCGAGCGCGAGCCGCCAAGCGGTCCACCTGCCGGCTAGCGCCTCCCGCTGTGAGCGTCGCCCGCCCCCGTCGCCAAGTACGTGTCGCAGCCGCAGTGTCCCATTGCCGGTCGTCGCCATCGGATTCCTCCTCGCGTCTGTGGCTGAGCCTGGACCAATTACTTGCAGACTTCAAGCACTTCTTCCCCTGAAGTGGGGTCTCTCGGCCCCGCGCCTATTCGGCGTATCCGGCGGCAGGACCATAGCCGTGAGCGACGACCTGGCACGGCGCGGTGCACCGGACGATGTGCGGCCCGGCGCTGACCGCGACCCGCGCCGCGCCGAAGCCCGAGGCCTCCATCTGCGCGACGAGCTCAGGGCTCCCCTTCGGCTCGGCGACGAGCAGAATCGGCTGCAGCGCGATGGGGGGCCCGCCATCGACGCTGACCTTGGCGCCGAGCGGCGCGGCGATGGCGAGGTGATGGGTCGAAAAGGCCCCGCCCGGCGCCACCACCGGCCAAGTCTCAGTCCAGGCCGTGACCGGTCGCAGCGTGGCCATGGCTGGGTCGCCGTGGGCGGCGCTGCCAAGGCCTGTATCACCACGTCCGACCAGCAGCTGCGCCACGGCGATCTTGCCGGTCGCCACCACCATCAGATCCTGTCCGATCGGCAGATCGAGCGATTCGCCGCGATCGAGCAGCGTCGGCGGTCCGAGCGGTGGCACCGTCACGACCAGCGTGCCGTCGTCCGCGGCGACGACACGCAGCAGATCGGGCGCCTTGCCGCGGGCTGCGCTCCGCGCGACGACGTAGATCGACCCCCAGGCGGCGACAGGCCGCTGGGCGCTGCCGAGCGCGTCGCGGCAGCAAGGCGCCGGGCAGTCGGCGTGCTGGACGCAGGTGGCGCTGGTGCCGAGGCAAGCGCCGGCGCTGCCGGGCCCGGCGCCCAAGGCTTTCTGGCAGGTCCCGACCTTGGGCACCCGCGCGCCGCGGTGGCCGCTGAGCACCGAGATCGGGCCACTGCAGACGATGGTGGTGCCTGTCAGGTCGGCATCCGGCCCGGCCATGAGCACCAGCGCGGCGCCGGACGGTAGGATCGCAGCCCAGGCCGCTCCAGCGGCGATGGTCGGCACCTTGAGGCCAAGCGCGCCCTCGGGACTGGACTGGATCGCCCCCGCCGCCTGGATCTCGAGCTGGCAGGCCTCGCCGCGGTTCAGGATGGCGACGTACCCCTCGGCGCCGGCGCCATCGCTTGGCCAACCGACGACGAGGACTTCTTGCCCGGCGGCGGCGACAGGCGTGAGATCGAGCAGCGCGCCGTCGCTGCCGTCGTCGCTGCCGGCAGAGAGCAACGCCCGGCCGCCGCCACCCCACTGCATGGCGATGGGCGGCACCTGGCCGCTGCTGGTCGGCGACTGGGCGGGCAGCTTGTTCCAGGTCTGCAGCGACAGGGCGATCTCGCCGCCGAGCTGTGCCGTCCCGCTCGGCGTGTCGACGCTGAGGCCACCGACGACCACAGACGACAGCGCGGTCGCCGCCGGTGCGCCGACCGCCGCGCGACCGAGCAGGTGCAGCTTGGCCGGCGTCGCCGTCGGTGCCGGCGCTGGCTCGTCGCTGCCTTTGGCCAAGCGCGGCGGGTCGAATGCGCTGGCGGCGCAGCCGATGAGGTGGGCCACATCGGCCTCGCACGCGGCCTTGCAGGCGCCCTGGTGGCAGCGCTGCCCCGCGGCGCCACAGTCGACCCCGGCCTTGCTGTCGAAGCCTGTCGTGCTGCACGGCGCGGCCACATCGCCTAGACAGGCGCTGCTCATCGGCGAGCAGGGCAGGCAGCTGCCGTCGGCGCAGAGCTGGTCGACGGCGCACATCTTTATGACGTTGCTGGTCGCGCCGCCGGCGCAGGCCAAGACCGCCTTGGCGGTCGGTGTCCCGGGCAAGGGGGCGCCGCAGACACCGAGGCCGGCACTGCAGCTGCAGGCTCCCGCGAAGCATACTTGGTGGGCGGCGGCGCAATTGGCCGTGATGGTGTAGCCAGCGCCTTGGTCGTCGCAGGTCGCGACGAGGCCGCCCACACAGCGGGTGGCGCCGGGCGCGCAGGTCTTGCAGGCGGCGTTGACGCAGACCTCGAAGGCCGAGCAGGCCTGCTGGGACGTCCACTCGCCTTCAGCGCTGCAGACCTGCACCGCCGCAGCGCCGGGCGGCGCCTCCGGCTGACAACGCACGGTGTCTGGCAGGCAGGCCCGGCAGGCGCCGCCGAGGCAGATCGGCGCCGCGGCCGGGCAGGGCTTGGGTTGCCAGCTGCCGCCCGTGGCGAGGCAACGCTCCCGCTTGCCACCCTCGCAGCGGCCGCTGCCCGGCGCGCAGATCTGGCAGTGGCCGCCCTTGCAGGCGACGCCGGCCTGACAGGGCTCTAGCGACTCGGTGTCTTTGCCGCTCGCCGCGCAGACCGCAACCGCCGCCACAGCGCCGTCGCTGGAGCAGAAGATCTCGCCGGGGACGCAGAGCTGGCAGGCGCCGGCCTGGCACACCGGCTGAATCGGTGGGCAGGGCGCCGGCTGCCATGCGCCCGCGGCGTCGCAGCGCTCCCGCTGGCCCGCCTGGCAGCGGCTGGCGTTTGGGACGCAGGCGCGGCACGTACCGTCTTGGCAAGCCGGCAGCGTCGTCGGGCAGGGATCGGCGATCCACATCCCGTCGCCGCAGCGCTGCCGCCCGGCGCCCGAACAGCGGCGCGCGCCATCGACGCAGGTCGCGGCGTCCGCATCGGCGCCGCCTCTGGCGTCAGATGCGCCCCCGCCACCGAGATCGCCGCCGGCATCCGCGAACCCAGCCACCGACGTCTTGACCTTGACGGTCTCTGCCGAACAAGCGCCCAGGACCAAGCCGACCGCCCAAGCAGGCCAGCGGCCGCCAAGCGGCGACGGTTGGCGGCTCACGGCTGCTTGTAGACCGCGATCTTGTAGTTGGTGTAGTTGGTTCCACCGTAGCAGGGGCCCTTGGTCAGCTCGTCAGCCCCATTGCCGCCTGGGTTGACCGTGACCTGGCCGCCATTGCCGTTGGAGAGGCACTGACCGGCCGGGAAGCCGCCGCAACCACCGCCACAGATACCGTTGTTGCTGCCGTAGAATCCCGAGCTGTTGCTGCAAGGCCACATCTCTGCCTCGCATACGATAAAGTTCAATGCGCCGTTGCCATAGTATTGGCCGCCGCTCCACCAGGTGGCGTGGTTGGCGACCCCCGACATCCAGACGTCGACCCGCAGCGTATTGTTCTGGTCCCAAATCCGCAGCCGCATCTTCGTGGACTTGAGGCAATTGTCCATCGCGTTGGGCCCGACGTCGTTGCCGGCGGTGTTGATGAAGCCCATGCACTGGACCCAGTCCGCGGGCACCGTCTGATCGACGAAGTTGGAGGTGCCGACCAGCGTCTGGCCGGCCGGGTTGCAGTCGGTGCCCGACCCGTTGCTGCACATCTTGCCTATGATCTTGCTGCAGTCTCCGGCGCAGACGTCACCGTTCTGCGTGTTGCCGTCGTCGCAGATCTCTGTGCCGGCCTGCACGAAGCCGTCGCCGCAGACGGCGTTCTTGCACTTGTTGGTGCAGGCGTCGGTGTTGTCCATGTTGCCGTCGTCGCACTCCTCTTCTCCCGACTTGATGGAGTTGCCGCATGCGGGTTGGAACGCCAAGGTGCGCCAGTCGGCGCCGTCGCAGGTGACGAGGCGCGCCTTTTTGGTGTCCGAGAAGGTCATGCCCTTGGTGGCGAGGCTGCACGCCGGCAGCTGGCCTGGGTCAGTCGGCAGCACAAATGAGCCGGTCGCGTAGAGGGTGCCGGGCACGTTGACCGCGCCTTGCGACAGCACCGTGACCTGCACCTCGAAGCTCGACATTACGCCGTCGGTGCCGTTGTCGAGGTTGCACAGCGCCTTGTTGCCCGGCAGCTGCGGCACGCAGAAGCCCGTGTCCAGCACCTTCAGCGTCCACAGGCCTTTGGCCGACTTGCCGACGTACGCCCCGAGATCGCCTTCCTTGAGCTTGTTCTGCGTCGGGAACACCGCGACGAACGCCTTCTCGTTCAGGCCGCCGCAGGGGTCGCACAGCGTCATGCCCTTGACCTTGTCTTCCGGCGGCAGCAGGACCATGCGGACCTTGGAGAGATCGCTGTTCTGCACCTCGACGACGACGCTGATGCTCTGCACGGCGCCGGCCTCGATCACGTTGGCCAGGGCCGCCGCCTCGGCGCCTGAATTGTCCGGGATCGCGAGCGGCAGGTTGTTGGGCTTGGTGACCGTCTTGAATTCATTGGTCAGCAGGCCTCCCGTCAGGTCGCCGAGCTTGCCACCGGCGACGCCCATCGCCTTGCACTGCAGCGCGCCATCGGCGCCGACGCCGACCACCGCCTCGCCCGACTTGCAGGCGCCGCTGACTTTGGCGATGCCGGTCAGCTTGCTGCCGTCTCCGACGAAGCTCTGTCCGGTCACGGTCTGTGCGGTGATCGCCTGGCTGGTCAAGGACTTGGCGCTGACATCGCCTGAAAAGACGCCGTTCTTGGCCTTGACCGAGTGGCCGCCGAGGTCGAGGTCACCGTCGAAGGTGAGTTCGGCGCTGCTGACGCAGCCAGAGCACTGCAAGTCGGCGGCGACCGTCGCGGCATCGGCCCGTCGAGCGAATGGAGTGGCGTGCAACGCGACCCGCGGCAGCTCGGGCTCGGCGCCGACTCGCACACCGAGCCACGCGGCGGAGCTCAACGAGGCGGCGTCGATCGCCTTGGTGGCGCCGAGCGTGATAGCGACCGCGCCGCCCTTGACCTGGACGCCCACGAGCGCCTCCGACCAGAGCGGATCTTTCGTGCTGGCGTCGGCGTAGAGCGCCACCGTGAGGTCGTAGGCGCCATCGGCGGCGGGAGAGCCGCCGACGCTCCGCAGCGAACCCTCGAAGAGCAGGGTCTGTGGTGTGGCGCTGGCTGCGGTGACCCAGCCAAGCAGGGCCAACCCAAAAACAAAACTGGCAAACCGGTTGCTCGTGCGCGCCATGGTGCCGCCTCTCTCTTCAATGGCCGGGCAAGGTCCGACCGCCTCCGTGGCATGTTAGCAAAGACCCAGACGCCTTGCCATGACAATTGCCAAATTGTCAGCTCGGCGAACCGCGGCGGAGGGGCGATGTCGCTCTGGCGTAGATCGCGCGGCATCGAAGCGCTCCGACGCTCTTCGCGGCGCCGCCAGGTCGTGCCCTCGCCGCGGCGCAGCGCCATCGACGCCGCGCACCGCCATCGCCTCCATCGCGCGTTCGAACCGACGGCGCCTGCGGGGTTTACGCCGACCTTCCCGCAGCGGGGCGGGCATCGGCTCTGGGCGGCACCTCTTCGCAACCGAGCGGCGAGGTCGGGGCGCCTCGCCGCTGGTCCGGTGCGGCCTCGGCGCAGGAGTTCGCCGATGCTCCTGGCGCTTGAGACGCCACCATCGTTGAATTGCCGCGGCTCTGGTCATCCGTTTTTCGGGCCACGGCGCCCCCTCGCCGGACAGGTGTCGCCATCTGGCGATCCCCAACCAGGGCTGCGGCCAAATTCAGCGCCCACGGCGCCATAGCGCGAGCGTGTTTTGGGGCCAAGCTCAGATCTTGCCAATTCGCTTCAGGGTGGCGACGACGCTCCAGCCGAAGGCGAAGATGAGTGCAAAAACGCCGACCCAGAGCAGCTGCAGGGCGGTCCTTCGGCTCGGACGCAGGCCCGCCGCCGCCTTCAGCGCCGCCGGTAGCGGGGGGCCTCGGTGGCTCTTGCCGCCGCCTGCTGTATCGCCGACGTCCTCGCCAAAGGCCAGCGAGGGGGCAGGCCGCCGATGAGGCCGGCGATCGGTGTCGGCGGCCGCCAGCGCCAGCGGCGAACGCGCGACCACAGACAGCGTCGACGGCTCGAACGCCTCGACGCTCATCTTCTCCACGGGCGGCGTCGCGACGAGGCGCTCTGGCAGCGTGCCGTCGGGCGCCCTCTGCAGCAGAGACGTCACCGACGCGGCCAGCGCGGCCTCATCGAAGTCCGGCGCGAAGCGCTCGAGCCAGCCCTCAAGCGCGTCGGCGAGGTCGCCAGCAGAAGCGGTCCGCAGCGCGACCGGGCGCTCCAGCGACTGCGCCACGATCCGGCCGAGCTCGGGTCCGAGCTCTGGGACCAGCTCATCGACCAGCCGGATCGGCTCCTCACGCACGGCTCGCAAGATCGCGAACGGCGAGGTCATCTCGGGGCCGCGAAAAAGCGGCACCCCGGTCAGCAGCTCCCAGAGACAGATGCCGATGGCGAACACGTCGCTGCGGGCGTCAATCGGCTCGGCAGACGCCTGCTCTGGCGACATGTAGGCATATTTGCCCTTGATGATGCCCGCCATCGTCTGCTGAATGCGGGTCGCCACTTTGGCGACGCCGAAGTCGATGAGCTTGACCGCGCCCCGGCGGTCGATCAGGACGTTCTGCGGGCTCACGTCGCGGTGGACCACGCCCAGCAGCTGCCCTGTCTCATCTCGCATCGTATGCGCGTGGTGCAGCCCGCGAGCGACGCCAGCCATCACGAGCACAGCCAGCGCCGGAGGGACCCTTTCGCCCAAGGACTCAACAGCGCGCACGACGGCACCAAGGTCGATGCCGTCGACGTACTCCATGACGAAGAAGTAGACGCCCTCGTGGCAGCCGAGCTCGTAGGTGGCGGCGATGTTCTCGTGATGGAAACGCATCGCCAGTCCGGCCTCAGCGACCAGCATGTGGACGGCCGCCTGGTCCTCGCCGACGCCGGCATGCATGCGCTTGAGGGCGCAGAGTCGCTGACCGGCGCGCGTGCGGGCTGCGGCGAGAAAGACCTCCGCCATGCCGCCGCGACCGAGTGGGCGCAGCAGTTCATAGGGGCCGAAAGGTTGGGGGTAGGTAGAGGGGCTCATCGCGTCCCTGCCGCGCGTGGGCGGCGTCACGGGTCAGTAGGCGTCGAGTTCGTCGCCCTCGTCGTCTTCGTCGTCGTCGCGACCACCGGTCCGGTCGCCACCGCGGCTGCGATTGACGACCTCCGCCGCGGCGTCCGCGGCCACCTCTGCGGCGACACGCGTGGCGACTGCGGTCGCTTCGGCCAGTCGACCGACCATGCCGCTGACCAGCTTGTGGTGGCGCCGCAGGCCGGCCCGGAGCTCGCTGGCCTCGCCATCCTCGTCTTCCGGCGACGTGGCGTAGCCTGGGGCGCCGCCGGCAGGCGCCTTGCCCGGCATTGGCGTGCTTGCGGCAGGGACCGGCGCAGCCTGGCCCGAGGCGGCCGACGCCTGGCTGTTCGTCGTCGGGCCGTTGGTAGCCGCGCTGCTCGTCGTCGGGCTGCTCGTCGTCGGGCTGTTGGCCGCCGGACTGTTGGCCGCCGGGCTGTTCGCGCTAGGTGCGACGACGCCGCCGCCATGGCCTGGGTAGGTGCCGACGGCGGAGGAGCTAACGCTGCCCTGTGCAGCGGAGTTGGCGGCGCCAGCGGCTGCCCGGACCGCCTGCTCGGCCACGGCGCGCAGGCCACGGCGCATCTTTCCGCCGCCCTTGGCCTCAGGCTCCATCGGACCGGTCGCGACCGCCGTGACCGGCTCGGCCCGCACCTGGGCGCGCAACGTGCCGTCTTCGTTCGGCACAAAGCGCACTTGCATGCGCACCTCAAAGCTGACGCTGGTCAAGATCTTGGCTAACTCATCGCCAACGTTCAGGTTAGCGAGGAAGGTCCGCATCTCGCGGCCGACGACTGCGACCACTTCCGTCTTGGCGGCGTCGACCTGATCGACGGCGCGACCGACCAGCTCGCGCGGCACGACGGCGCCGACGAGGTTTCGCAGTCCCTCGTCGCTGTTGAGCATTCTCTGAACGCCGGCCTCCACAGCGCGGCGGGCAAAGGCCTCCAGACCGCGCTCGGGCCGGGCGTCAGCGGCCTCGCTCTTGTTGGCCTCCGGCTCCCGATGGGCTGCGCCGTCGCGTCGGTCGTGCTGGGTCATTGCGCCTCGGTGCTGGGGACCGGCGCCACTAGGCGCGTCACGCTAGGACAATCCGACGCAGGGGGCGCGTCAAGTGTCCGGCCGGAATGCGGCGCCGAGAACTCGCCTGACGGCGGCGATCGGCCCCGAGCCGACGATCACTTGGCGACTAGGTAGCGCACAGTCCGGGGCGACATCGTGAAGGTCACCTTGCCGTTCTCGACGCTTCCGGCGTCGAGGCCGCTGAGCGCATCGACCAGCTTGCTGCCGTCCGCCCAACCTACGCTGCTGACGTCGAGGCTGCCCTGCATGCCGCCGGCGCCGCGGTGGAGCAGCACCACCACGCGGTCTTCACCCGCCACTCTGGCAAACGCCAGGAGATCTGCTTGCTTCCAGAGCGGCTGGCCCCAGCTGCCCGTGCGGAGCGCCGGATGGGCGGCGCGCACCTGCCCAAGCTTCTTTAGGAACGCCAGCGTCGCGGCCTCGTGATCGCCGAGTTGCGTGCCGAATCGCATCATACGGCGGTTGTCGGGATCGCCGCCGCCGGGCATGCCAAACTCGTCGCCATAGTAAATGAGCGGGATGCCCGGAACGGCATAGAGCCAGGCGAAGGCGAGACGAAGCATCTCATAGGGCTGTGCATCGCTCGAGGGCCCGGGTGGGTTCTTCCAGCCTGCGGCGGCGTCGCTGACCATGTCCCAGATGCCGCAGCTGAGGGCGCCGGAGGCGAGGCTGTGAAAGCGGGCGATGTCGTGGTTGCCGAGGAAGGTCGACATCAGGGCGTCGCCGCCATAGATGGCGAAGTGGGCGCGCCAGGAGGCATCGAGGCCGTCGAGGCCCTTCCAACCTTTGGCAAAAGTTTCCAAGATTGCGTAGTTTCCGGCGAAGTCGAACTGGCCGTGCAGGCGCTTGGGCCCGACAAAGTTGGCGATCGCGCCGGCGTCGCCGGTGAAGGTCTCGCCGACCAACCAGAAGGAAAATCCAGTCAATTCGAACTCATCGCTGACGCGCTGCCGCAGGTCTTCGACAAAGCCCATCTCGATGTGCTTGACGGCGTCGACGCGGAAGCCATCGACGCCTGTGTCGTGCACCCAGCGCACGGCGGAGTCGAGCAGGGCGTAGCGCGCGGGGCCGTCGTGGTCGAAGTCAGCGAGGTAGTTGGTGAACCAGCACTCGACCGGCGCGACATCCCAGCCGATGTCGGCGCAGACCTTGGCCGGCTGGTGGAACCACCCGTCGTCCTTGTGAGCAGCGTACCAGGGCGACTCGGTGTGGACGTGGTTGGCGGTGAAGTCGAGCAAGACGCGGATCCCCTTGCCATGCGCCTTTTGGACCATCGCGCGCAGGTCGGCGAGGGTGCCAAAGCGCGGCTCGACCTGGTCGACCTTGACCGGCCAGTAGCCGTGGTAGCCGCTGTAGCTGACCGGCAGGGAGGGGATCTTCTTCGGGTCGAGTCCGCAACCGAGGGTGTCCGGGCGGCTTCCTGGCTCGGGCTGCGTCGGCTGTGCGACCGGCCAGGAGATCCAGATCGCGCCGACGCCAAGCGAGCTGAAGTAGCCGTCGTCGATGCGCTGGCCGATGCCGGCGAAGTCGCCGCCCTGCCAATTGACCGCCAGCGGCAAGTCGGGAAATGGCGCGTCGTTGGCCTTGTCGCCGTTGACGAAGCGGTCGGTCATCGCGAAGTACAGGATCGTGTCGCGCCAGTCCTGCGGCGCGTCGAAGGCGACCTTGAGTAGGTGGCTGTGCGCTCCGCAGCCGAGCCTGACGTCGTGGATGCCCTTGCCGAGGCCCTTTAGGTGGAGCGAGAGCTCCTCGCCCTGCACCTTCCAGGTCAGCGCGCCCGCTGGCGCCGGCTGCCAGTTGACCGTCAGCTGCAGGTCGGCGGTCGCGATCGGACCCTTGGTGACGGCAAAGGTGGCCTGGAAGGACTGCGTCGCCGCGTCTGAGCTCTGGCTCTTCAGCAGCAGCGGTCCAAGGCACGTCGGCACCACTACCTTGCTGTTCTGGCCGCCATAGCCATCGGGAGCGCCGTCAGGGTTGCTCGGGTCCTGGTACCACTTGCCGTCGGCGACGAACTTGTACTGGTAGGTGCCCGCTGACAGCGGCAAGGTGAGCTCGAAGACGCCGTCGCCATCGGGGTCCTCAAGCTCTGGCGCGTTGCCGAGCTGCCAGCCGTTCATGGTGCCCAGCAGCTTGACGCTGGTGGCGCCGGCTGGCGGCGTAAATGCAAAAGAGGTCAGGCCGCAGGCGTATGACTTGCACGCGCTCTCGGCGCTGGCACCGTCCTGCCCTGTGTCCGCGCTGGCGCCGTCGTTGGCGTCTTCGCCGGAAGCCACCTCGCCCTGGTCCTCGGCCACGGCGTCCGCTGCGTCTCCGCCACCGGCCATGGCGTCGCCGTCCGTCGCGCCGCCGGCGGTGTCTGTGTCGCTCGGCAGCGGGGCCGTCGCGTCGTCGGTGCTCGCGGTGTCGGCGCTGGCCGCGCCGCTGTCGGTCTCGCCGAAGCGGAAGCCGTCGTTTGCGGAGTCTGCCGGCGCGGTGTCCGACTCTGCGCCCGAGCCCTGCGGCGGCGGTGAGCAGCCGGCCGTAGCGCCCAGCGCCAGCAACGCGGCGACGGTCCGACTTCGCCAGCCCTGGCAGCAACCCTTCATGGCGACACCTCCAGCTTGCCGGGGCTCGTCGAGCGCACAAAGACCTGCCCGTCGCTCGCCACAGCCCAGCAGTCGCCACCGCAGGCCGCGACCTTGGCCTCAGCGGCAGGGGCGGCCTGGGCCTCGACCTTGGTCAGCGGCGCGCCGGCGCGGCGGACGGCTGTCGGCGCTTTGCCGACGCCGCGGAGCTGCCAGACGACGCCCTGCTGAAAGACCGAGCCTGCGGTGTGATCGAGCACGACCGTGCCTCCGCCGCCGTCGCTGACGCGCAGCACCCCGCCGTCAAAGACCTTCGTCTGGCCGTGGCCGTCGGTCGCGCCGCGTGCTGGGCCGCCGCCGAGGTCGACGCGGGCCCACAAGATCCCGGGGTCGTTGGCGAAGCTGTCGACACCGGCCACCTTGGCCGGAGCGAGCGTGTCGATCGTCGGTCGCAGCAGCGGCAAGACCGCGCCAGCGCGCAGATAGAGCGGCAGCTTGGCGAGCGGCGCCGCGACCGTGACGGTCTTACCCGTCTCACCGCCGTCTAGGACGCTGCCATCGAAGAAGTCGACCCAGCGTCCAGGAGGCACAAAGACTGGTCGCTCGGCGACCTGGGCGACGACTGGCGCCACCAGGAGGTGATCGCCGAAGAAGTGTTCGTCGCCGCCGCGCGCGATCACTTCGGCGCGCGCGGCGTGCTCGGGCAGCGACATCGCCAGCGAGCGGATCGGCCCGACGCCGCGGTACTCGTCGTGGGCGGCGCGAAGGTCGGTCCAGATGACGGGGAACAGCCTGGCATGCAAACGGATCAGCTCCCGCGACAGGCTGAGAGTCTCGGCGTCGAAGGCGCTGCCCGCCGCCGCCTTGTTGGTCACCGGCTTGCTGAGCCAAGGGTGGTGGTCGCTGCCGCCGCCGATCTGCAGGACCCCCGTGAGTGCGGTGTGCTGCAACCAGCGCAGGAACAGCTCTTTGGGCGCCCTGCCGTGGCGGTAGCCGCCGGTGTCGGCGCCGTACAGGGGCAGGCCCGACATGGGCAGCGAGATCGCCGCTGCCACCGACGCTGGTAGGCCGCCAGCGTGGCAGGTGCCGCCACTGTCGCACTCGCCGTGGGCGTGCCAAGAGGCGCAGAGGTCGCCCGGCCAGATCATCGACGTGTGGACCTGATCGCCGAGGGCGGAGCAGCGGGCCAGCAGGAAGCCGCCGCCCGTGAGGCCATTGAGCTTGGGCAGGCTGTCGGCGTAGGGGGCGTGATAGAGGAGTTGGAAGCGGCGGTGCAGCGTGCGCTCGTCCTCGCCGCTGGCGAAGAGCCAGGGGATGCGGACCCCGAGCAGGCCGACCACCACGTCCTCGCCGTAGTCGAGCTTGTAGCCTTCGATGCCGAGCGCTTCGTAGTTGCCGATCTGCTTGCGCAGGTACGCCGCGGCGTCTGGCTGGGTCAGGTCTAGCGGTGGGCCCCACTTGAGCAGCTTGGCGCCGGCGCCTGGGCCCTTGACGAACCAGCCCTTGGCCTTGGCCTCTGCGTGGTGCTTGCACACCGGCTTGGAGTCGTAGCCGGGGTCGAGGTAGGGCGTCGACCACAGGCCGAGGCGCAGGCCGTGGTCGTGTAGCGCCGCGATCATCGCTGGGGGATCGGGGAACATTCCAGGGTGAAAACCGAAGTCGTTGACGGCGCTGTCGTAGGGGCGGTCGATCCAGAAGCCTGAGAGCGCGAGATCGTGCTTGCGCACATCGGCCATGTCCTGCAGCACCTCGGCCTGGTCCTTGTTCTCGTTGCGCCAGAGCAGACCACCGACCGCCCAAGGCGCCGGCAGGGCAGGTCGCCCCGTCTGACGCCAGTATTGGCCGACAACGTCGAGGGGCCTCGCGGCGGCCAGCAGCCGCAGGTCGACCTGATGCCAGCCGATGGTGATCCGCAGCGCGTCGCTCTGACTGGCCGCGACGTCAAAGTCCATCGGCCGGTACGAGTGGACCAGAACGCCCCAGCCTCGACTCGACACCAGCAGCGGGATGCGGGTGTGGGCTTCGTTGCTGGTGCCGTCGAGGTTAAAATTGCCTTGGAGTTGTGTCGTCCGGCGTTTACCGCGGTGCAACGGTGTGTCGAAGAATTCGCCCAGGCCCTCAAAGCCCTCGTCGGCTGCGGCTTCGGCCTCGATCTGCAAGTAGACGACGCGGCCGCTGCCATCTGGGCTCGGCTGGTCCTTGTCCCAAGCGGCGGCGAGGCCCTCATCGGCCGGTCGGATCGTCAGCGCGTGGTGGTCGGCCTTGAGCGGCCGCTGCAGACGAAGCGACGGTCCCGGCTTGCCAGCCAGCAGCCCAGCGTCGGCGTCAAAGGTGGTGTCGAGGCGGTAGGATGCGCGCTCAGCGGCGTCGCCGGCCCCGGCACTGTCGATGGCGGGCGCCGGTTCTGGCGTCATCGCCGTCACCGTGGCCCAGCGTAGGCCGTCGGGCGCTGAGCTCGGCAGCAGCGACGGGTCGTGGTTGAACGTCGGGTCGAAGGTGTCGACGACGCCCACCCGCCAGCGATCGACCCGCAGCAGGGTCAGGGCAGTGGCGGCGCCTGCGCGGCGCAGGGTCAGGGTTCGCGCTGGGGCGTCGATGATCAGCTCGAAGGCGACGCTGCTCAGTGGATCGACGGCTTCCTGACTGTGGACGGCGGGGACGGCGCTCCGGCACGGACCGCCGCAGTCGCCCGTGGCGTCGGCCTGACCGGCGCCGGCACCAGCGTCATCCGCTGCAGGTTCGCCTGTGCAGGAGACGCCGCAGGCCACGGCCAAGAGCCAGAGCAGCGCGGCTTTTCCAGTGTAGCGCATGGCAACTCCTCGACGCCGCAGCGGCCACCCCCGCGCCCTTTCGGTGCACGCGGCGCCATAGCGTAGCGCAGTCGGCCTAGGCAGTGCATCATGGAGGTGGCAGACTCTCTCCCTTCGGCATGGCGAGATCAGCGAACAGGCTCTGGTCCTGCCTGGAATACCCGCACCTGAGTTGGGAATTGTACTCCCTGTTGTCTCCTGGAGCACGGGCCCAGAGTCGCAGTTTTCGTCAGCGGAGTATGAGCGTGACCGCACGAACTCAAGAAGATCTCGCCGCAGGCCCTCAAGAGGGGCCGACCGCGCAGCACAGGCGCCTCTTCGGAAAAAAACCGTCTAGTTCCAGATTTTTCGCCAGCGCCGCCGCCGACGTGCCCGCCGGGCTGGTGGTGTTTCTTGTCGCGCTGCCTCTCTGCCTTGGCATCGCGCAGGCCTCCAATGCCCCTCTGGTGTCCGGCATGATCGCTGGCGCCATCGGCGGCTTGGTCGTCGGAGCCTTGAGCGGCTCGCCGCTGAGCGTGAGCGGGCCGGCTGCGGGTCTCGCCGTGCTGGTCGCAGGAGGCATCCAGAATCTTGGATTTTCTGCGTTTTTGCTTGCGGTTGCCCTGGCTGGCGTGCTGCAGTTCTGCCTCGGCGCCGCCAAGCTCGGCGTCATCGCACACTACTTTCCGAACGCGGTCATCAAGGGCATGTTGGCTGCGATCGGAGTGCTCATTTTCCTCAAGCAGCTGCCCCACGCAGTTGGCTATGACAAGGATTATGAAGGGGACCTAACCTTCTATGAGCCTGACGGCCACAACACCTTCACCGCCATCATCGACGCCTTCGGTGCCTTCACCCCTGGCGCCGTCCTCGTGACGGTCTGCTGCGCGTTGCTCTACTGGGTCTGGCCGAAGCTGCAGCGCGGCGCGCTGAGGTTGATCCCGGTCCAGCTGATCGTCGTAGTCGGCGGTGGGCTCGCGGCGACGGCGCTGGCCCTGCTCAGGCCCGAGATTCGTCTCACGTCGGAGCACCTCGTGGCCTTGCCCGAGCTCGCCAACCTCCAACAGCTGCAGGCAGCGCTAGAAATGCCCGACTTCTCGAAGATCACCGACATCGCGGTGTGGAAGGTAGCGGCGACGCTGGCGCTGGTCGCCAGCATCGAGACGCTCCTCTCGCTGGAGGCCGTCGACCGGTTGGACCCTTGGCGGCGCATCTCGCCGCCCAACCGCGAGCTGATGGCGCAGGGCGTCGGCAACGTGATCTCAGGCCTAGTCGGCGGCGTGCCACTGACCTCGGTCATCGTGCGCAGCTCGGCCAACGTGCAGGGCGGCGCCCGCTCGCGACTCTCGACGCTGGTGCACGGCGCGTTGCTCGTCGCGAGCCTGGTCGCTGGCGCTTCGGTCCTCAACAGGGTGCCGCTGGCTGCGCTGGCGGTCGTCTTGATCGTGGTCGGTATAAAGCTCTCGCCGCCGAAGTTGTGGCGGTCGATGTGGAGCGCTGGGCCGACGCAATTCGTACCATTCGCCACCACCGTAGTGGCGATCGTCTTCTCCGACCTGCTCACCGGTACGCTGATCGGCCTGGGCGTGGGTGTCACCATGGCGATTCGCCAGCAGCAGGCCGGCGCGGTCGTCCAGGTCAGCGACGGCGATCGGGTCCTCATTCGGGTCCGCAAAGACCTCTCATTTCTCAACAAGGCGCAGCTCGCGGAGCTGCTGGCGGCGGTACCCGACGGCTGTCAGGTGCTGATCGATCGCCGCAACGCCGACCTCGTCGACGACGACATTGAAGAGCTCCTGCTCGAGTTCGAGCAAGGCGCAGCCGACCGCGGCATTAGCGTCCAGATCGACCTCTCGCCGCGTGACCTAGAGCGCCGCGCGGTGTTGATGAGCACCCACGCCTAGCCACTTCGACGTCTAGTTCCCGTGACGAGAGTCCCCCAGCGACGCGACAAGCGGGAGGAGTGTCCATGAACCAGCCGAAGGCGCCGGCTCGCCCGCCGATGTCACTCACCGCACGGATGATGCTGCAGAACAAGGCGTGGGCCCAGTCCCAGGTCGAGCGAGATCCTCGCTTCTTTGCGCGGTTGGCCGACCAGCAGGTGCCCAAGGTGCTGTGGATCGGCTGTTCGGACAGCCGCGTCGCTGCGGACACAATCACTGGCACCGACCCAGGCTCCATCTTCGTCCACCGCAACATCGCCAACGT
>SXNM01000277.1 GCA_005777155.1 Pseudomonadota bacterium | reverse complement strand
GTGCTGTCGACTCTGCACACCAACGACGCGCCGTCGAGCATCGCCCGCATGATCGACCTAGGCGCCGAGCCCTTCTTGCTGGCGACGACCATGCTCGGCGCCGTCGCCCAGCGGCTGCTGCGCAAGGTCTGCCTCTCTTGCCGCGAGCAGAGCCCCATCGCCGCCGACATCGCGGTCGCCCTCGGCATGGAGCCAAAGGAGGCCGCAGGCTTTCAGGTCTTCGTCGGCCGCGGCTGCGCGGTCTGCCGTGGCACCGGGCTCAAAGGCCGCATCGGCGTCTTTGAGGTGATGGCCCTCGACGAACGCCTGCGCAAGCTCGTGCTCTCTGGCGCCGACGCGGTCGAGATCGGGCGTACGGCCCAGCGCTACGGCATGCGGACCCTGCGCGAGGCGGCGATCAAGAAGCTCGCGCTCGGCCTGACTTCACCGGCCGAGGTGCTGCGCGTCACCGCCGAAGGAGCCCTGTGAGCCACGACGACTCAGCGCGGACCCCGACGGGCCCGAGCGAGAAGGTGCGCAGCGCCGCGGCGCTTCGTTACCTCGCCGCTCGGGAGGCGCGCCGCACCGCCGCACCGGAGCGGCTGTTGCCGGCGCCGCCACCCGACACGGACACGCTCTGGCGCGGCCTGCTGCGCGACGGCCAAATGCGCGTCATCGTCGCCCGCACGACGACCGCATGCCGGGACATCTGCGAGCGGTTGGGCACCGGACCGACGGCGTCGCGGGCCATCGCCGAGCTGTTTTGTGGCGCCCAGCTCCTGCGCGCCACCATCCACCCAGATGAAGCGCTGCAACTGGCCGGGCAGCAGCAAGGCGGCATTGGCTCCTTCGTCGTCGACATCTTCGATGACGGCAGCGGCCGGGCGACGCTGCGGCACCCTCACGTGGTTGGCGCGGCGGTTGCAGGCGGCAGCTTGCAGGTCGGTCGAGTGCGGCGGGGCGTCGGCCAATACCGATCGAGCGTCGCGATGGGCCATGGCGAAGGCGTCCCCGCCCTGCTGATGCGCTACCTACTCGACAGCGAGCAGCTGCCCTCCCTCATCGACATCGAGGTCCAGCTCGACGACGCGGGCCTGCCTAGCTTGGTCGTCGGATCGCTCGTGCAGCTGATGCCAGAGGGTAGCCACGAAGATCTGGCGCGGCTGGTCGGCAACGTGGAGCACGCGGGCACGGCAGCGGCTGCGATGACCACCGACGACCCTGACGCCATCGCCTGGGCCGAGCGGCTCCTCGCCGGATTTCATTGGGATCAGGTCGCTCGGCAGGAGGTCACGTTCGGCTGTCGCTGTTCAGCTGAGCGCGTGATCTCGATGCTTGCCAGCCTGCCGCCCGAGGACCTGCGGACGCTCATCGAGGCGACCGAGCAGCTCGAGTCGACGTGCGACTTCTGCCAGACCGCCTGGACCACGTCGGTGCATCAGCTGCTGCCGCTGCTCGAGACGTCTTCCTAGAGAGACACCCGGCGACGGGTGGCCGCGTCTCCAGCCGTCAGCCTCTGGGGGTTCGGCGCACCATGGCCTGAAAAATGGTCACCTTTCCGCGCTCTCCAACCAGAGCCTCGCCGATGTCGGCGCCCGGGCCACTCAATTGGAGACGTCCCGCAGACGCCATGCCTCGCCGCAGGCTGAGGGTCTTCAATCCGCCTATTGTCGCTGCTGGGCGGCCTCGATTTGCCTGCGGAGGCTGTGAAATCGCTGCACGGAGCGATCGGCGTTTTCGACCATCTCACCGATAATCGTCCGAATCTCTTCCGGATCGCTTGTCTGACCCTCGGGTAGGTGTAGCAGCTCTTCAAGGGTCGCCAACGCAAGCGAGAGCGCCGAAAGCGGGCCAGAGAGACCGTGTAGCGACGACAAGAGCGAGTCTACCCACGCAGGATCAGGGAATTGCGGCGCTGTGGGTGACGGTGTTACCATGTGGAATCTCCCGCAGGCAGATAGCCCGGATGCATGTCCAGGGACCGTATCGTGGAGGCATCGCTGCGGCAAGCCTTGGCGAGCGAAGTCATTGTCTCGAAGCCTTGATTGCGCCGCCAGTCGCGGCCTGACCTCCGGCTCGTGCGCGGTTCGCTGCGCTACGCAATCTCACGCCGGCTATTCGCGCCTTCGCAGTTGCCCGATCCCATGAGATCGTGTTACAGTCCGTGCAAGCCCATGCCTCGCTCGGCCAGAGTGCTGCTGGGACGCAGCGCCCCCACCGCTGTCGCCGAGCTACGTTGCAATCGCGGATAGGTTCTCGATTATGCTGACTCACCTCCAAGGATTATTTGGCCAGCACGGCGAGGTTTCCGCCGGGACGATCGTCTCTCTGCCGTCGTTGATGACCTCGGGCGCCGCTGCAACACTGCTTGGCGTCACGCCACGAACTGTGCAGAGGTGGTGCAACGAGGGTCGCCTTCAGGCGGTCTTGACCGAGGGAGGCCACCACCGCATTGACGAGGCCGTGCTGCGGGCGTTCTTGCTGCGCCGGCACCCGCCTCGGCGCCGTCCGCCGCGGGCCGCCCACGCCAAGCGGCAACGGCGCCCGTGGCGTGTGCTGGTGGTCGAGGACGACCTGACCCAGTGCGCGGCCTTAGCCCGCATGTTGCGCCTCGTCGCCGGTGACCAAGTCACTGTACACGTCGAGAACGATGGCTTTGGCGCTGGCCTCTCCGTCGCGAGCAATCCGCCAGACTTGATGCTGCTGGACCTGGAAGTGCCGACGATCGACGGCTTCGATTTGCTGCGCCGGCTGCGCTTTGCTCCAGGCTTAGAGCGCATGTTGGTGGTCATCTACAGCGGGAATATCACCGTCGAGCGCCGCCGTGAGCTGCAGGTGCTCGGCGTCCAAGAGGTCTGGGGCAAACCGCTGAGCCCGTCGGAGGTCCGTGGTCGGATCACTGGCCTGCTTCAGACGCTCGAGGCGACCCACGCCTTCGCCGGCGGCGCCTAGACGCCCGCGCCGTCGCCGCCGCCCCGAAGGATGGAGCCTCCAGCGCCGCGCGGAATATGGCGCTCCGAGCACCCAGACGAGCGCGGTCCTGGTTGGGGAACGCCGGCGCCACGACGCTTCATGGGGCGAGAGGGCGCCGGCTCCCCCAACAATCGACGGCGAGATGCGCGGTCAGTCATCACGGGTCGCGGCTCGACGGCGTCGCTACAGAGATCCTAGGAAGGCGAGGATCGACCGGCGCTCAGGCTCGGGCAGCGCCAAAAAACGCGCCTTGGCCTTCGCCGCCTCGCCGTCGTGCCAGCCAATGGCGCTCGCCGGGTCGGTGGCGCGTTCGTCGTGGAGCAGGCGTGGCCGATGCCGCAGCCCCCACAGCGGCGGCGTTCGCCAGAACCGCGCCTTGGCGGGGCCATCGTCGAGGCCGGCGTCGAGGCCAGCGCCGAGGTCATGCAGCAGGAGGTCGCTGTAGACGCCCTGTACGCCGCCGAGCGCCTCGCGGTGGCAGCCGACGCAGCCGATGGCGGCGAACATGGCCTTGCCCTTGGCGACCACCTCACGGTCGCGGCGATCTCTCACCGCCCGCTGCGATAGCGGAGCGAGCCCACGCACGAACGCGTCGATGCGGCGCATGGTGACGGCGTCGACCTCCAGGTCGGCGACGGCGTCGATGTCAGCCTGGGCGCCTGCCGCCGCCGGGTTGGTCAGCCCCATCTCGTCGCGCATCGCGCCGCCGATGAAGCGCCACAGGTTCCACTCGTGACACTTGGCGCCAAAGCGGGCGAACCGTAAGACCGAGCCCCGTCCCTTGCGATTGAGCGCGCCGGCGACGCCATCGCCGTCGGCGTCGCTGGGGTCGGCGTGGGCGGCGATCGCTTCATCGGGCAGCGCGTCGAGGAGGCCGAGGCCAAAGAGCGGCGGTGTGCGCCTGCGGCCGCGTCTCGGCCCTGCCAGCTCAGGCGGTGCGGCGCCGAGCGCTTGGCGCCGCAGACCCACCGTCTCCCCCGGCAGGTCGGCCGGCTCGTGCACGTAGATGACATGCTCGGGCCGGCTACCGACGCCGCCGAGAGCGGGCAGCGCGTGGCAGCTGCCGCACGATGGCTCGTTGAAGTGGGGTCCGAGCCCCTCGGCTGGCTTGAATTCACGCGCAAACTCCACCCGCCCGGCGGCGAACGCGAGCAGCTCGCGCGGAGAGAGGGTGTCGAGGGGCGCGCCGGGTTCGCCGGGCGCCGGCAAGGCGTAGAACGCGGCGAGCCCGATAGCCAAGTCAAAGACGCCCAACGCTTCGAGGGCCCTCGGCAGTCCCTCGCCGCCAGGCTGCGGCCGCTCACGCGGGTCGCCGTCCGGGTCGTAGCCGGGGAGCGCAGCAGGATCATGGCCGTGAGCCACAGCAGCGAGCGGAGCGTTGGCCAGGACGGGCGCTCCTGCGAGCAGCAGCGCGCCGGCGAGGCCAAGCGCGGCGGCCGAGCTGCGCGCCGACGCGCCGGACGATGCCGCGCTGTGGGTGGACCAGATCATGGCGCTCCTTGGCTGAGCTTGCCCACGACGGCGCCGAGCTGAGCGTCGCTCGCCTCGACGCGGATCCTGCCAGCGCTGCCCTTGCCGCTGTTGCCGCCCTTGCCGCCGGCGCCGCCCTTGCCACCGCTGAGCCCGCCGTTCTTGCCGCCGCCGCCGCTGCCGCCGTCAAAGGCAAAGCCCCCCGAGAGCCCGAGGCCTCCCGCCGCGCTCAGGGTGCCCGCGCTGGTCACGACCTTGGCCGCCGAGAGGAAGATCGTGCCGCCGGCGCCGCCGCCGCCGCCAGACGCATCGACGACGCCGCTGACGTACACCTCGCCGCCGCCGCAGAGCGCGACCACGCCGCCGCCGCC
>SXNM01000276.1 GCA_005777155.1 Pseudomonadota bacterium | reverse complement strand
CAGACCCTGGCGCTCATCGAACGCGTCGGCTTCGCCAGCATCTACAGCTTCGCCTACTCGCCGCGGCCAGGCACGGCGGCTGCGCGCATCGACGACGACGTCCCGAAGGCGGTCAAGAAGCGCCGCCTCACCGAGCTGCAGGCGTTGCAAGCCGAGCTGACGGCGCGCTGGATGGCCGGTTTCGCTGGGCAAGAGGTCGAGGTCCTGTTCGAGGGGCCCTCGACGGCGCATGCCGCTGGCGAAGAGTCGGCGGCGCGTATGGCGCGCGTGGGGATGTCGCCGCAGCTGATGGGGCGGACGCCACAGAACACCAAGGTCAACGTCGAGACCGACGACTACTTCGCCTTGCGCGATTGGCCCGGTCGCCTGGGCCGCGTGCGCATCACCCACGTCGGCCGCAATTCGCTGTCCGGCACGCTGCTCCACCTGCTGCCGTGAGCGCGGCGCTCTCCCGTTGGCGCTTCGCCCCGGCCGCGGCGTGGGCGGGCGGCATCTACTTCGCCTCCAGCTTCGACTGGCGACGGGTGATCCTGCCCAAGGGCGAGGGCGGCCTTGGCCTCGGCCGGCTCTTGGTCGGCGCCGTGACCTGGGCCCTGCGTCAGCTACCCGCCGCGATTACGCCCGACAAGGCCGTCCACGCCGTGGTGTTCGGCCTGCTGGCGCTCTGGATTTGGCTGCCGTCGCGGGCCGCTCCCGCTGCGCGCGGCGCCTGGGCGGTCGGCCTCGCCACCGGCTGGGGCGCCCTCGACGAGGTCCACCAGGCCTTTGTTCCGGGCCGCAGCTCCGACGGCTGGGATCTGCTGGCCGACGGCCTCGGCGCCGTCATTCTCGTCGCCATCGCCAGCGTCGTTCGAGGCTGGTACCTAGCCTCGCGCCGTCGTAGTCTGAGCTCTCCAGTCGCGGTGTTGTGACAGTGAAGGTGGCGCGCCGGCTGCGCTTGGCTTGACTCGACCCGCCGCCGCACCCTCGCCGTTGCGGTGGCGTGGCGTCGCGGTGGGTCGAGGTAGACGCTCAAGATTCGCGCCGGCGTGGGCTGGTCGAGAGGAGCGAGCCATGAACCAGTGGACCCAGATCGTCATCGCCGTGGTCGCGACGCTGCTCGTCGGCTGCGACAAGGCAGAGCGCGCGGGCGGCAGCGCGACCGGCGCCGAGACGAGCGGCAGCACCGAGACCCACGGCGGGACCAGCGCTGACACCGGCGGCCTTGAAGTCGGTGGCGACGACGCCGCCGCAGACGTCGGCTCCGGGTCGCTCTGTGCCGGCGCGGAGGTGCCAGGGGGCGCCGGTTGCGCGGACCAGGCGCGCTATCTGGAGGATCTCAAAGCGATCGCTCTGCCACGACCGCCTGGCAGCGCCCACCACGCCGCCGTGCGGCAGCGGATCGAAGACCGCCTGCAGACGCTCGGCTACGAGCTGAAACCGCAAGTCTACGGTGTGGGCACCAACGTCGTCGGTCAACGTCTGGGGACCGTCGCGCCCGAGGAGATCGTCGTCGTTGGCGCTCACTACGACGGCACGCCCGGCTGCCCTGGCGCCGACGACAACGCCACCGGGGTCGCCGGGGCGCTCGAGGTCGCGCGCCTGTTGGCTGGCCACAAGCCCGAGCGCACGCTGATGTTCGTGTTGTGGGACGAGGAAGAGGTCGGGCTCGTCGGCTCGCGGCTCCAGGCCATCACGCTGGCCAAGGCCGGCAAGAAGGTCGTCGCCAGCTTCGCCCTCGAGATGATCGGCTACACCAAACCGACCAAGGGCAGCCAGCAGGTGCCGCCTGGCTTTGACCTCGTCTTCCCCGACGTCGGCGCTTACATCAGCCAATTCGGGCCCATCGGCGACTTCATCACGCTGGTCTACGACCCGGCCAGCGAGCCAGCGATGCAGCTCTTCCGCAAGGCCGCTAAGGCGCTGGACCTGCCGGCGGTCAACGTCAACCTGGAGAGCTTCCACCTCGCAGCGTCAGCCTTCGCCGATCTGCGCCGCTCCGATCACGCCAGCTTCTGGGCCGTCGGCTTCCCCGGCATGATGGTCACAGACACCGCCAACTTTCGGAACACGCACTACCACTGCACTGGCGGCCAGGACACCGTGGACCGACTCGACCACGCCTTCGCGACCAAGGTGATCCAGGCCACGGCGTTCGCCGCGCATGGTCTGCTCGCCACAGCCGCCGGCAAGGCGCATCCGGTCGCGACGCCCGCTTGTGACCTCAAAGCGGCCGCGGGCGGCGCCGCCGGCTGTCCCGCCGGAAAGAAGTGCAACTATGTCTTTCAGGGTGGCTCGCTTCACCCTGCCTGTGTCGCCGCCACCGGGACCAAGGCCGTCGGCGAGCTGTGCACGCGGGCGGGCGACGAGGTCGGCCTCGATGACTGCGCGCCTGGGCTCTACTGTTCGGGGCTCGGGGTCAAGGCGGCGAAGCCGGCGGTGCGGAGGTGTCTGGCGCTCTGCCAGGTCGGCGCCGACTGCGCAAAGGGCCAGCTCTGCAGCCTCTTAGGCATGCCGAAGATCGGCGGTGGGCCCGACTGGCCTTTTGGCGGCGTCTGCCTCCCTGTCTGCGACCCCTTCCAGGACGGCACCTGCGTTGAGGGGACGGAGTGCGCGCGCTCGGTCGTGAATGCTGATGATCTCAAGGCGTTTTGGACGTGCGTCGGCGTCGGGACCATCGCCGCCGGCGCCGCGTGCCAACCCTACTCCTCACCGTCTTGCGTGGCAGGCCATGTCTGCGAGTACGACGACAAAGGCACGGGATCGACCTGCCGCGCCGCCTGCGACAAGGCCCATCCGTGCCAAGCCGGCGGCTCGTGCGTCCCCGACCTCCGGGCCACCAACGGCGCCCCTGGCGTCTGCAGCCTCTAGCCGGCAATGCGCCGAGGGGCGCGGCGTCTGAGCGTGCCGGCGACGCCGCGGTGACAGGCGATCTGGGGCACTAGGGCGCGGCGTCGGCGCAGCAGCGAAAGCCGGTGGAGTAGTCGGCGTAGCCAAAGGCGTGGGCCGTCGTGACGTAGCCGCAGCCGGCGCCGTTCACCTTGGTGTCGGCGTAGAAGCCGCCGCGGAAGGTCCCGGCCAGATCGGCCGTCCACTCATGGAGGTTGCCCATCATGTCGTGGACGCCCTCTGCCGAGACGCAGCCGGCGAAGGCGCCGGTCTTGGCGACGGTCGCCGGCTGTTGGTTGATGCAGGGGTGGTCGAGCTCGCTCCAGATCCAGCTCGCCGAGGTGCCAAAGAACTCGATGACGGGGTGAACGGCGCGGTGGTCGTTGCAGGTCCCCGGTTGCGCCGTGTTGCCGTAGGGGTAGGTGAGCTGGGCGGGGCCACGACATGCCCGCAGCCACTCCTTGTCGGTGCAGAGGCGCTTGCCGGCGGCTTGGCATGCCTTGGCCGCCGCGTCGCCGCTGATGTTGCTCTGCGGCACGGCGCCTTTCAGGGATACCGCTCGCACGGCGGCGCCGCTCGGCGAGTGGTAGGGCGACCACGGCGCAGCGCCCGCAGCCTTTATCTCGACCAGCGCGGCCTCGTAGCGGTCGACGCAGAAGACCTCGATCTGTGCCATCCCAGGCGGACACTTGCCGACACCGGCGGGCTCGGCGAGGCCGGCGTTGACCGGCTTGCTGACCGCAGGATCGCAGGCGCCAGCGCTGGGCCCGGCGTCGACGCAGCGCCTCGGGCCGAGCGGCAGGGCCTGGTCGACGGCGATGCCCAGCGTCATCGGCGTCAGGTGCTTGCTGCCGAGGTAGAAGTGCGTCTCTTCAGGTGTGCCGCCGATGTGCGCTAGGTTGCCCGGTCCCGTCTCGTGGCCGGCGGCGACGACCACCGCCCGGTCGCTGCACGGCAAGCGCAGGATCATGCGGGTGCCCCGCGGCGGTCGCGACTCCTTGGTCCAGTACATGTTGACGTACCAGCCCTCGTCGAGGACCGGCACCAGCGTCGGCGATCCGATGCCGGCGCCATAGTGCGTGCCTCCCTCGAGCGGTGCCCAGGGTTGGCTGCGGTGCATCACGAGGCCAGTCACCGCCTGCGACAGGGCGTAGTGCGCCGCCAGCTCCTCGGTCGGCGTCATCGGATAGGGCGGCGGCTCCTGCTGGGTGACGAGGTGCGCTTCGAGCACGATGGGCCCGGTGGCTGGCATGGCGAGGTGCTTGCCGCCGTCGTTGACCCGCTTCATGACGCCGGTCTGCAAGGCGCAGGCCCCGGCGCTGGGGAAGGTGGCGCCGATCTCAAGGGTGTACGCGCCGGCCTGTGCTTTACCAGCGCTGACAAAGGTGTCGACCGCGAGCCAGTGCGTCCCCGCCGCGAGGTCGGCGCCGACCTGCTTGTCACCGCGGGCGACGCAGGCCGACCCGCTCGGCGCCGTGAGCAGGTGGACGTCGACGTCGACGCCCTGGCCATCGAAGACGGCGGCCGAGACGAACGCTGGCGCGGCCAACGCGAAGCGGTAGAGCTGCTCAGGGCCAGACTCGTCGGCGGAGGCTTTGCAGCTGTAGGTCGCGATGGCGCCGGGCGGCAGCGACGCGCTGTCGCCGCTGTGGGCGTAGGGCAAGCTGGCGATGCAGAGGACGCCTGGCGGGCAGGGCATCGGGCCGGCGCTGTCGCCTGAGGCAGCGTCGCCGCTATCGTCGGTGACATCGCCGGTGGCCTTGACGTCTTGGTCTGCGGTGGCCTCATGGTCGCTGACGGCGGCATCGGGGGCGCCGGCGTCGACGATGCCAGCCGGGTCGCCGGCGTCAACGGAGTCAGCCGCTCCGCTGTCCACGGCGTCTGGGGGCGACCTTCGCCCGACACCGCCATCAGACCCGGCGCCAGCTTCGGCGAAGTCGCCGCCGTTGCCGTCCGCGCCAGCGTCTATTTCTGCGGCGCCGATCCCTGCGGCGCCGGTCGAGAGGCCATCGGC
The DNA here is from genome assembly GCA_005777155.1 of Pseudomonadota bacterium. GTDB lineage: Bacteria > Myxococcota_A > UBA9042 > UBA9042 > UBA9042 > SXNM01. Next base: position 15,086 of record SXNM01000276.1, on the reverse strand, counting down.
GCAGGCTGCCTGGCCGGCGACCATGACGAGGAGCAGCAGAGTGGATGGGCGCATGGCGGCTCCCGAGGGCGCGTATCGCCCGTAGAGTGTCGTGGCCTGCGCCGGTTGTACACGGCAGCAGGGGCTCCAGGAGGGTGCGGCTGTCGGCGCGGCGTGGATGCTGCGCGAGGTCAGACCCTCGGGCGCCATCCACAGGCGAGTCGGCAAGGCGCAGGGCCCTGATGGCCCACCGCGGCCATGGCGTGGATCCCACCGACCGAGACAGCCGGCCGCCGCCGTGCTATCCCCCAGCAGCGGCGAGGGCGAGCCGGCAAGACGGACACCATCGCCTCAGCCGCTGAGTGAGCGCCGATGCGTCGTCCGTCTCGACATGGGTGCTGCGCCGCGCTGGTCACGTTGGCCCTCTGGGCCGGCTGTCGCCGCGAGGGCGCCTCGCCGCCCGACAGACCCACAGCCGACTCGGCGTCCGCTGTGCCCGCCGCGGCCGCGATGTCGCCTGCCATCGACGCGCTCCAGCTGCAGGAGCTGCGCGTCCTGGCACCAGAAGGCGGCGGCGGCGTCGACCCCAGCGCGCTTGAGGCAGCGATCCGCGCCGGGCTCGCGGCAGACGGACCCTTCGCGACTGCGGGCTTGGCGGCCGCCGACGAGGCAAGGAAGGTCCCCCAGACGGCTCGGCGCGCCCGCGCCGGCCTTGAGCTCACTTGGCAAGCGGTGCCGCTCGACGACGCCGGCGCGCCGACCGCGCTGATCGACGCGACGCAGCTGTTGGTGCGGGTCAGCGCCCACGCCGAGCGCATGGGCCGCGACGGCGCGCCGCTGCTGGCCGACCTGACGCTTGAGGCACCCGGGCCGCTGCCTGAGGCCCGCAAGGGCGACGCATTGGCTGGCCTGCTGCTGCGGCGCCTGAAGGTCGCGTCGGTGGTGGCGGCGCAGGACGTCGGAGGCCAGCTGCTGGCGCGTGAGCTCGATGACGACGGCGTGCGCAGCTGGCTGAAGGCGTCAACGCCGTGGCAGCAGATGGCCGGGGCGCGCGAGGCTGGAGAGCGAGGTCTACGCGACGTGAAGCCGACGCTGGAGGACTTTGCGCGGCGCTCGCGCCCCGACGTCGCCACCGTCGCTGCGGCGACCCTCGGCCGCATCGGCGATCGTCGCAGCGTCCCAGCGCTGCGGGCGGCGCTGCTGGCGAGCCAGGCGGAGGTCGCCGACGCGGCGCTGGTGGCCTTGGTCGATCTGGCGCGCGATCAACGGGTTGCGTCCGCAGCTGCGGCGGTGCGCCAGGCCGCCGTCGAGCATCCATCGGCCTGGATTCGACACCGGGCGCTCAGCCTGCTAGGGAGCCTGCCGGCGACGCCGGCAAATGGCGGCGTAGAGGCGGGGAGCCCGGGCGACGACGCTGCGCCGCCGGAGGACTCCGAAGACGACCAAGGGCCAGGGACGCCAGCCGGCAAGGGCGGCGGCCAGCGGCGCCCAGCGGCGGGCGAGGGGGGAGCGTGAGGACGCGCGACGGAACGCGGCTGGATCAGGGCATCGTCCACCTCATCGGCATCGGCGGCATCGGCGTTTCGGCGGTCGCCAAGCTGCTGCTGGCGCGCGGCGTCGCGGTGCGCGGCAGTGACGTGCGGGCGTCGCAGCTGACCGCGATGCTGCAAGCGCTGGGCGCCGACGTCCGCATCGGCCATGACGCGGCGCACCTCGACGGCGTGTCGGTGGTCGTCGTCAGCACGGCGATCCCCGAGACGAACCCAGAGCTGGTCGCGGCGCGGGCGAGGCGGATCCCGGTCATCCACCGCAGCCACGTCCTCGGCGCCCTGCTGGAGGACCGCGACGCGATCGGCGTGATCGGCACCCACGGCAAAGGCACGACCTCGGGCGCCATCGCCTGGCTGCTCGACGCCGACGGCCGCGCGCCCGGCTTCGTCATCGGCGGCCTGCTCGAGAATTGGCGGGACAACGCCCGCGACGGCGCGACGACCATGGTCGCCGAGATCGACGAGTCCGACGGCAGCCTCATCAACAGCCGGCCGACGGTGGCCCTGCTCAACAACTTGGAGCTGGACCACCTCAACTACTACAAGGACTGGCCGCAGCTGCAGGCGATGGTCGAGGCGTTCTTTCTCGACAACCCGCGGCTCGAGGTGGCCGTTTTCAATCGCGACGACGAGGGCGCCAGCCGCATCTTGGCCGCGGTCGGCGGGCCGCTGTCGGCGCGCGGCGTGCGGGTGCTGACCTTTGGCTTCGAGGCGGCAGCGGGTCTGCCCGCGCCCGACGTCCACGGCGTCGACCTGCAGGGCCAGCGCATGCGCGGCACCTTTCACGTCTCGGTCGCGAAAGACGCCGATCTCATGCCCGAGGGCGTCTGCGCCGACCTCCCCGGCCAGCGCGTCGGGCTCGGCCAGGTCGCCATCGGCCTGCCCGGCGCCTACAACGCTAGCAACATCCTCGGCGCCCTGACGGTGGCGCTGGCGGTCGGCGTGCCCTTCGGTGTGCTCCAGGCGGCGGCCCCGACCTACCGCGGCCTCGAGAACCGCTACACCCTGGTCGACGCCGATGGCATCGAGATCGTCAAGGATTACATCAGCCATCCGACCGGCATCCGGCGCGTGCTTGAGGCGGCGTCGGCGCAGCGGCCCGGCGCCTTGGTGTCGCTGCCGGCCCTGGATCTCGACGACGACGGAGCGCCGAACAGCGAGCTGGTGGCCGTGTTCAAGCCCTACCGCTTCACGATGATCCACTACCTGCAGGACGACTACTCGCGCGCCTTCGCCGGCGCCGATCGCGTCGTCGTCACCGAGCTCTACACCGCCGGTGAGGTGCCGATCCCCGGAGTCGACACCGAGATGCTCTGCCGCCGCATCCGCGAGCGCTGCCCGCGCGTCGAGTATGTCCACGACATGGACGCCATCCCGGGCCACCTGGAGGCGACGACGCGGCCACCGGCGACGGTGCTGTTTTTTGGCGGTGACGACCTGTTCCGCATGGCCGATCGCTGGGTGGCGCAGCGTCTCGCCGCCGCGACTGGCTCGGCAAGCCGCGGTGACGGCGCTGCGTCGTCGGGGGTGGCGTGAGCGCTCCGCCGACGCTCGCTGAAGTCGACGCCATCGCCGGCGGCGTCGCGGAAGAGGCGGCGCTGTTGGTGTCGCAGCACGCGCTGTGGGCACGCGAGGTGTGGGACGATCTGCGCGGCGCCCGCTTCGCTGTGATTGGGCTCGGCGTCTCCGGCGTCGCCGCCGCCAACGCGCTATGCGCCCGCGGCGCCGACGTCGTGGTCGCTGACGACAAGCCCGAATCGGCGCTCACCGACGCTCTGCGCCGCCTCGACCCCAGGGTGCGGACCCGCTGCGGCCAGGGCTACACGGCGCGGCCGGCGGAGATCGCTGTGGTGTCGCCCGGCCTGTCGCCGCACAGCCCGACCTTTCGCCGGGTCAAGGCCTCGGCGCTGGCCGTCGTCGGCGAGATCGAGCTGTTCTATCGCCTCGACCGCGCCGCCAACGCCGGCCGCGGCCACCCGATCGTCGCCATCACCGGCACCTACGGCAAGACGACCACGACGCTGCTCATCGACCACCTGCTGCGCCACGCCGGCTACACCACCGCCTGCGCCGGCAACATCGGCGACCCGCTCTGCAGCGTCGTCGATGGCCTCGCCCCCGACGCCGTGGTGGTCGCGGAGGTCAGCGAGTTCCAGCTGGTCACGACCAGCGCCTTTCGCCCGCGGGTGCTCGTGCTGACCAACGTCGCCGACGACCACCTCGATTGGTTCGCTGGCGATCGGACCGCCTACATCGGCAGCATGGTCGCGCCGGCGCTGCGCCTCGGCCCCGGCGAGACGGTGGTGGTCAACGGCCACGACCCGGCCTTTCAGGCGCTGGCGGACGCGCTGGCCGCCCGCATGCCACGCGGCGCGGCGCTCTCGCTCTTTTCTGGCCGCCGCGACCCCTCAGCCCTGAGCGCCGCCGGCGAGCGCTTCGCCATGGTTGACGGCGCCTTGTGCCTGCTCGGTCCGGCGGAGCTGGCGCTGCCCCTGGCCGACGCCGCCGAGCTCGGCGTCGACGCCGCGCGGCCGATGCTCGGGGTACACAACCTCGACAACGCCCTCGCTGCCTGCGCCGCCGCCTTGGCGCTGGGCGTCCCGCTGGCGGCGTTGCGATCGGCGCTACGGACCTTCCGCTTGCCCTCGCACCGCTTGGAGCCGGCGGGCGCAGTCGGCGCCGTGCGCTTCATCGATGACAGCAAGGCGACTAATCCGCACGCGGCGATTCATGGCCTGCGCGCGACGCCGCTGCAGACCGGCGAGCGGCTGGCCTGGATCGGCGGCGGCAGCGAGAAAGACTCGGACTTCAGCGACATCGCCGCCGAGGTCGCCGCCAGCGCCAGCGCCGCCTTCCTCATCGGTGCCACAGCGCCCCGGCTGCGGCAGAGCCTGCTCGACGCGGGCTTCGAGCCGAGCGCCGTCTCCGTCTGCGACTCGATGCCAGACGCCGTCGCCAAGGCCTACCAGGCGCTGGCTGGCGCCGACGGCAGGGGCCAAGGGGTCGTCCTGCTCTCACCGGCCTGCGCCAGCTTTGGCATGTTCAGCAACTACGCACAGCGCGGCGAGCTCTTCCAAGACGCCGTGCGGGCCCTCGGCCGCGCCCTCGCCCGCTGACCTCACCCACGGCAACGCGCCCGCTGCCTCATGCTGCGCGCAGCACGACGCCAAAACCCCTCTCGCGGCCAAGGGCTGCGTCGGGCTGGTCGTGTCGCAGCGCCAGGCGGCCGCCCACCACCACCGCCTGCACCACGCCCGGCTCGCGGTTGACCATGCGCCGCAGCCCGCCAAACGCCGGCATCGCCACCTCTTCGATCTGGCTCTCGCCTTCGCTGAGGGCCTGCGGGTCGAGCAACACGAGGTCGGCGCGGCAGCCGACGCGCACCCTGCCGGCGTCGATGCGGTAGAAGTCCGCGATCTCACTGGTCACGCGCTGGATGGCGCGGCCCACACCGAGCGCCGGCTTGCCCGCCTGCCGCTGTCGCATGCAGAGCCTTAGCAGCCGCAGGGGAAAGTCGTAGAACGCCATGTTGCGCAGGTGGGCGCCGGCGTCAGAGAAGCCGATCAGCACCCCTGGATGGGCGACCAGCGCCGCCAAAACGTCGGGGCGATCGTTGGCGACGACCGAGTGCCAGCGCAGCGACGCGCCATGCTCGGCGCAGAGGTCGAGGAAGGCCAGCGCCGGCGAGGTGCTGCGCGCCGCCGCGACCTCGGCGAAGGAGCGCCCAACCAGCGCGGTGTCCGGACAGGACAAGATCTCGGTGCGCCGCAGGTCGCGGTGGTAGACGCGCGGCGAGAACAGCGCCTGCCACTGCTGCAGGAAGCGCTGGCGGAAGCCCTCATCGCGCAGCAGGTCGGCGCGCTGGCCGAGGTCGGCGAGATGAAGCGCCTCGGCGCCGGCAGCGAACTCTTCGAAGATCACCAGATCCATGCCGTCGGCGCGCACCTCGAAGGGGTTGGGCAGGGCCTGAAAGCGGAATTCGGCCCCCAGCAGGCGGCGGAACACAAAGAGCAGCGTCCGAATGAGCGGATCGACCGTCCGGTCGCCGACGAGGTCCATCCAGGAGATGACGGTCGTGCGCAGGCGCGGCCGCCAGAGGCCTACGCTCTCCCAGAGGAAGAGCAAGACATTGAACTTGGTGACCAGGTCGGGGACGCCCTGAAAAACCCGGCCGCGCCGGCGCAAGATCTGCGCCAACGCCCGCCGCTCGCGCCAGCTGGCGAAGGTGGCGGGAAGCGGCTTGCTCCGCTCACGGCTGCCGTCGAGCTTGTCCCAGGGCAGCGTCTGGGCCGAGAGGCCGACGTATCCGGCGTCTAAGGCCTCCTCCAGCCAGCCAGTCATGGTCGCGGACTCGGCGGCCGTCGGGCCCACCCCGGCCTGCAGCGAGCGCGCAAAGCCCATGGCCGCCATCCGCAGGTTGGAGTGGCCGACGTAGGCGGCGACATTCGGCCCGAGCGGCAGCGTCGCCAGGTGGTCGAGGTACCCCGGAAAGGTCTGCCAGTCCTTGCGCGCCTGCAGCAACGGCAGCAGGAGGCTGCGCGGGATGCCCTCCACGCGGCAGAAGATGTCGGCGATATCCTCAGGTTCGCCGACCGCTGCCGAGATCGAGCACGAGCCGAGCATCACCGTCGTCACGCCGTGGCGCAGCGACTCCAGCAGCGCCGGCGCCGCCTCGACCTCGGCGTCGTAGTGGGTGTGGAGGTCGATGAACCCAGGGGTCAGCCACAGGCCAGCGCCCTCGAGCCGGGCCTCGGCGACGGCAGCGCCCAGGCCCCCACTGTCGGTGATGGCGGCCACTTTGCCGGCGCGCACCCCGACGTCTGCCAGGCGCCCCTCGTCTCCATCGCCGTCGAAGAGCAGCGCGCCCGCGATCACGAGGTCGAAGGCGGCGTCGGCGGAGCTCGTCATCACGGCGTCACCCCGATGGTTGCAGGTGGTGGGCCTCGCCCGTGGCCTCATGCGGAGGGGCCGGACGAGACCTAGAGACGCGACAGGCGATTTCTGGCCGCGCCTCTCGCGGTCTGTTTCGGGGCTCGGCGTCCCCAAGCCGGAGTGGTGTCACCTTCCGGCTCACCCGAACCAGCGCCCCGTCCGATTCGGCGCCCACGTTGCCAAGCAGGGAGCGCCTCTAGCGCGCCGCATTCGCCGAGTAGGCGCCCGCCGAGGGTACACCCCGGCTGAGCGAGCGGCCAGCCCGAGTTGCTGGCGCATGCCATGGCATCTGCACCGGCTAAGGTGACGCGCAGCTCTCGCCAGCGCCTACGCGGCCAGGTGAGGCGCGTGTCGACCAGGTTCCATCGGCGACTGTCCGGCCAGCCGATGGCGCGCTCGATGGACCGCCATTGTCTGGTTCGCCGCGCAGGGCAGGGCAGGCGCCTTGGCCGGGTCCGCTCCCGGCGCCGCCGCCGTCGGTCACAGCCCGCGGGCCCAGGTCAGGTCGCGCGGCCGCACGCCCGCTCACCTGTCGAGCGCGCCGTCATGGAACAGCACTGGGCAGGGGGCGTGGCCGATGACGTACTCGGCCGTCGAGCCCATGAGCTGGGTGCGGACCTTGTCGCGGCCGAGCGCCGGCAAGACGATGCAGTCGGCGCCGATCTCGCGGGCGTACTGGACGATGCCCTCGCCCGCTGTCTCCGCCTGCAAGACGAGCGATGCGGCGCGCACGCGCTTGATCTGCAAGACGACGTCTGCCAGGCGCTCCTCGGCGGTGGTCTGCGCCCACTCGAGACCCGCCAACGCCGCGGCTCGCGCAGCCTCGTCATCGTCGAGCATCGAGTCGACGTCGAAACGGCGCAGGATGTGCACGGCCCGCAGGGTGGCGCCCGTGCTGGCGGCGAAATCCTCGGCCGCTCGAGTCGCGGCCACCTGGCCGGCGCCGAAGTCGACCGGGTGCAGGACGGTTCGGAACGTCCCGAAGTCGCCGCTACGCGCGCCCAAGTGCTGGCTCACCGTCATGACCGGCAGCGCGTGGGCGCGGATGGCGCGGGCTGTGACCGAGTGCGAGATGCGGCGGACGACGCTGTGCTGGTGGCGCGTCGGCACCACGATCAGGTCGGCGCCGAAGTGCTCAGCGAGTTGGAACACCACGTTGTACGGCGACCCGACCTCGATGGCGCCGCTGGCGTCGACGCCGAGCGCGCGCAGCTCAGCCACGAGGGCGTCGAGCCTTTGTTGGACCTTGGCGACCGCCTTGCCATCGATCGCGGCCCGCAAGCTCGGGTCGAGAAAATACTGATCGGTCGTGCCCACCACGGCGTGGGCGAGCTGGACGCGCACACCGGGCAGGAGCCGGCTCAGCGCCGCCACCGGGCCGAACGCGAAGCGCGTCGTGTCGGTGAGGTCGGTCAAGACGAGGATGCTCTGGAATATGGCGAACTCCCGGCCACTTCGCGGCTACCGCGGCGGCGCTGACTGCATCGATTGGGGCCGTGGCCCCTCGCCTCAATCTAGGCGCGGTGGTGCCATTGCAAGCGCGATGATGGCTACTGCGCGCTCGCCCAGTCGCCGGCTGCGGGCCTGCGTTCGCGACGCCTCACGTCATGCCGGAGCAATGCGGCGCATGGGCTCAAGGCGCTCGCGGCAGATCTCGGACTTCGCGGCGGGGCAGCACCTCACGCGCCGCCAGCTGAATGAGGCGGTTGCCTGCGTAGTCTGCCGGACGCCACTGGAACGCCACCAGCGTCATCGCCAGCAAGGTCGCCGCCGACAGCGCCCACAGGCTGACCTCAGGCATGACTGACGAGACCCAGGCGCCGGTGAAGTAGACCAGCGACGCCAGCCACAAGCGCGGCCAGGCGCCGGCGGCCATCAGCGCGATCGTCAGGCCGAAGGTGAACTGATCGAGCGCGATCATGGCGTCAAACGACAAGCCGAGCATGGCCGCCAGCACCCGCTCAAAGGTGACCGCGAGCGCACACACGGCGCCCGTGCGTAGGACTGAGCGGTTCAGGCGCGTACGCAGCATCGTCTGCCGCGCCCAGACCGCGCCCACCACGACCAGCACCCAGAAGACGAAGCCAGCGGCCAAGTGCATACCGAAGGTAGGCCGCCAGCCGAAGAAGTCGCGGGCGACTGCGCCCACGGCCGGTGTGACGCTAAACCAGGCGCCGATGACCGCGGCGAAGAAGGTGCGCGTGCGGGCGCCGATCGTGGCGTCGGCGTCGTCGCGCTCGCGCTGCTGGCGCTGCTGCCAGATCTGCCGTGCCCGCTTGGCGCGCTGCAGGCCATCGAGCAGGCCAGTGGCCTCCGCGCCTTCGAGGCCGCGCAGGCCCACTTCGACGGCGACCACGTCGAGGCAGTCGAGCTGCCACCCGGCCTCCGCCAGGCGCAGGCGACGCTCCAGACGTGGCACCGCGGGGTTGTCGGCCCAGGCGCGGCCGGCCTCCTGCAGCGAGGCGCGGGCGGCGCTGGCGAGCCGCTCAGCCTCCAGACGGACGGCGGCCACCTCCGGCCGGTGTAGCGCCGCCAAGGTGGCCTCGGTCGCGTCGGGTACCCGGCGGCGGCTCGCGTGGGCGGTCTCTCCCTCCGCGGCGACGGCGCTAGCCAGGGCCGCCCGGGCGCGCAGCAACGCCGCGGCGAAGTCGGCGAGCCGCGCCTCGGCGCTCTGCACCAGCAAGGTCGAGGCCCGGTGTTCCAGGTAGCCATGCAGGGCGAGGCGCAAGGCGTCTGCGTCTTCGAATCGCGCGGTTGGATCGCGGGCGCAGGCGCGGTTGGCGATCTGCGCCAGCTCGGCGGGCACTGACGCCGGGTAGACGTGGGGTGCGCTGAGGAACGCCGCGAAAAGCACCGAGGCCACCTCCCGGCCCGCGTGGCGCGGCGCTCCGGTCAGCAGCTCATGCAGGATGGCGCCGAGCAGGAAGACGTCGGTGCGTGGCGAGAGCAGCGCCCCCTTGGCCTGTACCATCTCTGGCGCGATGGCGGTGGGCGTACCCACCAGCTCATCGGCGTCGCGCGCCAGCGGGATGGCCCCGGAGCCATCATCGCTGAGCGCAACCGCGATGCCCCAGTCGAGGACATAGACCTCACCGTGGCGACCGATCATGACGTTGTCGGTCTTCAGGTCGCGGTGCAAGATCGACTTGCCGTGGGCGAAGTGGACGGCGCGGCAGACGCGCATCAGCACCTGCAGGTGCCAGACGATCGGCTCTTGGCCCTCGAGCAAGGGGTGATTGGCTGTCCGCGCCACCTCGGTCCAGCTCACGCCATCGACCCGCTTGAGGACCAAGAGCGGAGCGCCGTCTTCATCGCGACCAAGGGCGTGGATGGGCAAGATCTCCGGGTGTTCCAGCTGACCCGCCACCATGGCCTCGGCCAGGAGTCGCCGCATCGCCGCGGGGTGGCGCGCCTCTGGCCGCAGCGACTTGACGGCCACCTCGCGGCCGAGCGCCAGCTGACGCGCCTGTCGCACGACGCCCATCCCGCCCTCGCCGAGCGTGACGCCGAGGGCCAGCTCAGGCGGCGCGTCACCGGTCTCGGCGCGCAGCAGCCGCGGCAGGGTCTGCAGACGGGCCGCCAGCGCGGTGTCTGGCGCTTCCAGCAGGCCTTGCTCGTCGGGCGGTGGCGTCAGGGTCTCCACCATGTTGACATCGCTGAGGAGCTCGCCGTCGGCATCGGCACCGAGCGGAGTCGGCGCGGCGTCATCGTCTGGCTCGCCCACGTCCAGGTCGGCGTCGTCGAGGCCGCGGTCGCACAGGCTGTCGCCGCCAACCCCGCTGCTGGGTCCCAGCCGCAGCCCCGGCCGCAGCGTCCGGCCCGGCGTCAGGCCAGCGGTACGTCGCGCCATGTCGGCGTGCTGCCAGAGGGCGTCAAAGGTGACGCGCTCCGGGGTGGGCGCTGGCGAATGCCTCTCGGCGCTCGAAGTCATCGGCTGCTCGCAGACTTGGGTCCTAGGTCGCCACGCGCCAGCGAGCCTACCCGCGCCGCCTGGTGATGGGAAGAGGCGTCGTCGCGGCGCCTTGTGTGCCGCCGCCGCGTAACCCAGACTCCGAGACCATGCCTATCCGCTTCACCATGCGCGGCCTACCCTCGTCGCGCGCCGAATCTTCGTCGGGCGCAGGCTCTCCGTCGCGTCGTGGCCGCACGCCACTCGCCGTCACCTCGCACCTCTACGTCGCCATCGCGCTCTGGGTCAGCGCCTGCGCCTACTCCGGCCACCCGGTGCGGGTCGCTGAGCTCGGCGTGCCGCGATCGAGTCGCGCCATGACGGCGGTGCTCGACCTGCCTGGCACGGTGACCGTGAAGACGGTGATCAGCGCCGACTGGCCGGTGCCGCTCTCAGGCCTGCTCAACCTCGACCATCCCAAGGCGAAGGCGGCGGGTCTTCATGACCGCGACGAGAGGATGCACATCTAGTTCCACGTGTTGAGACACCCCACCCGCGGACTCTTCGTCGTCGACACCGGCGTGCCGCGCGCCTTCCGCGACGATCCGGCCGCCTCAGGCGTCGGCTGGCTGGTTCGTCGCGAGCTGCACCTTGAGAAGATGGTCTTCCACGCCCCACTCGGCGACTGGCTGGCCCAGCAGCGGGGACCGCTGGCCGGGGTGTTCTTGACGCACCTGCACATCGACCACATCGCCGGCATGCCCGACGTGCCTGCCGGGACCGCGATCTACGCTGGCCCGGGCGAGACCGACTATCGGGCCATGGTGCACCTCGCGCTCGCCGGCAGCGTCGATGGCCTGCTCGAGGGTCATGCCGCCATCGGCGAGTGGCAATTCCGCGCCGACGCAGACGGCGAGTTTGCCGGCGTGCTCGACATCTTCGGCGACGGTATGGTCTTTGCGCTGCACGTGCCGGGCCACACCCCGGGCTCCACCGCCTACGTCGTGCGGACGCCGACCGGGCCCATGCTGCTCGTCGGCGACACCAGCCACACCCGCTGGGGCTGGGAAAACAGCGTCGAGCCAGTCGAATTTACACAGGATCACGAGGCGAACGCGGCGAGCTTGGCCAGGCTGCGGGTGCTGGCGAAGCGTCACCCAAAGCTGACGATCCGCCTCGGCCACCAGCCTTAGCGCCAGCGCCGAGCCGCCGTCTGCGCCAGAGGACGGCGCCGCAAGCCGCTAGAGAAGGGCCGCGCTGCTGGTGCCAGCGACGCCGTGGCGCGGCCAGTAGAGCGCATGCTTGGCGCCCCAGCGCTTGCCCACGGCCTCCTGCCAGTTCTTGATGCCCTTGGCGGTGGCCAGCGCCTCGACCTCAGCCTTGGCGAGATCGCGCGCTCGGCCGAGCGCCATCTGGACGCGGCTCTTGACGTTGACCTCGCCGTCGCCGGTGGTCTCGATCGGCAGGTAGAGCGCCTCGGGGTAGTCAGACAGCACCTTGGCCTGCACGCCGTCGCTCACAGCCGAGCTCGGCATGCAACCGAAGGGCTTGACCGACAAGGTCATCGTCGCCTTTTTGTGCACCGTGTGCAGGATGAGCTTGGCGACCTCCATGTGACCCTCGCCGCCGCGGCTCTCCAGGTGGTAGAGCTTGCCAGCGACCTCGGCGACCTCGTCCATGTCGGGCAGGTGGTAGCCGTGAAGCCCGACGGCGTGGGCAAAGGTTTGGAACACCGCGCGCATCACCTTGTCGGCTGCCCGCATCGCCAGCACGCGCTGGCGCCCGTCGACGCCGTCGAGGCCCCACCGGCCGCCGTCGACGCCGGCGAGCTGCAGGCGTCGGGCGCTGTCCCAGCGCACCTCCCACAGGTTGTAGAGCAGCCACGCCGTGACCAGCTGCACCTCAACCTCGGCGCCCTCAGCCTCCAAGAACTGCGGCATCTTGTAGTTGCCGTCGCCCTCGGTCGTCATCGCCCAGAACTCACCGATGATCGCGACCCTCGGCTTGAGCACGCTGCGGTCGACGGCGATGGCGGCGAACGTGCGTCGGATGGCGATGATGTCGAGCGGCAGCCGCTTGAGCGCGCCGGGGGTCTCGAAGGTCGCGATTAGGCGTGCCCGCGCTTCGGCGATGGCGCGGTTTGTGGCGCCAGGCTCGATCTCGTAGGGGCGGACCCGGTAGCCGAGCGCGTTGATGACGTCGCCGACGACGATGCCGAGGAGGATGCGGAGGAAGAACGCGGGGTTCATCTCGAGGCCAGGCGCCGCGTCGTCGCCACCGCCCTCTTGGTTGAGGCCGCCCTTCTGCTGAAAGACCATGACCCGGAAATTCGGGAAGCCGGCGTCCGCCAGCGCCTTGCGGTACTCGGTCTTGTACGAGCCGAAGCGGCACGGGCCGCAAGCGTCGGCGGTCAGAAACACGTAGTCGCGCTCAATGACGTCCGTCGGGATCTTCTCGACGTCGCGCAGATGCAAAGCGAATTTGACGAGGTTGCCGACGGTGAACCAGGTCGGGTTGCACTGGCCGCGGTTGCCGAACTCTTTGCCGACGCGCAGCGCCGCTAGGTCCGGCGGATCCAGCGGCTTGACCCGGTAGCCGATCCCGCGCAGGCCGGCCGAGATCAGCTGATCGTGCGAGATCGTCAGGCCACCCGTCAGGATGGTGATGGTCGAGCGCTCACGCTTGCTGAAGGCGCCCCGGTCACGGTCTCTGAAGTGATCGACGTCGTGCAGGCCGAGGGCCTCGCGCTCGCCGCGGGCCAGCAGCTCAAGCTCAGCGCGCATCTGCGTCTCAAGCTCCAAGCGGCGGTCCTCGATCTCCTGGCGCGCCTTGGCGTCGAGGCGCTCCAGGCTGACGCGGCCGCTCGGCGCTGGGCGCGGCGCTGGCTCGGCGCCGTTGGCAGCGTCGAGGGGGCCGTGCGGGATGGGGCGTGGCAAGGTCATGGGGTTCTCCTCGTGGCGATGGGGCAGGGGCCCGCTCGTCCGACGTCGCAACGGCCGCGACACTAGCTGACCGATGCGATCGAGGCAATCAGGGCAGGCGGACATGGGCTTCGCTGCGGCGAATTCGGCGCCCACGGGCGCCCTTGCGCCGGCCGATGCGCTTCGGGGAGAGTCAGCGGCGATGACAAGCTCAGCGCGAGGCCCATCAGGCTGCCACAGGCGCCAGACCACTCTCGCGTACCATTCGCCCGGCGCCGCCCGGCGCCGCTCGGCAGGCGACCGACGACCCCAACGATCTGGGGCGCAGGGCAGCGTCGGCGGCCCACACTGACGCGTGGCGGTCGCGGTCAGGCGGACGCGGTGAACTCGGCGCCCAATGGGCCGACGCTGTCGCTGGCGGCGCTGGCGGCGCGACAGCTTGAAGGCCTGCCGACGGCTTGGCTCGCTTTCGCGACCGACGACGCGGCGGTGGCGGTCATGCGCCTGCAGCCGACCGACCCGCCGGCGCTGTGGGCGTCCTTTGTTCAGGGGGCGGAGCGGGCGCGCCTCGACGCCCTCATCGCCCCCGCCGATCGGGCGCGCTCGGTCGCGGCGCACGGCCTAGCGCGACTGCTCTGGGCCGCGGCCACCGGCTACCCACCGCAGGCCGGGCGCTGGGTCGTCCCCGGCTCAGGCGCCAAACCTAGGCTCGCCCGGGTCGACGCCGCCGCCGTCGCGCTGGCACAAGGCGGCACGGGCGCCAGCGACGGAGGCGCTCTGGACATCGGAGACGGCGTCGGCGCGCTCGACGATCTCGACGTCAACGTGGCTCACAGCGGCGCGCTCGTCGTCTGCGGCGTCGCCCTGGGCCGCGCCATCGGAGTCGACGTCGAGGTCGTTCGCCCGACCCCAGACCTCGACGAAGTGGCGAGGAAGATCTGCGACCCCATCGAGTACGCCGCCATGCCGCCATCGCCCGGCTCCCCGGCTTGGCTCGACGCCTTCTATCGCCGCTGGGTGGCCAAGGAGGCGGCGCTCAAGGCCCGCGGCGTCGGGCTCGCCGGTGACCCGCAGGCGCTGATCGTGGACCTCGCGGCGACGACAGCGCGCCTATGGCCTGTGCCGCAGCCAGACAGCTTGCCGCCTGCCGACCTCGCCCTCGCAGAGCTTGACGTCGGCCCGGCAGCCCGCGCCGCCGTGGTGTTGCTCGGTGCCGCCCCACCGCGATGGCCGATGACGACGGAGCGCCTGGCCGCCTGGGACTAGGTGCCAGGCGATCCCCGTCGCTGCTGGCGAAGGACGGCCAGCGCTGCGGTAACATGACGGAATCGGCGCTCGAGGTGAAGGCTGACGGCGGGAGCGGGTGCGGGCGGGTTGGCGCAAATCCCAGGCAATACTCGCTGCTTGCCGAGTGCGCGCTGACACCATCCGTGCTGGCCACGCCGTCGTCGTGATGGTAGCGTCCGACCGCCCACGCGCCGAACGGCACGGCGAGGCTCGCTGTTTCTCCCTGCGCGTCCGGCCCGGCCAGGGCGCGCCACCTCGCTGCGCCATGACCTCGGCCGCGCCCATCAGCACCGACCTCTCTAGCCGCCTGCGCCGCCGCTTGGTGGCTGAGCCTCGGCGCGTCTTCGTCCGCGAAGTGCGCGTCGATGCCGCGACGCAGGCCGGGGTCGCGTGGGTCGACGTCGACGGCGCGACGTTGTGGCGCCGCAGCGTCGCAATCGAGCGCGCCCTGCGCCGCGCTGGGGTCGGGCGCGGCGCCGTCGTGGCCCTCGACATGCCGCGCGGCGCCGACCTCTGCGCCAGTATGGT
>SXNM01000275.1 GCA_005777155.1 Pseudomonadota bacterium | reverse complement strand
CCGTCGGCGCCACCGTCGGCGCCGCTCCCACCGGCCGCTGGGCTGTAGCAGGCGCTGGCCGCTGCTTCGGCGATCTCCGCCACCGCCACCGCATCGAGCCCCGCCGGAGCGGCCAGCGTGCGAGGGTCGACCTCTCCCTCGACGGCGATGGCACAGAGCGCCATCAGGTGACTGCCGAGCGGCGATGGGTGCGAGCCGTCGGCGTCATACAGGCTGGCGAAGCGGCTGCCTGGGCTGGCCTCCAGGTCATGCAGGAGGCGAAAGGCGCCGCCGACCGGGACGATCGACACCGGAACGCCAGCCGCCACAGCCGCCTGAGCCAGCGCCGCGGTACCGGCATCTAGGTGCCCCTGCATGGCCGAGAACGTACCGAACAACGCTGGGTTGGCCTTGTCGCCATCGCGCCGACCCCAGGTCAAGAGCAGCAGCAGGCGCGGGCTGGCAGCCGACGCCGCCAGCACGAGGCCGACAAAGCCCTTCTGCTCGGCCGGAAATGGCCCATTGGGTACGCCAAAGAACCCAGGCAACTGGCTCTGGCCCTGCAGAAAGATGGTGTCCCAGCTCTCGAGCAAGGCCGCTTGCAGCGGCTCACCCTGGGTCTTGGCGTCGCTGGCGTGCTTGGCGAAGGTCCAGCCGCCCTTGGTCACGCTCTCGGCGACCACCGGCCCACCGCCCAGCGCCTCGCGCAGCGCTCGGTAGCGGTCGGGGAAGCTCAATGGCGCGTTGCCGTAGGTGTAGCTGTTGCCGACAAAGAGGGCGCGATGCGGCGCCGCGGCGCAGGGTGTCGCGGGTCCGACGACGACGCTGAGCGCCGTGAGGGCTAAAGCCCCGAGGGCGCAGGCGTGGTGCCGGCGCTCTCGGGCGGCGCTGGCGTCGGCCACCGTGGCGCGGCCGAGCGCGCCCATTGCGGCCAAGTTCGTGACCGGCGCATGTTGCGCCCGGCACAAAGGGTCCGCCGACTTCATCGCACGTCGCCAGCGACAGCTCAAATGGTCAGGCTCAAGGGGCGACGCTGTCGAAGGGTCAAGGTGAACAACTCCACCTGCTCATCGCGGCCGCGCACGCTCTGCAGTCCGCAGGCGTCGATCTGGAAGTCGCCCGACCGGCGGAGCGAGGCCCGCAGCTGGCCCGAGAACAGGAGCGGGTGGCCCAAGGTCTTGGTCATGCTCTCGATGCGCGAGGCGAGGTTCACCGTGTCGCCGATGACCGTGCCGTCCATGCGCTGGCTGCCGCCGACCGTGCCCAACATCAGCGGCCCACGGTGCAGGCCGATGCCGATCTGCAGGGGCGGCATGCCGAGCTCGCCGTGCTCGACATTGTACACGTTAACAGCCTCCAGCATGGCCCGCGCCGCCCGCAGCGCGTCGTCCGCCTCGTTGGGGAAGACCGCCATGATCGCGTCGCCGATGTACTTGTCGATGAAGCCGCCGTGGGCCGCGATCAGCGGCTCCATGCGTCGTAGGTACTCGTTGACAAAGGCGAAGGTCTGCTTGGGCGTCATGCCCTCCGACAACGAGGTGAAGCGCCGAATGTCGGCGAACATCACCGTCATGGTGCCCTCGACGCTGTCGCCGATCGCGACGTCGCGGATGTCGCGCCGACCGAGCACCTCGAGCAGGCGCTTGGGTACGAACCGCTCGGAGGCCACCTTGAGGCCCTGCGTCTCGGCGTAGAGCCCTGAGTTGGCGAGCGCGAAGGCGATCTGACCCGCCAGCAGGCTCACCGCGCGGACGCGGGCGGCGTCGAAGGTGCCGGCGCTCAGTCGGTTCTCCAGGTAGACGAGGCCCGTCACCTCGCCCGCCCGAAGCAGCGGCAGGGTCAGGATGGAGCGCGCACCCGCCGCGATGACGTAGGGGTCGTGGCGGTAGGTGTCGTGACGTCCAGCGTCGTCGATCGCGACTGGCTGGCCGCCGCGCAGCGCCAGGCGCGCCGCCGACAGACACAGCAGGTCGCCGCCGTCATCCAGCGCCAGCTGCGGCTGTCGGTAGCCGTCGGGGCCCTCCTCCGCGACCACCCGCCAGCCGCCTTCGCCCGTCGTCACCAGCACCGCGCGCTGGGCGCCGGCGTTCTGCAGCAGCAACGAGGTCAAGCGGGCCAGGAGCCGGTCGAGTTGCAGCTCGCTGGCGATGGCGGCGCTGGCGCGGCCCAGCGTCTCGACGTCGACGTCGCCGGCGATCTCTGTCGCCACCGCTACCCGCGTCACGCCCAGACGCTGACGCAATACCGTCGCCAAGCCGCGTGCACCGGTGTCCTCGAGGCCCTGCAAGGCGGACTGGCGCAGGTTGCGCGCCGCGCCGACGCGCCCGGCACCCAGATGGAGGTCCGCGAAGCGGAGCTGCAAGATTCGATGATCGAGCACGAAGCCGTTGCGCTCGGCGAGCTCCAGCGCCTGCGCGTAGGCCTGGAGCGCGTTGGCCTCGTCGCCGTCTGCCTGCGCCCGCTCGGCGTCGAGCCAGGCCAAGACGAAGCCGTAGTTGAAGGGGGCACGCGCGGCGCGCGGCGCCAACCAGCGCCGGACCTTGCGGGCAAGGCGCTGCGCCTTGCGGCGGGCGGCGGCGTTGCCCACCGACGCCTGCAGCGCGCTGATGGCGTCGATGGCGCGGGCCCACACCAGCAGCGGCATCGAGAAGAGCGCGTCCTGCAGCGGCCGGGCACGGTCGAACTCGGCGCGCGCCAAGTTCAGGTCGCCGGCGTACCACGCTACCAGGGCGCGCAGGACGATGAGCTGGACGGTCGTGAACTGGTCCTCAGGGTGCTCGAGGCCTGCGAATTCGGCGAGCAGGTCGGACTCGATGCGGGCGCGTGCCGCCTCGGGCTCGGCCAAGAACGAGAGCACCGCGACCAAGGCGGCCATGCGGTGCTGGTTGTGCGGGTCGCTGGCGAGATCTTTGTGCAGGGCCCGCGCCTCGACCAAGAGGCGATCGAGCTGGAGTCCGGCGAGCCAACGGGTCTGGACCACGAACAGCGACGAGCCAGCGATGAAGGTGACGTCGCCGTGTCGGCGGGCCGAGCGCAGCGCCTCCTCGATGCCGGCGATCGTGTCGCGGAAGGGGTTGCTCCAGTGCGAGACGAAGGCGTAGTAGTTGGTCAGGACCCGGGCCTCGATGTCCTGGGCGCCAAAACGCTTGGTCAGCGCCAACCCGGCGAGCCCAAAGCGCTCTCCAAGCGCCATCTTGCCGAGCGGCCCCGCCAACATGGCGCCATAGGTCGAGCAGGCGAAGGCGGAGTCGCGAGAAGGCCCGTAGCGCAGTGTCATTCGCAGCGAGCGGATGGCGCGCTGCATCACACCGAAAGGAGAGTCAACGAGGCCAGACGACCCGCTGATCCCATGCAGGACCGCGAGCTTGCGTGGGTCTTCCATGGCCGTCAGCGATACAATGTCCTCCGGCTCCCTGCCGCGAATCTCCCACAGCGAGAGGCCGAGCTCGACCGACATCGACGCCATCGTGCCAAGGCGCCTCATCGGCTCACCCATCAGGGCGAAGTGCTGATAACAGACGTCGAGCGCCTCCTTGACGCGGCCGGTGGTGCCGTAGGCGGTCTGCATCACCAGCAGCGCCCGCGACTGGTCCATGCCCGCCTTGGTATTCGCCAGAACGTCATGCGCCAGCGCGATGGCCGGGTCGGTGTCGCCGCTCTGGAGCTTCAGCTCTGCCTGCAGCGTGCGGCACCGCAGCGCCGCCGCCGGCTCGGTCTGCCATGGCGTCGCGCCAAGCTGGGCCCAGGCGGCGTCGAGCAGCCGCCCGGCGGCGTCGTGTGCCCGCGACTTCATGGCCCGCTCTGCCGCGACCATGTTGATGTCGCGCAGGCGGCTCAGCTCAACGGCGTCGAGCGCCTGGGCTACGGGGTTGAGCAGTATGGCGAGCTCGAAAGGATCTGCATCGACGCGTCGCCAGAGCGCGCGGCCCAAAGACAGCGAGAGCGCTGAGCGCTCCTCAGGGTTCAGGGCCGCCAGCGCCGCCTCGCGCAGGCGGTCGTGGGCAAAGCGGTAGCGACGCTCGCTGCCGCCACGCAAGGCGTCGAGTACCTCGGCCTGCAGCGCGTCGATGACGCAGGCCTCGATCGTCGCCTCGTCCCAGCCCAAGCCCTCGGCGAGTAGCGGTAGGTCCAGGAAGGTGCCGGCGACCGCTGCCGACTGCAGCAAACGCAGGACGTTCGGGCTCAGGCCACCCATTCGGTTGGCGAGGAGGCTGGCGACATTATCGGCGACGCCCATCGCCCCAGCCTCGGCGAGATCGACGCGCAGCTTGCCCTCGTCGTCGACGCTCAGAGAGCCGCGCTGGTGAAGCTCAAGCAGAAACCAACGCAGGAAAAATGGGTTGCCCCGCGTGCGCGCGTGGAGCTCGCGGGCCAGATCGCGCACCGTGCCGGCGTCGGTCTGCAGCGCCGCGGCGACGAATTCGACCACAGCGTCGCGGCTGATCTCGTTGACCTGGATGTGGAGGGTCTCGTGCGCGGCGGTGAATGCCTTGAGGGGGTGATCAGGCCCGACCTCGTCGTCGCGATAGGCGCCTACCAGCAGCAGGCGAGGCTCAAGCGCGCTGATGGCGCCGAGGAGCCGGAAGGTCGAGGCGTCGGCCCACTGCAGGTCGTCGATGACCAGGACCACAGGCTGGACGGCTGGGCAGAGCGCGCGCACTAGGGCGGCGATGGCGCGGTGCAATCGGAGCAACGCCGCCTCAGGCTCGAACACGGCCTCGTCTGGGATGGCACCGACCAGCAGCGAGAGGCGCGGCACCAGGGGCTTCAAGGCCGAAATGTCGGCCCCGACTAGCTCAATCACGCGGCCACGCAGCGCCTGCAAGCGATCGTCGGCTAGGCCAAGTGCGCGTGTCAGCGCCGCGTCCAGGGCCCGGCCCAATGCGGCGTGTGGGCTGCCGCCGTCCGCCCTATCAAACTTGCCCCAGATCAAGCTGTCGGCAGACTGCCGCACCTCAGCGATGAGCTTGCTCTTGCCGCTGCCGGCTGGGCCCGTGACCAGCACGACCTGGCACTGACCGGCGTCTGCGGCGGCGTAGGCGGACAACAGCGCAGCGCGCTCATGGTCGCGGCCAAAAAGCCCGTCGGGGAGCACGAGCCGCTCCGCGCGATCGCGCAGGCCAAGCTCAATTGAGCCCAAGGAGCCGCCGCGCTCGACGGCCTCCATCACCCGCTCCAGGTCGTCGAGCACGCCGGCCGCGGTCTGGTAGCGGTCGTGCGCGTCCTTGGCCAGCAGCCGCGCCAGCAACGCGTTGAGCGTGGCATCAACCGGCAGCGGCGCCGGCTGGCGGGCGATGACCGCGTGCAGCTCTTCCAAGCGATCGCGCCCACTCACCGGCGCTCGGCCACCAAGCAGCCGGTACAACAGGGCGCCAAGCCCGTAGAGGTCCGTGCGCGCATCAGCCGGACGCCCGACGCGGCCGGTCTGCTCCGGCGCCAAATAGGGCAGCGAGGCGTCGCTGTGTCGCTGGTCGATGCCCTCCGCGTGCTCCCTGGCCAGCGGCCGGGTGTGCCCAACGCCGAGCAGCGCCACGTGGTCGCTCTGATCGATGAGCACGTGGTCCGGGGTCAACGCGTAGTACACCCTGCCTCGGCCGTGTAGCCACACCAGACCGCGCGCCACCTGAATGGCGATGCCGAGCGCGCGCCGCACCGGCAACAGGCCCTTGCCATCCCCGCCGCTCCGCTCCTCAAGCAGCGCGCCGTCCCAGGGCTGGTAGAGCGCGCCGCGTCCATGGGGCAGCGAGGCGCCGCCCACCAGCGGCAACCACGGCGCCGGAGCGTTCTCGGGCCACCACTCCGGGGGGCCGTCGCGGGAGTCGACGAACACGGTGGAATCGCCCCACAGCCCGCGCCAGAGCGCGCCAAACGCGCCACCGCAGACCTGAGCCTGGAGCCGCAGCACGTCGGGGCCGGTGAGCGCACCCGCGCCGACGGCATGCACGCGAATCAACTCACCTGGCGCCACAGTCATGGACTTTGACCTCGCCGCCGTGCAGCGAGCCGCGGCTCCAGATGCTAGGCGCAGCGGAGCCAATCCGTCAATCAAGCGCAGTTACTTGGATTCACCTCATTGGCTGGGCCAACTTGGACCACCCTGGCGCGTCCGGTTTGGGCCGCAAAGCTCGCCGCGTGACAGGTGCGCGCTTCAATGGCAGCGCAGGCCCAGGCGCGTGGCCGGCCCCAGCGCCAGCCAGGCGCTCGCCCGCGGGGTCGAGCGGTGGCCGTCGCCGAGACGCCCTGGTGGGGCGCGGGCCCAGGCGGCCACTTCCGGAAGTTGGCGCGCTTGTAACGCGCTAGCCACAGCCGGCGAAGCCGCCAGAATGTCCTGTTTGCGCCCGCAAATGCCGCGTGGCCGGGATGCGCCCCGCGCCTTCAAGATCAGTCGACAAGGGCGACGGGGCGACCGGTAGTGCTCGGCTACGCAAACCAGACGGTGTCAAGCCAATCGAGCGTACTCTTCAAGGTCGGCCGAGTCTCAGCGTCCGCTGTGCCCGCAGCCCAGTTGGCGGCGACCGTGTCCGCCTCCACAAATAACCTGCGCCGTTGACCTGCCATGAATCGCAACATCTCGCGGCCAAAGGGGGCGCTCATCGGCGGCGCGAGCCGTAGAAAGCGCTCACGCAGCAGCTGATGGGCTTGAAACGCGACGCCTCGGCCCGACGCGCTCATTATCGCGTTGAGGAGCATCAACGGCGCCCACGGCACAAGCAGCCAAGGCGCCCATCCCCATGGCAGGTCCAAATTCTTCTTGACAGTCCAGTCTAGGATTCGACTACCGACGTGGCCGTCATCGGCGCCGGTCGAGAGCATCACGCAGTCCCTGAGATCGCCGAAACCGAGCGTCTCACGGTAAGCGAGTGCTTGGGTCAGCCCGCACATCGCCGGGTTGTTGGCGAACAGTCCGCCGTCGAGGTAGCCCTGGCGCGCTGGCATGAGGATGGGGAACGCACCGCTCCGCAGCGCGACATCATATGCCGGCAGCAGGAGGTCTGGCTTCCCAAACTGATCCATTTCAGGGACGTCTGCCTTGCCGTGGCGCGCGAGATTATGGATAAAGCGCACCCCAGGCTTCACCGGCTGCAGATGTAAGTTGTACGTGACGACGCATACGTCGCGGTGCAATGTGCCCATCGTATGCGGCTGACCATCGCTGGAGTTGCCATAGAGTTCGGACAGTTCGCGCACCAGGGCGTGATTGTCGATCGCCGAGACGACGCCCGAGAGCAGCCTCAGGGCTCCGACCGGGCCGAGCCGAAGCGAGTTGGCGATATGCTCGTTGAAGGCGATGCACTGGTTGAGCGCGTCCAAGCCGGATGTACCGGGCGGCCGGGAGGCGAGGAAGAGCGCCGCCCACGCACCGTCGGAAGAGCCAGTGAGCAGATCTGCCTTGTCGAGAAAACCGGGGCGGCGCTCTTCGATGACGCGCAGCAGTCGCAAGTAGCCAATGGTCGATGGGCCACCGTCGAGCGACAGAATTCGGTAGATCCTCGTCAATGCAACCCCCGCGTCGGAATCTCATCGTGCCTGCTCATGGCCTAGCTCCGTCGCCAAGCCGCAAGGTCGCGTGACGCTGCCGGGAATACATCCTGCGGTCAAGCAATTGCGTCGAGTCGTCGGGCTGGAAATGCGCCAGGCGAGGCGCGACGACGGCCTCGCCTCGCGGCGTGTTAGAACACCCGGCTCTGATAACCGACGGCACGCTCAAAGACCTTGCCGACGAGCTCGCTGGAGAAAAGCCAACGAATTCGAAACAAAGGCGAGTGGCAGGCGCGCAGTGGGCGCTGGCGACGGAGCACCTCGTCCAGCGCCACGGCGGTGTGGTCGGCCAGGATATCGACAAACGCGGCGCCATGCGCGGGGTCCGCGACCGCCGGGTTGCCTGCGTAGGTCTCGTCATGGAAGTATTTGATCTTGTGCCGAAAGCCACTAATCATGCCGGCCAGACTCGGCCGCCTTCCCGGCTCCTCCAGCGGCCCAATGCCCCGCTCGGCGAGCTGGATTCCGACCGTGCGCTGCGGCAGGTCGCGCCAGCAAGCCTTGACGCGGTCGGGCGCCAAGTGGAGCAAGATCGAGGTCTCGACCGCGCCGCCGTGGGCGTCACCGGCGAGGTCGGCGGCGACGACGCCGGGCACATGGCCGAGGACGCCGTCGAGGCTGGTGGAGCCGCCCGTCAGCCGGTTGAGTAGGAGGCCAAAGACCGAGATCATGGCGCCACCGTAGCGGCGGTTGACGCGATCGCAGGCGATCTCGATCGGCACGAAATGCCGCGGGCCGCCGTGAAAGCTCGACACCCAGATGCGCCTGAAGCCCTGTTTGCAGAGCGAGCGGCCGAGGTCCTCCAGGACCCGCTCGATGGTCGAGGGCCGAAAGGCCAGCGATCCGACGTGCGGCAAGACGTCCGCCGCGACATAGATGGGCGGCAAGTGTAGAAAGATGATCTCTGGGTGGAGGGCCTTGAGCTTCTCGGCGCTGCGATGACTCAGCGCCTCCGCCTCGAGGTTGTCGCAGACTACGGGCAGGTGCGGGCCGTGGACCTCGAGAGGGCTGACGGTCACCAAGACCACCGCCCGCTCGCGCGGGATGGCGTCGATGTCCTCGCCGGTCAGGTCCTTCCAGTCGAGCCAGACTGCGGGGCGATCGGCGAAAGGGCCGGCGGTGGGCGTCGAGACCGGGATGGCTCGGGGCGCGGCCCTTTGGGGCGCAGGGCGCTCTGGCTGCTTCATCTTCGCTTCCCAGCGTCCGCGTGCGGCGCCCTAGGCCTCGCGGCGGCGGTACAGGACGCCAAAAAACGCGACCAGCATGGCCTCGCGAGCCACGGTGGGCAACGCCTGCAATACCTCATTGATGCCCGCCATGCGCGCCGGCAGCGAGGCACCGGCGACGCCAGCCATCGCCATCAGCTCGTCGACCTGCTCGGCGCCAAAGCCCGCGGGCACGCCATCGGCGAACAGGGCGCCGATGGTGTCGGCGAGGCCGCTGCTCGGCAGCGCCGCCGCAGCGGGGACCGCCTCGCGCAGGCTGGCGAGCATCCCAGGCACCGCCGCGGTATTGCCGGGCTGCAGGCTGATGTGGAGGTTGGGCGGGGAGCCGCCGAGGCCGAGCTGAGGCTGGACGTACCAGCCGCGGGCACGCATCTCGTCAGCGACGTGGAAGACGGAGACCGGTGCGCCGCCGTCGCGCAGCGGCTCGCCGGCCAGGGCCGCCATGCAGAACTCCGGCTGACTGAGGACGCTGATGCCCGGGATCTCGGCCACGCCGCTGAGCAGCGCCCGGGTGGCGTCGCACAATTCGCGCGCGCGTTCGAGGTAGCCGGCGTCGCCGATCGCCTGCAGCGTCGCCCAGGCCGCAGCGAGCGGGCCGCCCGACTTGCTGGACTGCACGGTCGGGTTGACGATCGTGTAGCCCGTCCAGCCAGCGCAGGCGAAGATCTGCGCCTTGCGCAGCTCTGGGTCGTTGTAGAGCACGGTCGAGGCGCCCTTCGGGCAGAACGCGTACTTGTGCAGGTCGACCGAGATGCTGGTGACGCCGGGGACGTCGAGCCCAAAGCGCGGCACCGGCCAGCCGACGCGCGCCATGAAGGGCAGCATCCAGCCGCCAACGCAGGCGTCGACGTGGCAGAGCACACCGCGTTGTAGGCAGATCGCCGCGATCTCCTCAACCGGATCGATGACTCCGTGGCCGTAGCTCGGGGCGCTGACTACCACCATCGCGGTGTCTGGACCGATGGCGGCGGCCATCGCCGCTGGATCGGCGCGGAAATTGGCGTCTGTGGCGACGACATCCTTGCCGACGTCAAGGTACGCCGCGGCCTTGTGGAAGGCGGCATGCGCCGTATCTGCCACCACGATCCGCGGCTCGGCGATGCCACGGCGGTAGCGGGCGTGGTCGCGGGCGGACTTGACGGCGAGCATGATCGACTCGGTGCCGCCCGTCGTGAAGTGCCCGACCGCGTTTGGGTTGCCGACGTTGGCGGCGACCATGCCGATGATCTCGGTCTCGAGCCGCAGCAGGCTCGGAAACACGGTCGGATCGAGGCCGTTCTCGGTCAGGTAGGAGACGTACGCCTCCTTGCCGATCTGCTCGACCTCGGCTCCGGCGTCATAGGTGTAGCCGAACACGCGACCGCTGCGCCACGCCAAATCTTTGGATTTGAAAGCGTCTAGGTCAGCCGTGATGTCGGCGCGGCTTCGGCCCTGAGCTGGAATCGCCATGGCGCCCTCCGGCGTGGTTGGCGCGAGGCGCCCCCCAACTTGCGTCACTGCCCCGCAGCCTCGCCGGACTTGGCACTGAGTGTCAAGTTCCGCCAGAGGCAGAGGCGACCACCAGACCTCGAAGCGCCGTGCAGAGGGCGCCGGGTTGGGCGGGGTGGGCCACGAAGACCCGCGAGGTCACGACCAAGGCGCAGCCGCCGCACCCGCCGCACCCGCCGCTAGCGCCAGGTCCCAGCCGACGGGCGAGCCCGGGCCGGAGCGCTCAACGGTGCGCCAACAGGTCGCTGCCGGGCGTCAGCAGCCCAGCCAGCGCGCGGCAGGCGTCGGTGGTGGTGAAGATGCCGACGGTGTCGCCGCCGCTCGTGATCACCGCCGAGCCGTAGCGGTGGGCGGCCATCGCCGCCACGACCTCGGCCAACGGGCTCTCCGGGTGGCTGACGTAGAGGTCGCGGGCGCAGACTTCGCCGGCGGTGGTGTTCTTCGCGTTGGCGCCCTTCAGGGAGAGCGCTACTGCGACGTCGCGCTCGGAGAGCACGCCGAGCAGCTGCGCGCCATCCAGCACGGGGAGGTGGCGGATGCCGTGGCGCACCATCGCCTCTTGCGCGTCGTGCAGACTGTCGCTGCTGGCGCAGGTCCAGGGTGCGGGGCTCATCACGTCTTTGATTTGCAGGTGCGGCAGACTCATTCGGCTGACTCCTTGGCGCCACGTCGGTGCGGCGCCCCCAGACAAGGCTCCGACTCGCCGGTTGCAGGCAGTTCCCGCGCTGGCGCGCTGATGCCGGCGGCGCCTGATGGGCGAGGCGGCGCCTCACCGCTAGACGACATCCCCGCGGCTCGCCGTAGACGCGCAGCGGCGTCGAGCGCAGGGATGCCGACGCCTCGGACATCGCTGCAGAGGGGCGCCGGTCGGCCTAGTAGCGCATGCCGATGGAGAAGCGCTGCTGGGCGTAGACGATCGGCCAGCCCGTCATCTGCGGCGCGGCGACGGCGAGGTCAAAGCCATCGACGGTCAGGGTCAGGTCGTCGGCGAAGCGCCATTCGAGGCCAAGCAGCCGGACGCCGATGTAGTGCCCGCTGGTGCCAGCGTCCGTACCGATCATGTCCTCGTTGAGGATCGACACCCCGTAGGCGAGCCCGGCCCGCCAAGCCAGGTCGGGCCGAAGCCGGTGACGGACGAGGGCATAGGCGCCGAGGTTGGTGGTGCCCATGCTCATCGCGCGCCGCTCGACGCTCATCCAGGGGTTGAGCTCTGCCAAGAGCCCGACCTCGAAACGCTGAAACGCCCAGCCGGCGCTGGCCTGCACCGCATAGGCCGGGTTCTGCACGCTGAACGAGGCGCGGACTTCGGCGTGCAGGCCGGTGTCGGCGGCCCAGGCGCTGCTCGGCGCTGACAACAGACCGAGCGATGCCGCCAGCAGCAGACCGGCCAGCCCGCGCCGCCGCAGCCGCAGCCCAAGCAGGCACAGCGCAGCGACGACCAGCGCGACGGGGCCTCGACCGCCCTCCAGTGCGCGCGGGCAAGCCTGGCAGCCCTCGCACATGCCCGTCGCCGCTGACGAATCGGGGCTGGTGGCGAGAAAAGCCTTGGTCGGGTGGTCGCAGTAGGCGTTGCTGGCGTCGCAGCCCGGCTGATAGGTGAACCAGTCGTCCAAGAAGGCCTGGATCCGCGCCATTCGCTCTGCCTTGCCACCCTTCTTGTTCAACATGGCCAGAAACTCCTTCGACGCCTGCACGGCTGCGTCATAGCGTGGCTTGGTGGTCGGGTTGTCGTTCTCGCAGTCGTCGAGCACCGACTCGTGGCCGTGGCCGTCGCGCCCCTCTTCCAGGGTGCAGCGCACTTGCTCGGACCAGTTGAACACGTGCAACACCTTGCGTTGGTCCGGCGTGCGAAAAGTGTGCGTGAAGCTGTCTTGGATCGCGTGTAGGGCTCGCCCGGCATGCCAGTAGTAGCCCGAGAGCTGCAGCTCGACCCGACCCATGTAGGGCACATTCGTCGTCGCCAACACCCGGTGGTCTGGCGCTACACCGCCCGCGGCGTCGAGCGTCAAGAGCGCCTGCCAGTAGAGCGCCTCAATCGTGGCCCGGCAGTCGCGCAGCGCCGCGAGGTCGCCGGCCACACCTTCTTGCAGCTCGTCGCGCAGGCAGTGCTCACCCTGGCCGCCGCGGGCGTTATGGACGTGGGCGAGGTCGTCGAAGTCGAAGTCAGGCGCGCCGTGCAGGTCGGGCCAACGCACGCCCAGGACCAGTGACAGGGCGTAGACGTTGTTGTCGTAGGCGCTGGCGTCGAACTGCAGGCCGCCGTGAAGCTGGGCGTCCACACCGGTCGGCGCCCGCGGCGGCTCGACATAGCCGGCCTGGAGCAGCGCTTCGTGCGAGATGCGCTCGTGACAGGCGTTGTGGATCGGGTCGTCGATCTGCCACGCCAGCGCCTGCCCGGCCAGGAGCGCCGAGAGCGCCACCGCAGCCGCCACCCCGCGCGCGACGATCCAGAGGCCACGCCAGCCGTGCATCCCAACCATCGTCACCTCCTACCAGCGCAGCCCGAGGCTGACCCCGAGCGGGCTCGGCCCCGGCGCCACCTCGATGTCCCGCAGCCCGACAGCGCCGGCCTGTCTGGCACGCAGCGGCTGGCCGTCGACGCCGAAGCGCCTCCAATACGCGAGGTTGGCAAGCCCAAAGCCCACCGCGGCGCCGGTCAGGACGTCAGAGGCGTGGTGACGCCCGTCGTCGATGCGCGAGCCGGCGACAAAGACCGCCGTGGCCATGACCGTCGTCTGCAGCAGCACGCCGACGGCGCGACTCGTCGGCGTCGCCGACTCACCCCAGACGAAGTGGCCGCCCGTGACCAGGCTGGCGTACGTGGCGAGCGCGAACGAGGTCGAGGCGTGCCCCGACGGAAAGCTCCGGCGACCGTCTGCCAGCACCTTGTCGGCGTCCTTGGCCTCGTCGGCGAGCGGCGCCCCGGCGAACCCGGCGCAGTCGACGCCCTGCTTGTCGTCCAGGTTGCAGTAGTGCCGACGTACGCGATCTTGAAAGTCCGGGCGGAGGCGGCCAAAACCGTATTTCAGCGCCTCGGTGCCGGCGAGGGTCAAGGCCACCGCCTCGGTGAAGCCGACCGCCGTGTCGTGGACGCGGCGGGCGGTGCCAGGCTTGCCGCCGATCCATCCCGGCAGGCCCTCTTGCAGCACCAACCAGGCCGCGACGACCGGGATGGCGACGCCGACCCGCGCCGTCGGCACGGTCTCGCCGGTGTCCTCGTCGAGATGGCGTCGGCCCAAGCGATCGCTGTAGGTCGCCGCCAAGATCGCCGATGGCTTGTTGGGGTCGAAGTCCGGCCCGATGCCAGAGACCTCTGGCGGGGCGAGCGCGTGGACGCCGAAATAGACGCCGGCGGCCGCGGCGATGATGCCATAGTCGATGAGATCGCCTTTGGTCCACCAGCCGTCGCCTTGCGCCACGGCCCCCGGCGCGACCGGGTCGGCGGCCGCTTGTGCCGGCGCTGGCGCCGCCGCCAACAGCGCGCCGAGCGTCCAAAGGACCCATCCGTGTTCGAGGCGTCGGGCGGCGGGCATCGAGGCTCCCTTCGGCGCAACTCGAGCGCCCTGGCCCGCACCAGGAGTCCGCATGCCCAGGGCAACAGCGGCGTTTTTGGTCCGAGCGGCGCCTTGGGGACGGTGCCACAGACCATGGTGGCGGTCAATCACGTCGCCCCAGGTGTCCATTCGCCGCTCCACCGTGGCCGGGGCACGATGGGACGCCTGTGGTGTGGACCGCGCCGCGCCCCGGCGCGACCGCCACGGCGCCGTCGAGGCAGCTTTAGCGCACCTGCAGCACGGTGACTGTGCGCGCAGCGCCCCCAGCGCGACTCGGCAGCGCGACGACGTCCTCTGCGCCGCGGCCGCGTAGGGAAAGGGCCAGGGGCGCGCGCACGTCGCAGACGTGGACCTCGCCGCCGTCGACCACCACGGCCTCGCCGACGCCGACGTCGAGCACGAACAGCCAACGCCGCTGCACCGTCGCGTCGTCCTCGATCTCGACGTGCGCCAGCGCACACGGTCCGATCTGCGTCAGCTGTGTCGCAGGCAGCGTCAGGAAGCTCACGGCGGCGATGGCGTCGCGCAGCGTCGCGATGCGGGCGTTTTGGCCGGCGCTGATGTAGCTCTGTTCGAGGGCCCGCGTGTCATACTTGTTCTCGGCGCGCGCCTCTTCTTCGGTGGCGGCGGTGAACGCCGCGGCCGCTGCCGACTGCGCCGCTTGTAGCCGCGCGACAAGCGCCGCCCGCAGCGCCGCGACGATGGCGGACTTGGCCGGTGGGGCGCCTCGGTCGTCAGTAGTGCCAGCAGGGTCGGGCATGGGGTAGGCTCCAGGGAGCGGTCGCTGGCGGCCCACTGCGGCCCCGTCTTGCGCCGAACGTGTACGCTGAGGCGAAGGCCGGCTCAAGCGCCGGTTCGCAGCCGCCGCCCGCCCGCCGCTCGGTGAATCACGCGGCCTGTGCCGGGGTCTGCCGCCGATGCCGACGCCGGCGGCCTGCCCGAAGCCCGCGGCGGCGACCGCGCCGCAATGGAGGCCTGACGATGCCGAACAGCCAGACGACGACCGCGATCTGCCAGCGCGGCGACGCACGCTGCCACGCCGACGCCTGCGCCGCCGCCCTCGGTCGCCTGGCCTCCAGTCGCCTGGCCCAAAGTCGCCTGGCCCAAAGTCGCCTGGCCCAAAGTCGCCTGGCCTCCAGTCGCTTGGCCCAAAGTCGCGTCGCCCTGCGTTGGCTGGCGCCGTACGGCCTCGCCCTGATGCTCGCCAGCTGCGGCGGGGTGGCAGCGGCGACAGAGTCCAGCGACGACGTCACGCTCGCCCACCCCCGCCCCGCCGCGGTTCGCGCCATCGTCGGCGACGAGCTGGCCGCCGCCGTCCACCAGCGCGTCAACGTGGAGCGCGCCCGCGCCGGCTTGGCGCCGCTCGCCTGGCAGGCCGGCCTTGTCGGGGCGGCGCGCGGCCACAGCCTCGACATGGCGCGGCGCGAGTACTTCAGCCACACCGCGCCCGATGGTGGCACGTTCAGCAGCCGATACGCCGCTGCTGGATTCAAGTGCATGGTCCCGATAGGGCCGAGCCGCTTCGCCACCGGCGGCGAGAACCTCGCTCAGACGCACCTCTTCGCCGGCCACCAAGTCGCCGAGGACAGGTCACGGACGCCCTTTGGTTGGCGGACGACGGCGGAGATCGCTGACCGCATCGTACAGGGCTGGATGGAAAGCCCGGGCCACCGCGAGAACATCCTGCGAGCCTACTGGCGGTCGCACGCGATCGGCGTCGCCTTCGACCCCAGCGGCAAGGTCTTCGCCACCCAGAACTTCTGCTGAGCTGCGGCGAGCGATGCTGAGGCGCCGCCACCGACAACGCCATGGTCGCGGCGCCAGCGGTCGCGCCGTGGCCGAGCGGTTCATAGCCGCTGCCACCACCGTCGCGACGCCACCTGGCGACGAGATGCCGCGATCGCGCGCTAGCCCTCGACGGTGAAGGTCCACACTGGATCGCGTTTGCCCTTGACCGACACCGGCTCGCAGGGCTTCCAGGCAAAGGCGTCGCCCGCCGAGTCGCGCGTCGTACTCGACACCAGCAGGGTCCTATCGAGCTGCTTGGTCAGCCCCTCGATGCGCGACGCGAGGTTCACCGTGTCGCCAATGACCGTGTACTCGAGCCGGTGCTGCTGCGATCCGATGTCGCCGACAACGACCTTGCCGGTGTGGATGCCGATGCCGATCCGCAGCGGCTCCTCGCCGCGCGTTGCCCGCTCGCGATTGAGCTCATTCAGGCGCTCGATGATCTCCAAGGCGCAGCGCACCGCCTTCATCGCGTGCTCTGGATCGGGCTCGGGGGCGCCGAAGTACACCATCATCCCGTCGCCGATGAACTTGTCGAGCGTCCCGCCGTGATGAAAAACGACGCCGACCATGCGCGTCAGGTAGTTGTTCAGCATCACCACCACCGCTTCGGGCGAGAGCTGCTCGCTCATCGACGTGAAGCCGCGGATGTCGGTGAACATCACCGTGACCTCGCGGGCGGCGCTCGACTCCAAGTCGTGGCGCCCCTCGAGCCGCAGCGCCACCTCCGGCGAGAAGTAGCGGCCGAGCCTCTCGCGCTTGAGCTCGCCCTCGGTCACCGAGCCGATCAACCGGCCAATGCGCTTCACGACGCTGCCGAGGCAGACAGCGCACAGGGCCATCAACACGACGGTCAGCCCCTGCGCCCCAGCGTCGATGTGCGCCGCCTGCTGCAACAGCACCGTGAAGGTCGCGCCCATCACCGCGCCCGCCACGAGCAGCCAGCGATCAAGCACCAGCGTCAAGATGGCCAGCAGCACCGCGTAGACCGCGAGGGTGAAGCCCGCGATGCCACCCGGAGAGAGCGACAGCGGCAGCGACTCCCACTGCAGCGCAAAGATGAGGGGAAAGTCCACAAGGGCGCAGACCCAGCCGAAGAGGCGCGCCTTGTCCGGCAAGCACAGCGCGACGGCGCTGAGCGCCACAACCAGGGCCCACCAAGCGCCGAAGATCGGCACCATCGAGCGCCAGACCGCGAGCTCAACTCCGTAGGCCTGCCACAGCGTCAAGGCGAAGGCGAGCGAGACTCCGCCGGCCCGCACTGCGTTGAGCAAGGGCACGACGCGACCCCGCTCGGCCGAGATCTCGCGCTCGAGCAGCGACGACGGCGCTGAGCCGCTGGCGGCGCCGGCAAGGTCGTTGAGGGCTCCGTCTGGGCTAGGCGTCAAGGCGGGGGCAACTCCTTCGGGCGCGCAATCCCGCATACCACGATAGCGCCGCCAGCGCCACTTTGACAGGGTCGACTTGGGCGGAGGGCTCGGGGCTCTGGGCTCGGAATTGGGGCCCTGGCTCTCAGGCTTTGACTTGTCGCGGGCGGCCCTCGTCTCATGGTCATTTCCCCACCGCGGCGCGGCTCGATGGCACGTCGGCGTCGCCGCCGTCAAAACTCCGGAGTCCCGTCCGGGGCTTGAGCCCGCGACCGGGACTCGCGCGTCGGCCCATCGTCAGACCCCAGCTCGCCGCGCCGCTGCCGGCCCTGGGCGGCGATGGCCTGCTGCGCCTGCGCCACCGCCTCACGCTCCTGGTCGAGGAATCCCGCCACCGCGACGGCGAGGCGGGGATCGGCGAAGCGGTGCAGGCTGTGGCAGACGGTGGGCTGCAGGCCGCGGGCTAGCTTGTGGTCGCCGCCAGAACCCGCCTCCAGGCGGCCGAGTCCGTGCTCAGCGACGAAGGCGATGAGGCGGTAGTAAGCGAGCTCGAAGTGCAGCATCGGCCACTCCTGAACTGCGCCCCAGTGGCGGCCATACAGGGCGTCGCGGCCGAGGAAGTTCAAGGTCATGGCGACGATCTCGCCGTCATCGTCGCGCGCGGTGGCGCAGACCACGCGGCCGGCGAGGTGCGCCGCCAGCCAGCTAAAGAAGGCGGGCCGAAGGTAGGGCATGCTGCCGTAGCGCAGACAGCCTCGCTCGTAGAGGTCGGCGACGGCCTGCCAGTCATCGGCCGAGAGCTGGTCGCCGCCCTCGACCTGAAGCCGCAAGCCGTGCCCCTCCGCGACCCGCCGCTCGCTCCTGATCTGTTTGCGCGCCCGCGAGCGCAGCGAGCCGAGGAAGCCCTCGAAGTCGCCGACGCCTGGGTTGTGCCACTGGTACTGCAGCGTCGCCCGGCGATGCCACGCCCCGCCGACGTCGGCGGAGCTGGCCTGAGCGCCAAAAGCGAGCGCCGAGGCGTCGTCGTCGCTGCAGAGCAGCACATGCGCTGAGCTGCCGCGCGACTGATGCGTCAGCGCCCACAGGCCCTCGGCGAGCGTTCGCCGGAGCCCATCGGCCTCGGCGCGGCTGCCGCAGCGGCCGACCAAGAGCTTCGGACCATTCGCCGGCGCGAAGGGCGCGGCCACCACCAGCTTCGGATAGTAGGGCAGGCCAGCCCGGGCGCAGGCGTCGGCCCAGGCCCAGTCGAACACGTACTCGCCTCGGCCATCGGTCTTGAGGTAGGCCGGCGCCGCGGCGCGCGGCCGCAGCAACCCTTGGGGCAGTGGCGCCGCCCCGTCGAGCTCGCCGTCGGCGGGGTCCAGCCAGAGCAGGTAGCGCGGCGCCCAGGCGGTGCCCTGGCCGACGCAGCCCGTGCGCTGAAGCCCTTGCAGGAAGGCGTGGCTGACAAAGGGGAAGTCGTCGCCGCCGAGCGCGTCCCAGGCGTTGGGGTCGACCGCGTCGAGGCTTGGCAGGACAAGGAGCGGCATCGCGGCGACATGGTCGGCGGCGAACTCGGTGGGGTCAAGGGGCACGCTGCTTGCCACCCCTCGTCGGCGGTGGTTGCATCCGAACGGCCCGGCATCTCGCCGGGGCGCGTGAGGCGACCGCATGTCTGGCTCGGCCCACTCGGCGGAACCGGCGACTCCGACGCTGGCGCGACGGCCCTTGCGCCTGCGCTCGCTGCCCTTGCCGACGCTGCGCCTCTGGCTGCAGCGCCCGGCCGACCGGGCTCGGGCGTCGGCGCTGCTGCGGGCGGCGGGGGCCGACGCCTTCTTGGTCGACGATCCGGGCGACCCTTCTGCTGCGCTGGCAGCGGCCGCCGAGGCGCGGCGGGCAGGCGTCGCGGTCGCTGTGGCGCTCGACGCCGCGACCGCCGCCGCCGCGATCGGAGACGCTGTGGACGGCGAGGGTCCGCTGACGGCGCTCTCGCTCTGCGTCGTCCGTCCGCCGAAGGCCGGCGCGCTGCGGGCCCACCTCGCGGCGTTGCGTGAGGCGCTGTCGCGGCTGCGGACGGTCCGGCCACGCCTCGCCTCCCTCGGTTGGCCGCTCTGCTCGTCCGGCGCTGGCGAGCCCGTTGGACTATCGGGCTTGATCCTCGACCTCGCGATCGAGGTGTCGCCCGCCACGCCAGCTGTGCCCCACGTCCTGTCCGACTGCCGCACCTGCCCCGTCGCCGACCGCTGCCCAGGCTGGCCGCGCCAACGCCTCGACGATGGTCCCCGGCCGCCCACGTCATCGATCAGCAACCAGGCCGACTTTGTGGAGGACGCTGCACTTGACCTCGACCTCAGCGCCGCCCTCGCCGCCGACGCCGGCCCCGAGCTGAAGGCCTTGGCGTTGCCGCTGGCCGTCGCTGCGTTAGAGGGCGAGGCCCCGCCACCCGTCGCGGCCGCCCTGCTGGTCGAGCCGCTGGCCGAAGGGCGGGCGCTTGTGCGGCGATTTGTCTGCACCGACGCGGCTTTTGCGGTTGGAGGCGCCGCCACCGCCGCGGGCATCGAGGCCGAGTTGGCGCGCGACGGCCAGCTCTGGCTCGACGCTTCGGACAAGGCGCGGCTCGACGACTTCGCGAACGACATCAAGATGCTGCAGCAGAGCGCCCCGGCCGTGGAGCTGAGCGATGGCCTTCGACTACCTGCGCGCTGGCGTCTGCGTGACGGCGCCGACGCCTTCGCCGCCGAAGAGGCGTGGCTGCGGGCGGAGATCGCCGGCCTGGGCGGCGTCGTCGTCGACGTCGGCGCCGGTCCGCTGCGCTACCTCGACCTGCTGCGCCCGGCGACTGACGCTGCCACGTTGACCTACGTCGCCATTGAGCCTGAGGCGTCAGCCCTCGCCGCGCTCCGCACTGCGCTGCCGCGGGCGGTCCTGGCGCGCGGCGTCGGCGAGGCCCTGCCGTTGCCTGCCGCCAGCGCCGACCACGTCCTAGTGCTGCGCGCCTGGAACCACCTGCGCGACCCCCTGCGCGCCCTCGCCGAGGCGCACCGGGTCTTGCGACCGGGCGGGCGGCTGCTCTTGGTCGACAATGTCGCATTTGGCCTGCTCCGCAGCGCCGAGGCGGCGGCCAAGGCCCACGCCATCTCGGTCGAGGCGACACCGTTTGAACACGCGCGCAACGACGGCGCCGCCGAAGCGCAGCGTTGGCTCGACCGCAGCGGCCTTTTCGTCGTGACGGCGGCGCGGGCGGTAGGCCGGCAGACGAGCAACCAGTGGTCAATCCTCGCCCGCCGCCTCGACAGGCCGGGAGGTTGAAGCGTAGCGCCACGAAAGATACTCTCCGGGGGTCTCGCTGCCGCCCGCCGCCGTGCGGCGCAGATTCGGAGGGCCTGTTGTTGTCACAGTACCGCGATCCCGCTGCCGCCCAGCGGCCAAGCCGGCCCTTCGGCCTCGCCGCGGCTGCTGTCCCTGCCGCCCGACGCTGCGCCACAGCCGACGCCATGCGGTGCCCGGACGGTGACGCCGCGACGCCCTCGAGGCCCGCGCCCGCGATCCGCCAGGCCGCTCTGTGCGCGCTGCTCGCCCTGGTCGCCGCCGTGAGCCCGGCCTGCCTGGAGACGACGTTCGCTCCCGATCCCAACGCCGACCTCGGCCCAGTCGGCACCGGCGACACCGGCGCTATCGAGACCGCCGAGGATGTCGCCGGCACCGACGCCGGTGACAGCGCCAATGACGCCATCGACAGCAGCGCGGGCACCGACGCCGAAGTGACCGGCCAGGACGCCGACGCCGCCCCCGAGGATGAGAGCGACGCCAACGACGCCGCGCCCAGCGACGTCAGCGCACTGCTGCCCTTCGCCGCCACCTGCACCGCCGACGGCGAATGCGACACAGGCCTCTGCCTGGCGCACGGCGGCGGCCCAAAGCTGTGCACCAGCGCCTGTGACGGCGACTGCCCGGCAGGCTTTCGCTGCGGCATTGACGCCTCGTCCGGCTCGACGCTCCACTACTGCCTGCCCTTGCCCGGCAACCTGTGCAAGCCCTGCGCCGACGACGCGCAGTGCCCACAGGGCGCTTGCCTCAAGGATCTCGGCGGCGCCGAGCCGGTCTGCGGCCTGGCCTGCGACGAGCTGGCCGGCGGCCAAGCGGCCTGCCCGGCTGGCTTTGTGTGCCAGAGCTTCCTCAAGGGCGAGCTGTGTGTGCCGGCCAACGGCACCTGCAGCTGCAGCGCCGCGCAGGTGAGCCAGGTCTGGTCGTGCGCGCTCCAGACGCCGATCGGCACCTGCAACGGCGCTCAGGTCTGCACCGACCAGGGCTGGTCCAAGTGTTCGGCTGTCCTGCCGACCATCGAGGTCTGCGACGGCACCGACAACAACTGCGATGGCAAGACCGACGAAGGCACCACGCTGCAGACGCCGCAGGGCACGCTGCCGCTCGGCGCACCTTGTGGCACCGGCGCCTGCGCTGGCGGCAAAGTCGTCTGCGCCAGCGGCGGTCTCGGCGGCGCCTGTTCGAGCGCGGTGCTGGCCGCCAGCATCGACCTCTGCGGCGACAAGATCGACAACGACTGCGACGGCAAGACCGACGAGGAGTGCCCCCAGGCCGACACCGACGGCGACAAGACCGCGGACTCCAAGGACTGTAAGCCTTACGACGCCAAGGCGTTCCCCGGCGCCAAGGAGCCATGCTGCAAGCTCGTGCCCGCCGCCGACGGCGCGTCGCCGATCGCCGTCTCGGACAGCACCATCGCCTGCGACCTCAACTGCGACCTGAAGGTTAAGGCCTGCAGCACCAAAGACGCCGACGGCGATGGCTTTGAGGCGCCCGGCGACTGCAACGACAAAGACGCGACCGTGATGCCCGGCGGCAAGGAGAAGTGCGACGACGGCGTCGACCAGGACTGCGACGGCAGCGACATGACGTGCACGGGCCTCACCGACGCCGACAAGGACGGCTATCCGCTCGGCGTCGACTGCAACGACGACGCGGCGACGATTCACCCGCTCGCCGTGGAAAACTGCAACTTCATTGATGATGACTGCGACGGGATCATCGACGAGGAGAACCCCGGCGGCGTCTGTAGCGTCGCCGCCGCCAAGACCGAGGGCGATTGCAGCGCGCAGCAGGGCGTCTGGACCGTCGCGGGCAGCGCTTGCGGCAGCAGCATCGGCGCCTGCAAGCCCGGTATCCTGGCGTGCAAGCACGTCGGGCTCGCCGTCTCGGTGACCTGCGTCGACGCCAGCGTCGGCTCCATCGAGGCCTGCAACGGCCAGGACGACGACTGCAACGGCGAGACCGATGAGGCCTACCCCGACATCGGCAAGAGCTGCGACGGCGACGACACCGACGCCTGCCAATTCGGCAAGCGGATCTGCGCCGCCGATGGCAAAGACACGGTCTGCGGCATCGAGACCAAGAGCGACCTGCTTGAGACCTGCGACGCCCAGAACCCAGCCAAAGGCAACGGCAAAGACGAAGATTGCGACGGCCAAACCGACGAGGTCTGCTGGTCAAGCGACGTCGATGGCGACGGCGTCCAGGCGCCAGCGGACTGCAACGACGCTGACGCCGGCGTCTTCCCCGGCGCCAGCGCCGAGCCCTGCTGCGATCCCGCCTACGCCGGCGGCCCGGCGGCGCTGGAGCTCTGCGACCGCAACTGCGACGGCAAGGTCAGCTTCTGCGACCCTGGCGACAAGGACTTTGACGGCAAGACCGGCGGCGACGACTGCGACGAGACCGATCCGCTGCGCTACCTAGGCGCCATCGAGAAGTGCGGCGACTCCATCGACCAAGACTGCAACGGCGCCGACCTCAAGTGCTCGGACATCGGCGACGGCGACGGCGACGGCTACGCCACGGCCATCGACTGCAACGACTCCAACGCCGCTATCTACCCAAACGCGTTCGAGAAGTGTAACCTCAAGGACGACGATTGCGACGGCCTCACCGATGAGGGCAACCCAGAGGCGGCGCCGACTTCCTGCGGCCTCAACCAGGGCATCTGCAAGCCCGGAAAGGAGGTCTGCGTCCGTCAGCTCACCAAGGCGACGGTGCTGTGTGTGCCAGAGAAGGGGCCGCAGCCGGAGCTGTGCAACGGCGTCGACGACAACTGCAACGGCAAGTCCGACGAGTACTTCCCGACCCTAGCCCAGGCCTGCGACGGCAGCGACCTCGACCTCTGCAGCACCGGCACCGCCACCTGCAAGGCCGACGGCAGCGACGTCGAATGCGTCAACGAGCAGGCCGCCGACTTGGTGGAGCTCTGCAACGGCGCCGACGACGACTGCGACGGCCAGACCGACGAGGGCATGTCGTACTTCGGCAAGGCGGTCGGCGCCGACTGCGACGGCCAGGGCTCCTGCGGCGCCGGCACCGTCGTCTGTTCGCCGGAGCTCGCCGTGGCGGTCTGCTCGACCGACCTCTACGGCCCAGCCAGCCAAGCCAAGCCGGAGATCTGCAACAGCCAGGACGACGACTGCGACGGCCTCACCGACGAGGGCATGCTCTTCGCCGGCGTGGCGGTCGGCGGCGTTTGCAAGGGCACCGGCGGCTGCGCTGGCAAGACAGGCAAGGTCGAGTGTGGCCCCGACGGCGCGCCGATCTGCTCCACCATGCCCGGCGGCTCCGCCTACGCCGGCAGCAAGGAGGTCTGCAACAACATCGACGATGACTGCGATGGCCGCGTCAACGAGGGCCTCAGCCTCGCCGACAGCACCTGCAAGGTCGCCGGCGTCTGCACACCGCAGTCCGTCACCGCGCTCTGCATCGCCGGCGCCTGGAAGTGCGGCTACAGCGCCGTCGCTGGCTATCAGGGCGACACCGAGGTCTTCTGCGACGGCGTCGACAACGACTGCGACGGCAAGACCGACGACGAGTTCTCCGTCGGCAAGGCCTGCGACGGCGACGACAGCGACAAGTGTACCAACGGACTCGTCAGCTGCTCGCCCGACAAGCTCTTCTCGGTGTGCAGCGCCGAGTCGCCGTCCGGCATCATCGATGTCTGCAACGACAAGGACGACGACTGCGACGGCCAAACCGACGAGGACTTCCCCATCGGCAAGGCTTGCGACGGCAAGGACGACGACAAGTGCCCGACCGGCACCTTCACCTGCGCCGCCGACGCGACGACCGCTGAGTGCATCAACGAGCCGCCCGTCGACAAGAGCGAGCTCTGCAACGGCAAGGACGACGACTGCGACGGCCTGACCGACGAGGGCTTCGGCCTCGGCGAGGCCTGCGACGGCTCCGACGCCGACCAGTGCAAGAACGGCGTCTTCGTCTGCTCCGCCGACGGCAAGGGCCCGGCCTGCCCAAGCGAGACCATCGAGGCCATCAAAGAGCTCTGCGACGCCGCAGACAACGACTGCGACGGCCAAACCGACGAGGGCCAGCTCTACAGCGGCGCTAGCTTGGGCAAGAAGTGCACAGGCATCGGCTCGTGTGGCCCCGGCAATGTGGTCTGCTCGCCCGGCACCAAGAAGGCCACCTGCAGCACCAACCCCGACGCCTTCCTCATCTTCGACGGCAAGGAGCTCTGCGACGGCCTGGACAACGACTGCAACGGCTTGACCGACGACGACCTGGCCTGGAAGGGGCATGCCCTCGGCGCAACCTGCCCCGGCCAGGGCACTTGCGGCGCAGGCAAGGTCCAGTGCGGCAAGGACAAGCAGGTGACGTGCAGCACGCTCGGCAACGGCACCCAGGCCCAGGCCAAGGCGGAGCTGTGCGACGGCCTGGACAACGACTGCAACGGCCAGACCGACGACGGCCTCGGACTCGCCCAGTCGCCCTGCAGCGCCAAAGGCGTCTGCACCCCCGAGGCGACCGTCGCGACCTGCGGCGGCGGCCAGTGGCAGTGCGACTATAGCGGCATCAAGGCCTTTCAGCAGAGCGAGGTCACCTGCGACGGGCTCGACAATGACTGCGACGGCCTGACCGACGAGGGCTTCGACACCGGGCTGCCCTGCGACGGCGACGACAAGGACCAGTGCAAGAACGGCACCTGGGCCTGCAGCGCCGCCGGCAAGGCCAAGGTCTGCGAGAACGAGTCGATGACCTCGATCCCCGAGGTCTGCGACGGCACGGACAACGACTGCGACGGCGCCACCGACGAGAACTTCACCTACAACGACGTGGTGCTCGGCGCGCCTTGCGACGGTTCCGGCGAGTGCGGCGCCGGCGAGGTGGTCTGCGGCGCGGTCAGCCTGGTGGCCGTCTGCTCGACCGATCCCGACGGCACCGCCAGCCAAGCCAAGGCCGAGATCTGTGACAACAAGGACAACGACTGCGACGCCGTCACCGATGACGGTATGAAGTTCCAGGGGTTGCCAAAGGGGTTGCCCTGCACCGGCGTCGGCGAGTGCGGCCTGGGTGTGGTCGAGTGCAACCCCATCAAGAAGGTCCCGGTCTGCTCCAGCAACCTCGACGGCACTGAGTCGAAGTCGATTTTTGAGCAGTGCAACGGCAAGGACGACGACTGCGACGGCCAGAGCGACGAGGACGTCGACATCACATCGACCACCTGCAACAAGCAGGGCGCTTGCGAGAAGGCCCTGGTCACGACCTGCAAGGTCGGCAAGTGGCAGTGCGTATTCTCAGGCGCCGGCTACCAGTCCAAGGAGTCGTTCTGCGACAACATCGACAATGACTGCGATGGCGTCACCGACAATGGCTTCAGCCAGAAGGGCGCTGCCTGCGACGGTTCGGACGCCGACACCTGCAAGAACGGCAAGCTCGAATGCGCCCCCGACAAGGCCAGCTTGCTCTGCGGCGTTGAGGCGCCCGTCAGCACGGTTGAGATCTGCGATACGCTCGACAACGACTGCAACGGCCAGACCGACGAGGCGTTCCCCACGCTCGGTCAGCCCTGCGACAGCGGCGACAGCGACCTGTGCAAGAACGGCGTCCTCGTCTGCGCCGCGGCCCAGAAGTCCGTGACCTGCGGCCCCGAGTTCCCGACCGACGTGAAGGAGATCTGCGACGGGGCGGATAACGACTGCGACGGCCTAACGGACGAGGGCTTCGATGTCGGCGCCGCCTGCGACGGCCCTGACAGCGACCAGTGCAAGCTCGGCAAGCTCGAGTGCGACAAGCAAGGCAAGTCGGTCTGCGGCACAGAGTCTCCGGTCAGCACGCAGGAGATCTGCAACGGCATCGACGACGACTGCGACAGCCAGACCGACGAGGGCTTCGAGCAGAAGGGCCAGAAGTGCAAGGCGACGACGGGGAGCGACGACTGCGCCACGGGCACCCTGAGCTGCGGCACCAACGGCGCGCTGGTCTGCGCCAACGACGTCGAGTGCGCCATCGGCGCCAGCTGCAAGAAGAGCACAGGCGCCACGACCCCAGACGCCTGCCTCTGCGGCACCGCGGCCTGCTCCGCGACTCAAGGCGACGAGTGCAACCTCTCGACCAAGGTCTGCACCTGCAACGCCGCCCCAGCCTGCGGCAGCGGCAAGACGTGCATCGAGAACAAGGGCTGCCAGTAGGGCGGCGGGGACCGGTGGGCGTCAGGCGCGGTCTTTGACGATGCCCCGCAGGTAGAGCTCACCGGCTTTGTAGCTCGATCGGACCAGCGGGCCGCTGGCGACGAAGCGAAAGCCGAGTCCCCGAGCCTCCTCGGCCCAGGCGTCGAACTCGGCGGGCTCGGCGAACCGCACCACCTCGTGGTGCCACGGGCTCGGCCGCAGGTACTGCCCGAGCGTCACCGCGTCGCAGTCCACCTCGCGCAGCGCCCGCAGCGCGGCCCGGACCTCGGCGTCGGTCTCGCCGAGGCCGATCATGATGGACGACTTGGTCACCACCTGCGGCGCGGCGGCGCGGGCAGCGGCGAGCGTCCCAAGGCTCTGGGCAAAGCTGGCTCGGCGATCGCGGACGCGCGGCGTCAACCGCTCGACGGTCTCGACGTTGTGGGCGTAGACGTGCGGGCCACCGGCGACGACGGTCGCGACGTCGCCAGCGCGGCCCTCGAAGTCGGGCATGAGCACCTCAACCAAGGTCGGCGGGTTGCGGGCGCGCACCGCCTCGACGCAGGCGCGCAGGTGCGCGGCGCCGCCGTCCTGCAGATCGTCGCGGTTGACGCTGGTCATGACCACGTAGTCGAGGCCCATCACCGCGACCTGCTCGGCGGCCTTCTGCGGCTCTTCGCTGTCGAGCGGCGGCGGGGCGCGGTCGAACTTGACGGCGCAGAAGCGGCACGTGCGGGTGCAGACCTCGCCCATGAGCATCAGCGTCGCCGTCCCTTCGCGCCAGCACTCGCCGATGTTGGGGCACTGCGCCTCCTCACAGACGGTGAACAGCCCACGCTCGCGCAGGTTGCGCTTGATTTCGCGGTAGCGCTCGCCGCCGGGCAGCTCGGCGCGCAGCCACGGCGGCAGCGGCTGACGGGGCTCCCCGGACTCGCGTCGTCGCGCCCGCATCAGGCTCGCCCGCTCTAGTTCCAATCGCATCGGAGCCTCCCGGTCCTGCCGTGCCTGGCGGTCGGCCAAGCGTGGGTCCGGGAGCATGCCAGAGGCGGCGGGCGACTCAACTGCGGCGAGCGCGCGGTCGGCGTCGGCGTGTAGATCGTTCGCGACCCTCGTGCGTCCACGCCGGACGCGGCGCCAGTTGCCGCAGGAGGAAGCCATGACCACCACCCCGACCCACCCCTCGACGATCCCCAGCCTTGGCCGCGGCAGCCGCCTGCTCATCGGCCTGCTCGGCGTCGCGCTCGCCGTCTCCACCGTCGCGCTCGCCTGTCCGCCAGGCCGGGGCCACCACCGCGGGCCGGCCATCGATCCCGACTGCGCAGGCCAGCGCCTTGGCGCCGTGCGCTGGCAGGTCCGCGCCTCGCACCCCGCCGTCGGCTATGACCAGACCGCCCGCGTCTTGGTCGAGGTCCGGCTGCGGGCCGAGCGCGTCCGTAGCGGCGTTCGGCGGCCGATTGGCATCGCCATCGTGCTCGATCGCTCTGGGTCGATGCGCGGCAGCAAGTGGACCGACGCCGTCGAGGCCGCCCGCGCCGCTGTCCGCCGCCTTGAGCGCGGCGACGTGGTGAGCCTCGTCAGCTACGCCAACGACGTCCGAGTCGACTGGCCTGCCCAGCGCTTCAACCCCGATCAGCGCGACGCCCTGATGCGGGTGCTCGACCGCATGGAGCCGACGGGCGCCACTTTCCTCGAAGGCGGCCTCCGGCGCGGCGCCGAGGAGCTGGCGCGCCACGTCGACCGCGAGCGCCCGCTGCGGGTGCTCTTGGTGTCGGACGGCAACGCCAACGTTGGCGCGCAGAGCGGGCACGCCCTGCAGCAGATCGCCCGCACGTTCAACCGCGACGGCGTCATGGTCAGCACCATCGGCCTCGGCGTCGACTACAACGAAGACCTGATGACGGCGGTCGCCGATGGCGGCAGCGGCAGCTACCACTACATTCGCGACTCGGAGCGGCTCGGCGAGACTTTTCAAAGCGAGATCGAGCGCATGCTGGCGGTCGCCGCTCGCCGCATCACCGCCCGCATCCAGCCGATCGACGGCGTGCGCGTCACCCGCGTCCTCGGCTACCCGAGCGAGCCGTTGGGCGACGGCGGCGTCGAGATTCCCCTCGGCGAGCTGGCCTCAGAGGGCGAGCGCAGCCTGCTCGTCGAGCTGGAGGTGCGCTGCGACCGCCGAGGCCGCCGTAGCCTCGCCCACGTCGAGCTGGCGCTGCTGGACGCCGAGGGGGAGCGGCTGCACGGCCACGCCGA
Organism: Pseudomonadota bacterium; assembly: GCA_005777155.1. Lineage (GTDB taxonomy): Bacteria > Myxococcota_A > UBA9042 > UBA9042 > UBA9042 > SXNM01. The sequence goes on along the minus strand of SXNM01000275.1, from coordinate 800 downwards.
CCTCGACGTCGAGGCCACCGACGATCCCCGCCGCGTCGAGCGCGAGCGCGACATGGAGGTCGTCGGTCGCCATGAGGAGTACCGGCTGAGCTCCGAGATGCGCGAGTCGGCCGAGATGGTGTCGCGCGGCCAGGGCGCCGAGGCCCAACAGCGGCTGCGCGCGGCGGCGGCCCGGGCCAAGGACGCGGCGGCCAAGGGCGGCAGCAAGGCGCTGGCCGACGCCGCCGGCGAAGCGGAGAGACGCGCCGAGCAGGCTCCGAAGGCCGCCGCCGCGCCGAGCAGCGAGCGTGAAGACTTCAAGAAGGCGACCAAGGCCCGCGCCTACGAGATGGACAAGCGCTAGCCGCCGCGCCGCTGGGGGCGCCGCTGGCGCCTCAGTGTCCCGGCTCGCTCGAGGCGCCCCTCGCCAGCCGGCCCCTTCAGAACGCGATGGCGGCGCCGCGGACGCCGAGCTCTTGCCACATCCGCGTCGGCACCACGCGGGAGTCGCGCACCTCACCCGCTCGTCCGGGCAGGTGCTGCACCTCGAGCGCCCGCCCCGCCGCCCGCCCGAGGGCCGCGATCAGGTCGAGCAGCGTGATGCTGGTGCCGGTGGCGACGTTGACCACGCCCTCCACCGAGGTGTGCTCGGTCAGCGCCGCGCAGGTGGCGCGCGCGACGTCGAAGACCGACACGAAGTCGCGGGTCTGTAGCCCATCGCCGAACACCGTCAGCGGCCTGCCGGCGGCGATCGCGTCCTGGAAGCGGCTGATCACGCCCGAGTAGGTCGAGCGCGGATCTTGGCGCGGACCGTAGACGTT
>SXNM01000274.1 GCA_005777155.1 Pseudomonadota bacterium | reverse complement strand
GCCGCTGGCGCCCCCGCCGGTGAGGGCCAGGTATGGCGCGGCACGCTGCACGACACCGATCCCAAGCTTGGGCCAGACACCGCGACGGTGAAGGTCCTCGTGCTCTCGGCCTTTGGCTGCGCGCAGTGCACCGAGTTCGCCGGCTACATGAAGAAGTCGCGCGAGAAGTACGGCGACAAGGTGCAGTGGCGCTTCAAGCACAAGATCATCCCACCGCAGCACCCAGACTCGGCGCTCGCCTCCGAGGCGTCGATGGCCGCCAACGCCCAGGGCAAGTTCTGGGAGTACCACGACAAGCTGATGGCCAACTCGTTCTCGATCGACCGCCTGAGCCTGGAGCGCTATGCCCAGGAGCTCGGCCTGAACATGGCGAAGTTCAAGAAGGCCCTCGACGACCACACCTACCGCGGCATCCTGGCCCGCGACTCGGTGCTGGCCAACGAGATCGGCGCCCACAGCTTTCCGAATATCCTGGCCAACGGCATCCGCATCGGCAAGGAGAAGACCCAGGAGCAACTCGACCAGCTGATCGACGGTCAGCTGGAGCGCGCTCAGAAGCTGCTGGCCGAGGGCGCGACCATCGCCAACCTCTATGAGAAGGCCATCGAGGGCGGCAAGTTCTTCCCGCAGTACGAGACGCCTCAGCAGTCGTTCAACACGACCAACAGCCCGACGATCGGCCCGAAGACTGCCAAGGTCGAGCTGGTGGTGTTCGAGGACTTCGAGTGCCCTTTCTGCAGCAAGCTGGCGCCGAGCCTCAAGCTGTTCCAGAAGAACAACCCCAACGAGGTCAAGATCGTCTACAAGCACATGCCGCTCGAGAGCATCCACCAGAACGCCATGCTGGCCTCTGAGGCGTCATTGGCGGCGCACGAGCAGGGCAAGTTCTGGGAATACCACGACAAGCTCTACGAGAACCAGCAGAGCCTCGACCGCGCCAGCCTCGACCGCTACGCCGAGGAGCTCAAGCTCGACATGGCCAAGTTCAAGGCGGCGCTCGACACCCACAAGTTCAAGGGCGCCATCCAGGCCGACATGAACGAGGGCCAGAACGCCGGAATCTCGGGCACGCCGACCGTGTACCTTAACGGCTACAAGTACGCCGGCCCACGCGGCTACCCGCCAGAGGGTCTCGAGGGCGTCGCCCGAATGTACCTCGGCTTGTAGCCTCGGGCGGCCCCCGCGCGTCGACCCTGCTGTCCGCCCACGAAGGCCAGCGTGACGATCGCCCGCCCAGGCCATTGCCCCGGCATAGTCCGCGCCGCCGTCCGCGCCCAAGGCCAGCGCCTGCCGTCCGCACCCGAGCCCTGCGCCTGCTGTCGGCGCCCAAGGCCAGCGCCTGCCGTCCGCGCCTGCCGCCGGGCCATGGGTCGCTAGGCTCGCTGCGCTACATGCCCTTGCGTCGCCGCAGCTCGGCGGCCAGGGCGTCAATGGTCGCGGCGTCTTCAGGGCTGTGCAGATCTGGCGTGTAGCGCCGGTTCGGCTGCAGGCCATAGCGCAGGAAGGGCCGCACCTTGCCCGCCATCGCAGCCTGCGACACCGACGCTGAGCGGATCGGCTTTTCGTAAAAGCGCCCGGTAAACTCGGGGTCTTGGAAGGTAAAGCCCTGCCTGGCCAAGAACAGGCCTCGGCAAGTCTGCAGCTCACCGTCATTGCGCATGACGAGCAGACGCTGCAGCTGCGTCGGGCCATCGGCGGCGTTCGCCGAGGCCGCGATGGCGCGCGGATCCGGGCAGCGCAGCGCGCCGCCAATTTGGCTGGCGGTGTCGAGGTGAATGGTCAGATCCCCCTTGAACTTTGCACCCTTGGCCCGCAACTCAAGCCGCGTCTCAGGCTTGCCTTGCAGGGCCCCGGTGGCCCCAATCCGGGTCTCGTAGCGCACGAGCGCCACCGCCGCCGGATGGCCAAAGGCCCAGGGCCGAAAGGGCAGGGTGAGGCCCACGTCCAACACCTTGAGCTGCTTGCGCCACCCGTCCATGCCGCGCAGCGCCACGATGACGCCCTCAGCGTCAAGCGTCTGCGTCGTCGACCAGCGGATCTCGACCAGCGCGGCGGCGCGCGGCTCCACCGAGATTCGCCAGCGGTAGACGCGGCCAATCGGCGGCCACCACGGCGTGGACTCGCGCTCGGCGACCACAGTCGGCGTCTGCACGGTGCCATCGACCGAGGCAGCGAGGCCCTCCAGCCGGCCTGAGTCGCGGCCGTTGCAGACCTCATTGTCGACGTCGCAGGGGCGCTCGGGCAGGCTCAGCTCGAGCTGCTGCGGCTTGGCGGTCGGGTTCTTCAGCTCGAGGACGATCTGGCCCTGCCACATGGCGCCGGCCTCGGCGAGGGACAGCTCGACCGAGGCGTGGCTCAGCACCAGCTTGTGGCCGCCGCTAGCCTGGGGCAGCCAGATCTCACCGCCGCGCGTCAGCTCCTGGGCGGCGCAGGGCAGGGCCCAGCCCCCGGCCGCCGCGAGCATAAGACCAGCCAGCCCGAGGCGCTGCGTCAGCGCCGTGCGTCGCGGGGCGCGTCGCGACGAAGAGGCGCGCCGACGAACCTCGTTGGTATACCCGCAACTCAGCCCAACCATGCGACACCCCCAACGCCTGCATCCCATTCCGGAGCATAACGTTGAAGGCGGCGACGTCCAGATTTCGCGACGTTGTCGCGGAATTACGGCGAAGTCTACGGCGCAGGCGGCGGCGCTGCCGCTGGCGCTTGCGCAGGCGGCGGGGTAGCGGTGCAGGTCGGCGCGCCGGCGCGGGAGCCGAGGCCCCCCTACGGCGCGAGGTCGCGGTCGTCGCCGGCGGCGGCCTGCAACACCTCCATCGCCAAGACGACGGCCTCCTGCTGGGGCACCGAGCAGCCGCGCACGGTGCAACGCTGCCAGCTGGCGGCCAGCCGGACGGTGTGTGGTCCGGGCGCGGTTCCGGCGGCGACGCGCAGGCGCAGGCGGACGACATGGACGCCCGAGAGCATCGGCCAGACCTCGGTGGCGCCCGGCAAGCGCACCCAGGTCGCCTCTGGGTCGATGTCCACCACGTCGGCGGCCAGCCAGGCGAGGCGCGGCGGGCCCAGGCGCAGGCCGTCGATGCCCGGTCCCTGCGCGCCCGGTGCCGGGACGTAGAAGCCCTCCGCGACGCGCAGCTCCATGGTCACGACGGCCTCGGCACCGGCCGGCAGGCGCGCGCTGGCGCCCGACCAGCGCACCGCCTCGCGCTCCAGCCGCTCGTGGGCGCGATCCTGCGCCGAGCGGACGTCGCGCATGGCTACCCCGCAGCCACTCAGCCAGGCCGCGGCGGCGACGAGCCAGGGCAGGGCGGCGGCGAGGCTCCGGCCCGCGCAAGCGACGGCGCGGTCCCGACAGCTTACGCGCGCGGCGCAGCAACGCTCTGTCGGCAGCTTCACTCCCACCGCTTCCGCATGTGGTGGTGGGGCAGCCCGACCTCCGTGTATGGGTCGCCCTCGACCGTGTAGCCGAGGCGCTCGTAGAAGCCGATCGCCGTGTCGCGCGCATGCAGGTGAATCGTGAGAAACCCCGCAGCCCTCACCCGCGCCTCCAAGGCCTGCACGAGCAGGCGACCCACGCCTTGTCCCTGCAGCGTGGCGTCGACGGCCATCTGCAGCAAGCGGCCGCCCGTCGGCTCGTCAGGGTGAAAAAGGACGCAGCCGACGATGACGCCGCGCCGCTCGGCGATCAGGTGCCAGCAGTCGCTCTCGAAGGCGAAGGCCACCGTCTCCCGGCCCATTCCGAGTGGCTCCCGCAGCACGCGATAACGCAGGTCGTGCTCGGCTTCGAGGTCGCTGCCCTTCGGCTCGATGGCGCGCAGGACGATCGGGGCGTCTGACATCGCGTACGTCCCTCAGCCGCCCTTGGCGCAGGCCGCCGGCGCAGCGTGGTTGCTGGCCTGGCCACCGAGCGGCGTGTAGCAATGCGTCAGGCAGGCGCTGCCCGCCGACATCCAGCGCTTGCCGCCGGCGCAGGGATCGCCGAGCTGGGCGCACTGCAGCAGGGGTTGGATCTCCGCGGTCTTGGCGCCGCCTTCGACGAGCGCGTTGGGCCAGCGCACGCGGGCGACCGTCCACAGGTCGAGCGCCTGCAGCGGCTGCGGGCCAAAGACGCCGACCAGCGCGCCGCCGATCCAGACGCGCACCCGCGCCAAACTTTCGCCGTGACCGTGGTCGTGCCAGGCGTGGACGCCGATCGTGTAGGTCTGCGGCTTGGCCGAGGTTCCGGCGGGCGCCTGGACGGACGCGACCTCGGGGCCTTGTCCGTCGCTGTCGTCGAGCACCAGCGTGCCGTCATCGGCGGTCGTCGGAGCGCCCCAAGGCTGCGCCACCGCGCCCCACCAGGTGTCCCAGCTGGCGCTGAACCACGGGTCGGGCTGACCGTCACAGTCGCGGTCGACGCCGTCGCTTGGCAGCATGGCGAGGTGCAGGTCGAGATCGGCGCCCGCACCCGGCCCACTGTCGTTGGCGTCGGCATCGGCCGGCGTCTGCCACAACAGCTCCACCCGCAGCGCCTCGGCAGGCAAGACCGCGACCTCGCTGCAGACCTCGGCGCAGCCTTTGACCCCGGCGGCGTCGTGGAGCGCCACGCAGACGCCCCAACTGCCGGCGATGACCGGCGCAAAGGCGGCGACGAGGCCGTCGGCGATCGGTGGCGCCGTGAGCCACGGGTCTGGCGGCAGCAGGCGCCACCGCGCCGTGACGGCGGCCCCGCTCGGGCTGAGGCTGTCGGCGGCCGAGGCCTGCAGCGTCGCCCCGGCCATGGTGGCCGCTGGCAGATCGAGGCGCGGCACCAGGCAGCCGACACTGGCGGTGCCGGACACCTCGACTGTGGCGCTCACCTCTGCGATTGCAGACGGCGACGCGCTCATGACGCCGACGGTGCGGGCGACCACTTCGAACGCCATGGCATAGGGCGCCGCCACCAGTGGGCAGACGCGCAACTTGACCTGCTGTGCCGCGCCTGGCGCCAGCACCCAGCTCGGTTCGAGGCCATCGACGACGCCATCGGCGCCGCCGGTGACCGCCCCCGCCGGCGTGGCCACATCGCCGTGTCGCCACGCCAGCTGGCTGAGCGGCGTCGTTCCACAGTTCTCGATGTGCATCGCCGCCACGGCGCATTGGCCGGTGGCGACCGGTGCCAGCGAGAGCGGCGCACCCGGCGTGGCGACGAGCTCTACCGGCCGCCAGCGGATGCAGGGTCCAAAACCGCCTGGGCCCATCAGCGCCGGTGCGCCGCCGACGTGACCCGCAGGGCCCGCCGCGTTGGAGGACATCCCAGGCGCTGCCTCCTCGCTGGGTAGGCTCGTCGTTGGGCCAGGCGCGCCGCGGCTGAGCGAAGCGCCACCACCGAGCTCCACGACAAAGGCATCGCCGCAGCCGAGACAGCCGGCCCACAGCAGCAGCCCCCAGCCCACTCCGGCGCCCCAGCGGCCCAGCGTCAGCCCGGCTGCGGACGGGACGCTGCGGGCATGGCGAGTGGCGTCGTGCATGAGGCGATTCTGCCAGCGCCGGCGCAGGGTGCCTAGCGACGCGACAAATTTGCTGCCCAGGGCGCCGAATCGGTCGCGGCCCTGGCACCAGAGAACCGGAAAAACGACACGCTCCGCCCTTGGTGGGGGGCGCCGCGCCCACCGATAAATCGGAGGCAAGAGAGGCAGCCCGACATCGATCGGCAATTCTTCGGGGCCTCGCGTGCTGCCGCCTCGCCGTCAGCGTCAACGCGACCTCGGCCAAGGCTCGGCCTCCTCCTGGCCCGATCGTCGACGCGCCCGTCGCCAACGCCGCAGCGACCGCCACGTTCGCCGCGCTCGCCACCGACGCGGCGCATTGCCGAGGACGGCGCCGAAGCTTTCCCGCGTGGCCACTTCCCTTTTGCCCAATTCGACACTGCGTGCCACACTGCCCGGCGGCGGAGGCGCCAGCCGACGGTCGCGGCGCAGCCCAGGCAGGAGCCCCATGACCACGACGCAGATGACGACGCGCTGCAGGGACGCGGCGCCGCCACCGATGACCACGGCGTCAGCGGGCCGGCGTCACCGCGCGACGTCCTTGAGCCCGCCGTCCTCGCGCCCGCCGCGCTGGGGTGCTTCTTGGCTCTTGGCCCTCAGCTTGGGCTGGGTCGCCGCGGCTTGTAGCGATGACGCCGCCAACGACGGCGGCGGCCAAGGCGCCGGAACGGACGCCGTTGACACCGCCGACGCCCCCGACAACGCAGACGCCGCGAGCGCACACCCCTCGCTGGCCTGGGCGCTTCAGACGGCCGGTCCGCACGGCGTTGGCTACCGAAAGCTAGAGGTCTCCTACGAGGCCGGCGGCGGGCTCGGCACGCGCAAGATCCCGCTGCACCTCTTCTATCCGACCGCTGCGACGCAAGGCAGCCATCCACCCCCACATGGCGGCTTGGTCGTCGACAACACCAGCTGGGTCGACGCCCCCGCCACGCCGCCCGATGACGGCGTCGAGTGGCCAGTCATGGTGTACAGCCACGGCCACCAGGGTTTCGCCGGTTCCAGCGCGTTCCTGGCGTGGCATTTCGCCAGTCACGGTTGGATCGTCGCGGCGCCTGATCACGTCGGAAACCTGCTCTCTGACGCCATCTTGCCGCGGCCGACCTGGATGTACTACGCCCGCAACCTCGACGTCGGCGCCAGCCTCGATCGCGTCGCCAAGCTCGGCGCGGCCGATGGCTTTGGCGGCGGCAAGGCCGACACCAGCCGGGTTGTGCTCACGGGTCACAGCTTCGGCGCTCACACCTGCTGGGCGGCGGCGGGCGCCAGCTTCGACATCAAGCTCATGGAGGCGGACTGCAAGGAAGACGGCGCCCGGGTCCGTCAGGGCGACTGCTCGCCCGCGATGATGGCGCTGATGGCCGCTGGGCTGCGCGACGAGCGAATCGTCGCCGCCATTCCACTCGCCGGGACGATGCATCGCGGGGTGATGGGCGACAAGGGCCACGAGACCGCCAAAATCCCCGTGCTCTCGATCACCGGCACCAACGACGACGTCGGCGGCAAGGCGCAGTTCGACAGCTGCGTCGGCTGTGATCTGACCTGGATCGATCTGCTAGACGGCACCCACCAGAGCTTCGCGGTGACGTGCAGCCAGCCGGGATCCAAGGACAAGACCTGTCCCGACATCAAGCGGTACACCCTGGCGATGGCGCGGCGCCATGTGCTGGGCGACCAGAGCGTCAAGGGCTTGCTGGCCGGCGAGGGCAAGAGCGACGTCGTCGTCAAGTTCGAGCAGCGCAAGCCTTGACGCAAGTCCCCGGAGTAGACAGATCCAACGCGGGCCTGGGAGACGAATCGATGATGGTCGGCACAACAGGGAGAGCGCGCAGGGGCGGGGACCGGCTGTTGGCTGTGCCCGATGCCCTCCGTCAGAGGCGGTGCGCCGACTTGTTCGTCGCGCTCCTCTGTGTCGCCGGCGCAGGCTGTGACACGCCAGAAGAGCCCAAGACCTACGCCGCCCTAGCGCCGCCCGCCGCCGCCTGGCCCCGGTTGACCCGCGAGCAATACCGGGCTGTCGTCAGCGATGTCTTCGGCGACGACCTAGCGCTGCCGTCGCAGCTCGAGCCAGACGCCTCGATCGAGGGCATGTTCGCCGTCGGCGCAGCGATCGCCACCGTCAGCAACCGCGGCGTCGAGCTCTACGAAGATGGCGCCCGCGGCATCGCTCGACAGATCGTCGAGAAATCTGGCCGCCTCGGCGATCTGCTGCCGTGCGGCCTCGGCAGCCGCGAAGCCTGCCTACAGGCGCTGGTCGATCGCTACGCGCCGCGGCTGTGGCGGCGGCCGGCGACCGCCGAAGAGCGCGGCCGCGTCGTCGCCATCGGCCTGAAGGCGGGCACGGCGCTCGGCACCGACGCCGACGCCATAGAGTACGCCCTCGTCGCGCTGCTACAGGCGCCGCAGCTGCTGTACCGCGCCGAAGTTGGCGAGCCCGATCCCGAGAGCAAGGGAAGCCTCCGCCTGACGTCCTTCGAGCTCGCCGGCAAACTGGCGCTGGTCCTCGCCGGCGGAGCCCCGGACGCGGAGCTGATCGCTCGCGCCGCCGACGGTTCGTTGCACCAACCGAAGGTCTTGCGGCAGGAGGCCGAGCGGCTGTTGAAGCTGCCCAGCGCCCGCCGCGCCGTCCGAGCCTTCGCCAGCCAGTGGCTCCACCTCGACGGTCTGGAGGGATTGAACAAAGATCCGACGATCTTCAAGCACTTCTCGACAGACCTCGGCGGCGCCGCGCGCGAGGAGACGCTGCGTTTGGTCGAGTGGCTGGTCTTCGACCAAGACGCCGACATGCGGGACCTCATCACGACCCGCACCACCTTCGTCGATCGCCGCTTGGCCGCCATCTACGACGTGCCGGCCGCGGTCGAGGACGGCTACGGCCAGGTTACGCTGCCGGCCAGCGGGTTGCGGCGCGGGCTGCTCGGCCACGTCTCCTTTCTGGCCAGCCGCAGCCACCCGGTCAGCAGCTCGGCGACCCTTCGCGGCGTTTTCATTCGCGAGGCCTTGCTGTGTGAGCAGGTGCCGCTGCCGCCGTCGAACCTGAACACGGCCATCCCCGAGGCCTCTGCTGCGGCGCCGACGCTCAAGGAGCGGCTCATCGCGCACATGCTAGAGCCCAACTGCAACGGCTGCCACAGCTTTACGGACCCGCCGGGCTTCGGGCTTGAGAATTTCGACGGCATCGGCCGCTACCGCAGCCACGACAATGGCGCCCTCATCGACCCGAGCGGCGCCATCGACGGTGTGCAGTTCAAGGACGCCGTCGAGCTGGCCGACGCTGTCGCCAACAACCCCAACTACCGTAAGTGTTTGGTCGAGAAGGTCTGGGCGTTCGCCAACAACCGGCGCCCGGGCAAGGGCACGCATGGGACGCTCGAGCGCCTAGAAGATCGCTTTGGCGACGCCGGGATGCGACTGCGGGCGCTGTTCGTCGACGTCGTGATGGACCCCAGCTTCAGGCGGCTCGCGGTCGCCAAGGCGACGCCATGAGCGCAGACCAAGGATCCGGAGGCCCCAAGTCAACGCTCGCCGCCGCGGCGGCCAGCCGCTGGCGTGCCGTGCGACGCCTGGACGGCAGCGCGCCTCTCTCGCGCCGGACACTGCTGCGCGGCCTGCTTGGCGGCGCCGCCATCGGTATCGGGCTGCCTCCGCTCGACGCCTTCTTCGACGACCATGGCGAGCGGTGGTTACGCGACCCGTGGGCGCCGCTCTTGCCAAGGCGCGCCCACGCTGAGGGCGCCGACGGCTTTCCGGTGCGCTTCGGCCTCTTCTTCTGGGGCAACGGTACGCTGCCAGAGCGCTGGACGCCCAAAGGCGAGGGACAGGGCGACGCCTGGCAACTCTCGGAGCAGCTCGCCCCCCTCGCCGCCTTCAAGAAGAAGCTCTGCGTCGTCAGCGGAACCCGCCTCGGCGTCCCCAACTCCGTGCCGCACTTCGCGGGCGCCGCCGGCATCCTCAGCGGGCGGCCGGTCAAGCTCGCCGGCACCGATCACACCTTCGGCGGGCCCTCGATCGATCAGATCATCGCCGCCACCGCCGGCAAAGAGACCCGTTTTGGTAGCCTCGAGCTGGCCGTCGAGGGCAATGGCCTCTCGTACAACGGGCCCAACAGCCAGAACCCGGTCGAGAAGAGCGCCCACAAGGCCTTCGCGCGCTTGTTCGGCAAGGGCTTCACGCTGCCCGGCGAGGATCCGATCCCCGACCCGACGATCGGCCTGCGCCGTAGCATCCTCGACGGCGTCGCCATCGACTGCGAGCAGGTGCGCGGCAAGCTCGGCGCCGCGGATCAGCTTCGTCTCCAGGCACATCTCGATGCGGTGCGTAGCCTAGAGAAACGGCTGGCGAAGCTCGAAGAAGATCCTCCCAACCTCGCGGCCTGCAAGCTGCCTGCCAAGCCCGCCGAGGCCTACCCCGACATCGAGGGCCGGCCGCAGCTCGTCCTGCGCAGCCAGATCATGGCCGAGCTGGCAGCCATGGCGCTCGCCTGCGACCAGACACGCGTCGTCTCGCACTGGCTGACACACCCCGTCAGCAACGTCCTGTTCACCGGCGCTGTCTCGGGCCACCACCAGCTCACCCACGACGAGCCCGGCGATCAGCCGCAGGTCCACGCCATCGTGCTGCAGTGCATGCAGATGGCCGCCGACTACCTCAAGGCGCTGGACGCAATCCCCGAGGGCAACGGCACGCTGCTCGATCACATGGCGGTGCTGCTGTGCAGCGAGGTCAGCCTCGGCAAGACCCACAGCTTGGAGGAGATGCCGGTCGTCATCGCCGGCTCGGCCAGCGGCAAGCTCAAGACGGACCTGCACTACCGCTCGAAAGGCGGCGAGAACACGTCGAAAGCGCTGATGAGTATCGTCCGCGCCTGCGGTGTGGACGCGGCCACCTTCGGCGCGGACGACGGATTGACCAAGGACGGCTTGGCCGCCATCGAGGCCTAGCGTGGGCGCCATGCTGACCTCTGACGCCGCACGCCCCTCGCTCCAGCGGAGGCCTGTCGCCGCCGGACGCAGCGCCGCGTTTGGGCGCTGGCTTCGGGTCGCCGCATGGCTGCGCGGGTCTGGCGTCGCCGTCGGAGCGCTCTGCCTGAGCGTCGCCGCGGGCGGCTGCAGCGACCCAGGCTCCGCTGCTGCGTTAGACAGCGCGACAAGCCTCGACAGCGACGCCGGGGCCGATCGCGTCTGGCCTTGGTTGGCGGTCATCGACACCATGGGCTTCACCCGCCAGAAGCCG
>SXNM01000273.1 GCA_005777155.1 Pseudomonadota bacterium | reverse complement strand
GGCAAGCAAGACCTCGTCTGCAAGGTCACCAACTTCGCCGATGCGCAGGGCACGATCCTGAGCAACCCCGCGGGCTTGGTGTACCAGATCGATGTCTCTTGGTACGACGAGAGCGCGGCCAAGCTTTGTAGTGACGGCAACACCTGCACCAAAGAGGACGGGTGCGTCCAAGGCGTCTGCAAGGGTTCGAGCGCGGCCCAATGCGACGACAGCAACCCGTGCACGACCGACAGCTGCGACAAGGCCAAGGGCTGCCAGTCGCTGCTAAACAGCGGCGCCTGCGACGACGACAACGCCTGTACGCAGATCGACGTCTGCAGCGGCGGCTCCTGCAAGGGAAGCAACCAGCTGAACTGCAACGACAACAACCCCTGCACGACCGACAGCTGCGACAAGGCCAAGGGCTGCCTCGCGGCACCCAACAGCGAAGTCTGCAACGACAGCAACCCGTGCACGACCGGCGACGTCTGCGCTGGCGGCGCTTGCAAGGGGGCGAGCGCCGTCACGTGCGATGACAGCAACCCGTGCACGACCGACAGCTGCGACAAGGTCAAGGGCTGCCAGTCGGCGAAAAACGTTGCCTCCTGCGACGACGGCGACGCCTGCACCGCAGGCGACCTCTGCGGCGATGGCGTCTGCAAGGGTTCGAGCGCGGCCCAATGCGACGACAGCAACCCGTGCACGACCAACAGCTGCGACAAGGCCAAGGGCTGCCAGTCGCTGCTAAACAGCGGCGCCTGCGACGACGACAACGACGCCTGCACTGGCCTTGGCGAGTGCGCTGCCGGGGTCTGCTTGCCAGGCACACCGCTCTCCTGCGACGATGATAACCCCTGCACGACCGACAGCTGCGACAAGGGCACCGGCTGTGTCAACAAACTGACGTGCCCCGGCTGAGCCTGTACCAGCGGCAGCTGTCTCGCGATCCCTGGCGCTCCAACGATCGCGACCGGCCCGACCACCGGCGCCTTCATCTACCAGGACGACTCCGGCGCGACTTCTGTGTATGGCTATGGCTGGGCAGTGAACGGAATGCTCCCAGGCGCCCAGCCAAATACAGCCCAAAAAGTCAAATTGATCCCGGACACCAACAGCGCCAAACTGGTCTCCGTCTGTGATCGCCTCGCCTGCTTGGTCAAGGACACTGGCGCGCTGCACTGCTGGGGCTCGGCGATCAGTGGCCTCGACATCGCCACGCCGATCGGCGGCCTGCCGCCGGTGACTTGGGTCGCCGTGCGGGGCCAGAAGGCGTGCGCGGTCCTCCAGGCCGGCGACGTCTATTGCCTGGATGGCGGGGGCAAATTTGCGCTGTCGCTGGCTGCCATCGGCGCTACGCCGTGGGTCGGGGTCACAGTCGGCCTCGAGCACTACTGCGCTTGGCAGCTCAACGGTCAGGTCCGATGCTGGGGCAACGGCGCCGTATTTGCCCAGCTTGGGACCGGAACGCCCTTGCCGTTGGGATCGACCGCCGCCTCCGACGCACTGCCCGTCAAATCGAACAGCTCCACGCCCCTCACCAATGTCACACAGATGTGCGCCGGGCTACATCACTCCTGCGCCCGTACCGGTGACAACAAGGTGCACTGCTGGGGATACGGCCTCTACGGCCAGATCGGCAACGGCTCGTTTGCGTCCGCCCCCTTTGCCACCAAGGTCACCGGCAGCGGCCAAGGGCAGGGCGGCTTCTCGGCGCTCCAGGTCCACTGCGGCGACAACACCACCTACGCCCAGGACCCAACGCACCAGTATGTCGTGTGGGGACGCGGCGAGCTGGGGCAGGTGGGCAACTCTGGGTTCAAGGACGTGGCGACTTGGACCAAGCCCAACGGATTGCAGGTCGAGCCTCGCGGCGGACAGTCGGCCAACGCCGCCTGTGCGGTCCAAGGGCTCGAACTCCGCTGCTGGGGCAGCAACGAGTCCGGCGTGCTTGGGCGCTACGACCCCGGCGCGGCGCTGGATCCCCAGGTGCCGAGCGCCGTCTTGCGCGCCGAGGACGGTATTGTCCTAACCAACGCCACCGCATTGCACGGCGTCGGGGGCCTCTTTGTGGTGGACACCACCGCCGGTCGCTTCGCCTTTGGCAACGCGACAGGCGGCGGCGCTATGACAGGACAGAGCAGCAAGATCCTCGACGGCGCCACGCCGACGCTGCCGCCGCAGCACCCCTTTGCACGCCTAGGTCCGGGCATCGGCTGCACCCTGGACGACAATTCCGCGATCTCTTGTTGGGGCGCCAATGGCCAGCAGCATGTCACGGGGAAAATGACCAACCCGGCGCAGCTCGAGGTACCGGTGACGATCAGCACCACCCCAGCCGCCAAAGCGCTCTTCGTAGGGGTCAGCCACTCGTGCGCCACCACCACAGACAACGCCGCCGAGCTGCGCTGCTGGGGGCGCAATCAGGATGGCGAGCTCGGGAATGGCACCGTCAGCGGAGCCATGCCCATTACAACCGTCCCGGACGCCAAGAACGTCGGTGGGATCGCCCTCGGCCCGGGCCGCACTTGCGCCTTCGGCTCCAACAACGACATCTACTGTTGGGGCGCCAACAAATACGGAGAGGCCGGCGTCGCCAACGCTGGCGCCGTGACGCTGCCGCAGAAGGTGGGCGGCCCACCCATGACTGGCGTCGCCGTCTCCGCCTGCGTCAGCTGCGCCATCTCTGCCGACGACAAGAAAGAGGTCTACTGCTGGGGCTACAACGGTGGCACGTCCTCGAACTACCTCGGCACAAACAACTCCATCACCAACACCCACACGCCGCAGAAGGTCGTCGGAATCCAGGGCGCGCTGGCCGTCGCGATCACCGACTACTCGACGACCGGCGTCCCTTGCGCCGGAGCGGCCTGCGCCGTCCTCGCTAACGGCAGCGTCCGCTGCTGGGGCGGCTCCTCCGACGCCCTGCTCGGCACGGGCAACGCCGGCACGATTCCAGCGGCTCAACAGCCCACCACGGTCAGCGGTGTCAGCGGGGCAAAATCGATCATCGCTGGAGATCGGTCCTTCTGTGTCCTCACCGGCGCCGCCAATGTGCTCTGTTGGGGCCAACGTGGCGGTGGGCAGACGGGCGAGAACGTCAGCATCTCTGCGGTGCCCACCAACTACCCCTCTGGTGACGACCAATAACGTGGTCAGCGCGCGCCGCGGCCCGGTGACGCCGACGCCTTGCTACACCCTGGTCAAACCGCCCACGCCAGCGTAATGTTGCGGCGGTCTGCCCTGGGAGCGCCTCATGGATCTCGTCTACACGATCACGGCCGCCGTCGGCTGCACCGCGCTCCTGGCCCAGGTCGCCATGCAGTTGCTCGGCCTCGGTGGCGACGACGACCACCACATCGGTCACGACGTCGAGGCCCATGAAGGTGACGGCAACCTCTTTTTCGGCCTGCTCTCTTTCAAGACCCTCAGTGCATTCGCGGCATTTTTCGGCCTCGCCGGGCTCGCCGCGACCCAAGCCGGGGTCGAGAGCGACGCCCTCCGCCTCACGCTCGCTCTCGGCGGCGGCATGGTCGCCGGCGCCATGGTGATGTTCTTGATGCGAGGGCTGGCCAAGCTGCAGTCGAGCGGCACGGTCGACCTGGACGAGGCGGTGGGCGCCACCGCGCGCGTTTACCTCGCGATTCCGCACGGGGGCAGCCAGGGCAAGATCACGGTCGAGCTGCGCGGCCGCGAGGTCGAGCTGCTGGCGCAGACCGAAGGCCCTGACATCCCTACAGGCGCCAGCGTCCGCGTTCTGCGCCGTTTGCCGGGAGATTGCTTCGAAGTCTCGCGCATCTAGTGAAGTGCCGTGCGGAAGGGCCCAGCCCAATGACCGTGCGACAGGGGAGGTGATGATATGGAAGCTTTGGTGATCATGGCGATCATGGCGACGCTGGTCGCCTTCAGCTTCATGCTGCTTGTCGTCAAGCGGTACCGCCGCTGCCCGTCGAATCAGATCCTGGTCGTTTACGGCAAGGTCGGCGGCGGCCAGTCGGCGAATTGCATGCACGGCGGCGGCGCGTTCGTCTGGCCGTTGATCCAGAACTACGCCTACCTCCACCTCGATCCGCTCCAGATCGAGATCCCGCTCAAGGGCGCGTTGTCGATGGAGAACATCCGCATCAACGTGCCGTCGGTCTTCACCGTCGCCATCGGCACCGAGCCGGCGGTCATGCAGAACGCGGCGGTCCGCCTGCTCGACCTGTCGCGGCAGCAGATCATGGAGCAGGCCCGCGACATCATCTTCGGCCAGATGCGTCAGGTCATCGCGTCGCTGGAGATCGAGAACATCAACCGCGACCGCGACACCTTTCGCCACAGCATCCAGGAGGGCCTGGAGCCCGAGCTGCGAAAAATCGGTCTCGTCCTCATCAACGTCAACATCACCGACATCACCGACGAGTCCGGCTACATCGAGGCCATCGGCCGCAAGGCGGCCGCAGAGGCGATTCAGCAGGCGGTCATCGACGTCGCCGAGCAGCAGAAGCGCGGCGCCATCGGCGTCGCCGCCGCTGAGCGCGATCGGGCGATGAACGTCGCCGGTGCCGAGCGAGACCGTCAGATCGGCGTCACCGAGGCCAAGCAGCAGCAAGACATCAAGGTCGCCCAGCTGGAGCGCGACCGGGTGGTCGGCGAGCAGCAGGCGGCGATGCAGCGCGAATCACAGGTCAAAGAGGCAGAGCGTGACAAGCGCATCCGCGTCGCCGACGCCGAGGCGGGCGCCATGGAGGGCGAGAACCTCGCCAAGGCGAAGATCGCTCAGACCAACGCCACCCTCGAGGTCGAGCGCGCTGACGCCATGCAGCGCTCGGAGACCCGACGCCGCGAGGCCGAGGCCGCGGTGCTCGAGGCGCAGTACAAGGCCGAGGCCAAAGCGGCGCTTGAGCTGGCGTCCAAGGTCGAGGCCGAGAAGCGCGCCGAGGTCGAGGCGGTGGCCAAGGCCGAGAAGGCGCGCATCATCGTCGACGCCGAGGCGGAGGCCGAGAAGCGCAAGATCGAGGCGTTGGCCGAAGCGACCGCCAACTTCGCCCAGCTCGAGGCCGAGGCGCGCGGTCAGTACGAGATCCTCCGCCAGAAGGGCGAGGGCCTCAAGGCGATCGTTCAGGCGGCTGGAGGCGCCGAGGCGGCCTTCCAGCTCTTGGTGCTGGAGCACATCGACCACCTCGCAGAGCAGAGCGCCAAGGCGATCTCCAACATCAAGTTCGACAAGATCACCGTCTGGGAGGGCGGCGGCGACGGTCAGGGCGGCTCCACGGCGAAGTTTCTCAAGAGCCTCGCCGGCGCCGTGCCACCCGTCATGCACATGATGCGCGACATCGGCGGCGTCCAGTTGCCAGAGTCGCTCGGGCGAATCATCGATGACGCCGAGCGCCGCTCCGGAGGCGAAGACGGCGCAGGCCACGGCAAGGGTGGCGAGGCTCCGGAGACCCCGCCGCGGCGCTAGCCGCTCACCGCCGCCCAGCCAAACGCGTCGCCTAGGCGCCGTCGTGCGGAGTCCGTCGCCCGGACGCCTCCGCCCGCCTCGCTTGGCCCCACGGAGCGCGGGCTCCTCAGTCGCCGACCGCCAACAGCGGCTCGGACCGGCGGAATGGTGTCGGCCGCGGCGCCGGCTCGGGCGACGCGACGCGGCTGCCACGGGCGCTGGCCGGATCGAGCTCCTCGACGATGCGCACCTCGAGCGACTGTCCCTGCGGCGCCGGCACGACGAAGAAGGTGTCGAGGCCGCCGCGCAAGGGCGTGGTGAAGTCGCTCTGCTGAAGGTGCAGGCCGAGCGCCGGTCGATCGCGTGAGGCGCCCTGGCCGCCGCCGCAGCCGACGACCACCGCGCGCAGGCCGTCCCAGTCGCCAGCGACGTTGGACGCGATCGCGACCTTGGCCCGGCCCGGCGCCTGCTGGATTGCGCCGAGCGCGTCGGCCCATTGGCGCGCCGATGGCGCCGCAGCCAGCGTCGGACTCTCCATAGCCAGGGGCTCCACCGAGGCGATCGCGCCGCAATCTACCGAGAGCTCGCCGCTCCAATTGAAGGCGGGTGAGGTCGCGCCCTCGACGGGGCTGCGTGGCCCGTCCGGACGCCCCCAGCGCGCGGTGACGACGTAGCGGCCCAGGCCCGAAGTCGTGGCGTTGCCGGCCCTCTGCTTTGCCTCGAGCGGCGGCGGCCCGTCCGGCTCCCGCAAGGCGTCCGTCACCCAGGCGGCGAGCGCCAACAAAGCGGCGACGGCCCCGATCGTCCTCCACTGTAGCCCGGTCTGGCCCATCACGCTCCCTGCTCGCCCGCGGCGCCCGCCTCAGCGCACCACCCACATGTTACGGCTGCCGCCGCCCCCTGCCAACGCCTGATCGACGAGCTGGCCCCCGTTGGCCCCTCTGCGGCGGTGCGGCAGAGAGTCCAGGCCCAGCGGCCCATGAATTTGCCTTCTCTGCTCGATCGCGGCAGCCTGAACCGCTGGAGGTGTCGATGGGCCGCGCTGGGCACGACATCGGTCAGATGCAAGATATGACGGCGCGGCGCGGACGCCTGTTCGGCCTCGTCGCGCTGGCCGCCACAGTCTTCGGTGTGTCAAACCTCTCCGCTGCCCTGACGCCGCTGCCCCCGGTCGCTTCGATGGCGATGCCGCCGCTGGACCCGGCCTTGGCGTTGCCGCCGGCGCCGCCGCCGACCTCGATCGGCACCTGCCACTCCGGCGAGCTCCCAGGCGGCGTCGCGCTGCCGGACGCCGGCCCCGGCTGGCACCTGCTCAGCGCCGGGCGAGAGCGCGACACCCGTTGGGGCAGTCCGCGCCTCGTTGACTTCGTCGAGCGCGTCGCCGCGAGGCTGCATGCCCTGCCTGACCACGCCGAGGCGCCGCTGCGGATCGGCAACCTCAGCCTGCGCGGCGGCGGCGCGATGCGCTGGAGCCACAGCCACCGCGCCGGCCGCGACGTTGACTTTCCGCTGCCGGTGCTCGACGCCAAAGGCCTGCCGCTGGCCGCTGACGGCTTTGTGCAGTTCGACGACCAGGGCAACGGCCGCTGGAAGCGCCGCCCGGTGCGCTTCGACGCCGCACGCACGTGGCACCTCGTCGCGGCGCTGCTCACGGACGCCGAGGTCGACGTCGCGCGGCTCTACCTGGCTGCAGGCCTCCGCGCCGCCGTGCTGCAGGCCGCCACCGCCGCAGGCGCCGACCCTGCGCTTGTCGAGCGGGCCCGCGCCATGATCGAAGAGCCGAGCCACGCCGGACGCCATGACGACCACCTCCACGTGCGAATCTTCTGCGATGGCGCCGAGATCCAGTCCGGCTGCGTCGACGAGGACCGCCGCTGGCCTTTTGGCCACGACGTGCAGGCGGCCCTGCGGGCGCACCTTGACGCCGCGGCGCTCCGACTGCAGGCCCGCAACGCCGGCGAGCGGCTGGCAGCGATTCGCACGCTCGGCGACTGGAGCGCGCTCGACGTCGGCGCCTGCGAGGCGCTGGCCTGGGCGGCTGCGTGGGATCCCGGCGCCACCACCCGCGC
>SXNM01000272.1 GCA_005777155.1 Pseudomonadota bacterium | reverse complement strand
TGCAAGATCAGATTTACAAGCAGGCCGTCACCAGTGCCGCCTCTGGCTGTCAGGCCGCTCTGGATGTTGAACGCTTCCTGGGCACTTGATGGCGCGCTGAGCCCCCGCCCCTACGCTTCTGTAATCAGGACGGGGGTTCCGACCGGCACTTGCGCAAAGAGCGTAATCAAGTCGGCATTCCGCATCCGGATGCACCCGTGCGACATCGGTCTCTGGACAAAGCCCTCATCCGGTGTACCGTGAATGTAAATGTAGCGCTGCATGGTGTCGCAATCGCCGAGCCGGTTAAAACCTGGCTCAAGACCCGATAGCCACAGGATGCGCGTTAATATCCAGTCCCGCTCCGGCTCAGCGCGACCCAGTTCGGGCGTGTAGATTTCGCCGCTTGGACGCCGCCTGGCCGGGGCTCGCCGCGAGACCCGGCGCGCAGCCGCCCGCTTGGCGCTGGCCGCTGGTGCTGCAACGCGCTGGCGTCGGTGCGCGTCGTGGCGGGCTCGCCGTCGTTGGCGGCGGCCGCGTCGAGGCCGAGGTGCTCGCCGGAAGGCCCATGGCCATGCAAGACCAGGCGTCGTCGGCTGCCGCGCTGGTGGCGGCGCTCGATCGCCTCGATCGCGGCCTCGGCGGTCAGGGCGTCGCCGACATCGCCGCCGCCGTGGCCGCGTTGGAGTCGGCAGCAGCAGATCGCGCCGCGACCACGGCTCGCGATCAGGCTGTGGCGAACCAGCAGCGCGCGATGGCGTTGCGGCTGGCTGACGCGCTTGGCCGGAGCACGCTGGCGGGGCTGCGTGCCCGCGGCGGACAGCGCAGCGCCGATGGCGCGTGGTGGACCTGCCGCTTCGACGCCCAGACCGGCGGCAGCCTGGAGGTCGACCTGGCGCTGCTACCAGACGCCGATGGCAAGGCGCGGCCCCGGCTGCAGCACCGCGCGATCGGTATGGATGACGCGACCTTGCGCGCTGCGAGCGCCGCAATCGGCGCCGTGCTTCGGCCGCTGCTGCGGGGCAGGGCGCCAGACGCCGCCGCACGCTCCACCGCCGTCGCCTGAGGCGCCGACCGGCGAGGGGCGCAAGCGACGCTATGACATGACGGTCGAGTCGTGGCTGTGGCGACTCCGGGCGCCGAGCTGCCAGACCTTGTCGCGGCCCTTTTGGACCACCGCCGCGGTGCCGGGATCGTTCTCCAGCAGGGGCAAGAGGTCCCAGGCCAGCTCGATCGGGCCTTTTCGCGGCACGATCGTGCCTTTGGGCAGCACGACGATGCCGCTCTCGCTGCGGAAGGGGAAGCGCGCCGCGTCCTGCTCGTCGTCGTAGCCGATGACGGTGCCTGGCTCGATGCGGCAGTTCTTGTCCATCAGCACCCGCCGCAGCCGCGCGCCGACACCGACCGTGCAGCCGGAGAGGATGATCGAGTCGTCGACCTGGCTGTCGCGCTGGAAGAGGCAGTCGTAGCCCGCCATCACGTTGTAGAGGCTCGCCGAGCAGACGATTGTGCCCTCGCAGATCAGCGAGTCGACCAGCTCGCCCGAGCGACCGATGCCGCCGTCGCGCACGAATTTGGCCGGCGGGTAGTTGCGCTGCGCCGAGCGGATCGGCCAGCGACGGTTGTAGAGGTTGAACTCGGGCAGCGCTGAACGCAGGTCCATGTTGGCGTCGAAGTAGCTGTCGATCGTGCCGACATCGCGCCAGTAGGGCTGGCCGGTCTGCTCTTCGCCCGGGATCCGGTTCTCCCCGAAATCGTAGACATAGATCTCGCGGCCGGCGCGCACCATGTGCGGGATGACGTCCTTGCCGAAGTCGTGGCTGCTGTCCTTGCGCATGGCGTCGACGCGCAGCTCCTCCTCGATCACGTCGGTGCGGAAGAAGTAGTTGCCCATCGAGACCAGCGACCATCCAGGCTTGTTCGGTATCTCCTTGGGCACCTTGGGCTTCTCTTCGAAGCCGGTGACGCGGCCGGTGGCGTCGACCTCGATGACGCCAAAGCGGCTGGCCTCGGCGCTCGGCACTGGGTAGGCGGCGATGGTCAGCTCGGCGCGGCGCTCCTCGTGGAAGTTCTCCATCTGCTGGACTTGAAAACGGTAGATGTGGTCACCGCCGAAGACCGCGACGTGCCGACAGTGGCCGTCGCGGATCAAGTTCATGTTTTGCCAGACGGCGTCGGCGGTGCCCTGAAACCAGTGCTCGCCGAGGCGCATCTGCGCCGGCACGGCCTCGACGAACATGCCAAACGCCTGCAGCTGCCAGTTGCGCGACAGGTGCTGGATGAGGCTCGACGCCATGTACTGGGTGAGCACGTAGATGTGGCGGTAGCCGGAGTTGACGAAATTCGACAGCACAAAGTCGATGATCCGGTAGCGGCCGGCGAACGGCACGGCGGGCTTGGCGCGGTGCGTGGTGAGCGGCGCCAGCCGTTGCCCCTTGCCACCAGCCATAATCATCACCAGTGTCTTCATCGTGGCCCCTCAGGTGCGCCGGTCGCGGCCTCGGCGGGTCGCCGTTGTCGCCGGCCGGCGCTCCCGCTATCGTGGATCGCCGGCACGCCTAGCGCCAGATCTCTGACCGCCTTGGTTAGCGAAGATCGATTGGCGCAGGTCGGGTCTGCGCCGGCGCGGGCCGTGCAAGCGAGGCGGGGATGAATGAGGCTTGGCGTTCTTGGAGGCGGGCGGCGCTCGGCTGCGCGATCTCAGCGGCCATCGGGTGCACCGACGTCGACTCCCTGGTGGTCGCCGGACCCGATCTTGAGGACGTCAGCGCCGACGGCGCGGGCGACGCAGCCGCGACCGACGGCGCGGCGGACACCGACGCCAACGGTGGCGATGGTGCGGGCGGTGGCTGCCAGGCCGACGCCGCCTGCGACGATGGCAACCCCTGCACCGACGATCGCTGCCTCGCCGGGACCTGCGCCCACGCTGACGACACCGGGCCTTGCGACGACGGCAACGCGTGCACGCTGCTCGACGTCTGCGCTGCCAAAGGCGTCTGCACACCTGGGGCTCAGAAGGGCTGCGACGACGGCAACCCCTGCACCGCCGACGGCTGTGCCCCTGCCAGCGGCGCTTGCAGCCACGCCGCGCAGGACGCGCTGCCCTGCAGCGACGGCGACGCCTGCACCACCGGGGACGTCTGCAAGCAGGGCGGCTGCACCAGCGCCGCAGTGGCTTGCGATGACGGCAAGGTCTGCACCATCGACAGCTGCGCCAAGGCCAGCGGCTGCGCCCACGCCGCGGCGACCGGCAGCGTCCCCTGCGATGACGGCGATCTCTGCACGTTCGGCGATACCTGCGAAGGCGGCGCCTGCAAGGGTGGCGCAGCGCTCGGTCCGAGCGGCAAGGGCTGCGACGACGGCAAGCCCTGCACCACCGACACCTGCGACGCGAAAACCGGCTGCGTGCACGCCAACGCAGACGGCGCGCCCTGCGACGACGGCCTCGCCTGCTCGACTGGCGACGCCTGCAAGGGCGGTAGCTGCGCCGCCGGCGACGACTCCGGCTGCGGCTGCGACAGCGACGCCGCGTGTCTGGCCGGCGATGACGGCGACGCCTGCAACGGCAAGGTGGTCTGCGACAAGGCCGGCGGCGTCGGCAAATGCGCCGTCGATCCCAAGAGCGTCGTGGTCTGCGCCGACGGCGGCCCCTGCGCCACAAACGTCTGCGACAAGAAGACTGGAGCCTGCAGTAGCGTCGCCAAGGCAGACGCCACGCCGTGCGACGCCGACGGCGATCTGTGCACGGTCGGCGACGCTTGCACGCAAGGGGCCTGCAAGCCGGGCGCCGCCGCCGCCTGCGACGACAAGAACCCCTGCACGACCGACAGCTGCAAGCCTGCCGTCGGCTGCGTACAGGTCGCCAACGAGTCCGCCTGTGACGCCGACGGCAACCCCTGCACCGGCTTCGATGTCTGCAAGTTGGGTAGCTGCCAGGCCGGCGCGGCCAAGGTCTGCTTCGACGGCAACCCGTGCACTTTCGACGCCTGCGACCCCAAGACCGGCCAGTGCGTCGCCGACGCCAAGGGCGCCGAGAGCCTCGGCTGCGACGCTGACGGCAGCGTCTGCACGCTCGCCGACAGCTGCGCCGGCGGCGTGTGCAAGGCCGGCCAGGCGCTGGGCTGCGACGATGGCAACCCCTGCACGGCCGATGGCTGCCATCCCCTCGACGGCTGCAAGCAGACCGCCAACGCCGCGACCTGCGAGGACGGCGATCTCTGCAGCGTCGGTGACGCCTGCCAAGGCGGCAAATGCGCCTCTGGTGGCAAGAAGTCGTGCGATGACGGCTACAAGTGCACGATCGATGCCTGCGGGAGCAAGACCGGGCTCTGCGCACACGACAAGCTCGCGGGCTGCAGCAAGCCATGCGGCGCCGACGGCGACTGCAAGGACGACAACCCCTGCACCGCCGACGTCTGCGACAGCGGCGTCTGCGCCAGCAAGCCCCTGAACGTCAGCTGCGATGACGGCAACGTCTGCACCGTCGGCGACTCCTGCGCCCAGGGCAGCTGTGCGCCGGGTAAGGCCAAGGACTGCAACGACAACAACCCCTGCACAGACGACAGCTGCCATCCGGTCGGAGGTTGCGGGCACGCCGCCAATTCCGCCGCCTGCGACGCCGACGGCGACGCCTGCACCGCCGCGGATGTCTGCAAGGACAAGGCCTGCAGCCTGGGCCCAAAGAAGGCCTGCAATGACGGTTCGCCGTGCAGCAAGGACAGCTGCGACCCCAAGAGCGGCGCTTGCCTGCAAGACGGCGCGCCCTTTGTCGGCGATCCGTGCGACGCCGACGGCTCGGTGTGCACCGTCGCCGACGTCTGCGCCAGCGGCGCCTGCGTCAAGGGCAAGGCGCTCCTCTGCGACGACAAGAACCCCTGCACCGCCGACACCTGCGATCCCAAGGCCGGCTGCCAACACGCCGCCCAGCCGGGGAGCTGCGAGGACGGCAGCGCCTGCACCTCGGGCGACGCCTGCAGCGGCGGTGTCTGCAAGGCGGGCAGCAGCAAGCTCTGCGACGACGGCGACACCTGCACGACGGATGGCTGCGACGCCGTCAGCGGCAGCTGCACCAAGACACCGATCGCCGGCTGCGCCAACTTCTGCAAGGCCGCCTCCGACTGCGACGACGGCAAACCCTGCACCGCCCAGAGCTGCGACAAGGGCAGCTGCGTGTTCACCAACCTCAGCGTGCCGTGCGTCGACGTCGACAAGTGCGCGACCGCCGGCACCTGCCAGGCCGGCGCCTGCTCCGGCGCGAAGGCGATCGACTGCAACGACGGCAAGGTCTGCACCGCCGACGCCTGTGACGGCAAGACGGGTCAGTGCCAGTGGGTGACCAACACCGCGCCGTGCGACGACGGCAACCCCTGCACCGAGGACGACGCCTGCAAGCTGGGCGCCTGCCAGTCCGGCAAGCCCAAGGCCTGTGACGACAAGAACCCTTGCACCACCGACGCCTGCGACCCCAAGACCGGCAGCTGCCTGGCGCAGAATCAGGACGGCGGCCCCTGCGACGACGGCAGCGCCTGCACCTCGGGCGACGCCTGCGCCGCGGGCAAGTGCATCCCACGTGGGCTGGCAGAGGCGCAGCTGCAGATCGGCACCGGCAAGGCCGGGTTCGCTGATGGCGCAGCCGACAAGGTCCAGCTCGACGCGCCCTGGGCCATCGGCCGCGGCCCGGGTCAGTCGTTTGCCTTCGCCGAGCTCGGCAACCACCGGATTCGCCAGTGGCTGCCCACCGGAGAGGTCAAGACCCTGGCCGGCACCGGCAAGCCCGGCCACCTCGACGGCGAAGCCAGCAAGGCCCAGTTCTACGCCCCGAGCGGCATCGATCGCGACAGCGAAGGCAACCTCTACATCGCCGATCTCTTCAACCATCGCATTCGCAAGCTGGCGGTCAACGGCACGGTGACGACCTTCGCGGGCGCCGGAAAGGGCGGCTGGAAGGACGGCTTCGCCACCGTCGCTCAGTTCGACCTGCCCGTCGGCGTCGCGGTCGACGCGGCAGGCGTCTACGTCAGCGAGCAGACCAACCACACCATTCGCCTCGTGACGTGGGAGGGACAGGTCATCACGGTCGCTGGCCAGCCCGGCAAGAAGGGCCTGCTCGACGGCCCGGCGGACAAGTCGCTCTTCGACTCGCCCTATGGCCTCGCCATCGGTCCCGGCGGCGGCCTCTACATCGCCGACTCCGGTAACCACCGCATTCGTTTCCTGACCGCGGCCGGCAGCGTGTTGACGGCGGCAGGCTCCAGCAAGGGCTTCCTCGACGGACCCATCCAGGTCGCAAAGCTCGACCAGCCGATGGCCGTCGCCGCGCTGCCGGGAGGCGATCTGGTCGTCGCTGACCGCGGCAACAAGCGGCTGCGCCTGCTCGGTTTCGACGGCACCCTCAAGACCATCCACGGCGACGGCACGGCGCAGGTGGTGTCTGAGCCGTTTGGTGTCGCCGCCGACTTCGCCGGGCAGGTGGCTTTTGTCAGCTTCGACGGCCACATCGCGCGCCGCCTCCGCTTGGCGAAGGTGGTCTGCGACGACGAAAACACCTGTACGACCGACACCTGCGACGCCAAGAGCGGCGCTTGCAAGACCGACGCGCTCAAAGACGGCGCGCCCTGCGGCGTCGGCTGCGCCTCGGGCCAGACCTGCAAGTCGAGCGTCTGCGCCGTCGGCTTTCCGAAGGACTGTGACGACAACATCGCGTGCACTTCGGACTCTTGCAGCGCCGCAGCATGCAAGAACATCGTGATCCCCGGCTGCAAGTAGGCGCCTAGGGCCAGACTGGTCGGCGACCGCGACGTCGCGGCGGCCGCTGACGACGGGGAGCGAGGCGTGGTGCCCATGGACGCCCAGACAGGCGAGTGGTTGCCGACCCACGTCGTCGCGCGCCAGCCCTTGCACAGCGATAGCGGCTTGTGCCTGCTCACCCTGTCCGCCACGCCAACGGCACGCGCTGGGCAGCACGTGCGCCTGCGGCCGGTGGCGAGCGCCCAACCCCTGCGCTACTACTCGCTGGCCTCGGCGCCCGGCGAGTCCGCACAGCTCCTGCTGACGCCCGCCCGCGACGGCGGCGCCTTCGATCCAGCGCTCATGGCGCCCGGCGACGCGCTGCAGATCAGCGCCGAGGCGGCGGGGCCGATGGTGATCGATGGCAGGGGCGGGCCCACGCTCTGGCTTTTTGGCGCCGGCACCGGCATCGCGCCGTTGCGCGCCATCGTCCGCCATGGTCAGGACCTCGCCGGATTCGAGCGCGTGGTGCTGGTCCATGGCGCGAGAGATCACGCCCGGCTGGCATTCGTCGACGAGCTGAGGGCCGCGGCGGCCGCGAGCGCCGGTCGCCTCTGCTACCTGCCCTTGCTCAGCGGCACCGAAAGCGGCGGCGACCGTGCTGACGAGCCGGTCCCGCTGCAGCGCCGCGGCCACATCCCGCAGGCCATCGCAGAGGGGTGGCTGATGGCGGCCGCCGCGGCGCCGCTCGACGCCGCGGCGACCGCGCTGGTCTGTGGGCCGCCCGCGATGGTCGCCGACACCATCACGGCTCTCCTGCGCCTCGGTCTGCGCATCGCCGATGAAGCGGCGGAACTGGGCCAGATCGTCACTGAGCGCTGACGGCTGACGCCCCTGCGCGGCGCGTGCCGCCTCGCCCGTGCATTGGCCGCCCTAGACGATGGCGTCCGCACGTGTCGCTCGCAGGGGCCATCGCCCGCCCCGCGGCTTGAATGTTCGCAGTTGGCGCAGGGACGCGCTGCGTCGCTGAGTCGCAGACCTCGCCGTCGGGCAAGCGGCCGCTCTGGTGCCGCAGCCGCCGCTCGCGAATCGCCAGCCCGCCGACGCCGAGCCGCAGCGTCAGGGCGCCGACGCCCATGTCCCTGGTCAGCTCAGCGGTCGCCAGCGCCTGCAGGCCATCGTGCCGCACGGCCCAGGACGGCGTGTGCTCCTCAGCGGACGTCCACTGGCCTTCGACGCCGACCACCAGCACCCCCGCGCCGACGCCGCGCCGCTGCCAGCCGTTGGCGCCGAAGCCGACGCCGAGCGCCGCGCCGAGGGAGAGGGACGACGGCGTCACTACCTGCAGAGCGACCGCCCACTGCGGCCGCGTCGCGCGCTCGGTCGCCGGGGCCGTTGCCGCGATCTCGGTGGTCGCGGCGGGGAGTTGCAGCGCCTCCGCCGCCGCCAGCCGCGGCGCGCCGAGCCACATCACGACGAGCCAAGCCGCTCTGAGCCAAGTCGGTGCGAACCGAGCCGGCGCGAGCCCAGCCGACGCGAACCGAGCCGACGCGAGCCCAGCCGAAGCGATCTCAGCCGTAGCGAGCCTCGCCGGTGTAGGCCAAGCCGGTGCCGCGCCTGCGGAGGCCCGCCGTCGGCTGAAGTGCCTCGCGAATCGCTAGGCCATTCACGGTCCTCTGCTCGCCGCGGCCGCCGAGCGCTCAGCGGCCCCTAGCGCGCACCGCGTTTGCGCTTCGAACCCGCTCCAGGGCGCGCCGTCGCCGTCGTCGCCTTCGTCGTCCTCGTCTGCGCCCTCGTCGGCGCCGTCGTGGTGCGTCGTGCGGCCGCCGCCGATCTCCAGCGTCTGCAGCAGGCTGTCGAGGCCGGCCAGCAGCTCGCGGTTGCCGTCTTGGCGGTGGTCCTGCAGCCGATACGCTAGCTCAGTGTCGCGCCCGAGCAGCTCGTCGATGCCGTCAGCGTCGGCGACGTCGCGGTACAGGCCGTAGCCGAGCCGCTCCAGCCACATCGCGTTGAGCACCTGCTCGAACTGGCCGCGCATCGGCACCGCCAACATCGGCTTGCCGAGGTAGACGCACTCGCCCATGAGCGAGAACCCGCCGCCCGCGACCACCGCTCGTGCGCTGGCGAGGTCGTCGACAAAACCCTGCTGCGAGAAGGGGCGAAAGACCAAGTTGCCGTCGACGCGGTCTTCTTTGAGCTCGCGCTCCATGCCGTAGACCAGGAACGACAGGTCCGAGCGCGCCCGCATGGCCTCGACCAGCGCCTCGTGCTTGCCGCCCGTCTGGTAGACCAGGACGTGGTCGCCGCGCTCGGCGGTTGCCCGTGCCGCCAAGATCTCTGGCCGCAGGATCGGCGGGACCAGCGTCGTGCGCTTTCGGCGCAGAGGCGGATAGAAGAACGTGGTGACGAAGTAGTGCGCCGCGCCCGGGATCTTGGCCTTGACGATGGCGCGCGCCAGTCGAAACGCACCCTTCTGCTCGCGCCAGCGCGGATCCGACGCCAGCTCGTTGTGCTTGCAGCGGTTCAGCGCCTGCATGTTGTCGATGCTGATCAGGGGGATGCGGTGATTGACCGCGAAGAGCCAGCTCCAAGTCTCAAAGTCAGAGATGACCAGCTGCGGCGAAAAGTCGGCGACCAGGTCAAACCAGACCTTGATGTTGCCGGGCAGGCCCCGGCTGAACAGCGAGCGCGCATTTTCAAGCAATGTCTTGCGTTTATGCACCTCATTGTGCTCGTAGACCATGGTCATGCCGGTGATGCGGTGCACGCGGTCCGGGAATTGGCTCGCCAGCATGTCGGCGGCGCGACCCGAGACCACCACCTCGACCTCATGCCCAGCGGCGACGAGGTGTTCGAGCACTACCCGCGACCGAGTGGCGTGGCCCATGCCTTCGCCGACGACGCCGTAGAGGATTCGCATGGCTGGCTCCTTGGCCCCCTGGACCTTTTGGCGACGCCAAGCTCGGCGTCTCACGATGGTCGCGATGCGCCCACCCTGGCGCCGCGGCGGCGCTACTTGAGCTCGATCTGCTTGAAGAGCTGATTGATCTTCTCGCGCAACGCCGCCATTTCGACGTCAAGCTCGACGATCTGCTTCTGCGTCTCGGCGGCGCGTTGGCTGTTCTGATCGAGCTGATCGACCAGCGTCTTGCGCAGCTTGTCGGCCACCTTCTCCAGCGGCAGGGAATTGAGGTTCTGGCGGATTCGCTCGGCGTCGATCGCCAGCTCGTGCTGCCGCTGCGCCGCCTCGTTGCGCCGTCGCTGCAGCTCGCCGAGCCGGTCTTGGGCCGCCAGCAGCTCGCGCACGGGCCCCTTGATGGCCTCGTCGATGTGCGCGTTCTTGATGAGCAACTGGAACGCCTCCAGCGCCCATGAATCCAACCCGGTCACGACCCGCGACTGCTTGGTCGACTCGACGAGCGTCACCGTCGCCTCGCCAGGCTTGCCGTCGCGCTTGCCGGGCACGTCGATGCGCAAGAAGACGTCGGTGCCGGCGCGGACCAGGTCCTTGGGCGGGTCCTCCAGCGTCATCGAAGAGTTCAGCGCGATCTTGACGTAGCAAAGCGAGCGCTCCTCCCGCTCAGAGCGCAGCGTCACGGTGCGGACCTGCCGCAGCTTGGACTCGATGGTCAGCCGGCCGCCGCTGGCCTTGACCAGCGTCATGTCGGCGTTGCGCGTCTCGACGTGGGCGGTCAAGGCGAAGCCGTCGGCGGCGGCGAAGGGGATGAAGGCCGTGGCCTCTTCGTCGACCCTGCCGAGGAAGCCCTCGCCGGCGAAGGTCCCGTCGACGTAGAGCGTGATCGGCCCCGACTCCAGGGCCGAGCCCTTGGGGTTGCGCAGCATCAGCGAGCGGTAGGGCATCTCGCCGCCATGGCCGTTGCGGAACAGGAAGATGTCGGCGCCCTCGACCTGGCGGTTGACGATGTTGACCAGCGCCGCCTGGCCATCGCCGACGGTGACGGGCGCCAGGGCGTCGTAGCGGTAGAGCTGGCCCATCTTCTTGCCCTCAGCCATCGCCTGGGCGCTGCGCTGGATGGCCCGTCGCCGGGAGTCGAGGTCGACCTCAGGCTCCGCCGCTGGTGCCGGCGCGGGCGGCGCCATGGGTTTCGCTCGTTGGCCCGGGCGACCACCGTAAACCTTCGACTTCGCGGACAATGGCACCATGACTTCGCGGTCGCGCGCCATCCCCCCGGCGCTGTGTTCCACCATCTTGCCGTCGCTCTCCTCCGACTCGCTGTCGGCCTCCGCGGCCTGCGGCGCGGTGTAGCCGACATCGGGAGGCGGTGGTGCGGCGGCGCTCTGCGGCAGGCGACTCGACAGGTCCGGACGCTGGACATGGTGCGGCTTGTGCAGCTCGTAGCGGAACGAGAGCGGCGAGCCGACGACCAGCGACAAGCGGACGTCCTTCCAATCCTCGCCGGAGACGTTGTCGACGATGGCCCAGCCTTGCAGCTGCACCCCGCGGTCCTTCTCGACCCATGCGCGGTAAGCCGGTCGCCAGATCGGGACCTCGTGGATGTAGCCGATGAGCAGGTCGTGGCTGCCGTCGCCCGCCAAGTGCACCGTTAGCCCGACCGGCTTCCACTGGCCCTCGGCGCGGCTGATCTCGAGCGAACGCGCGAGGCCCGAAGCCAAGGCGCGGTCGTGAATCCGCACCTTCTCGACCTTGGCGATCGGCACGGCGACCAGCTTCTCGGCCTCGACCAGGATCGTCACCGTCGGCCGGCCCTTCTGGCCTTCATCGAGGCCCTCGACGCCGACCACGCGGCCCCGCAGGTCCTCGTCGTCGGTTTTGAGCGTGACCTCGACGCCGCGCAGCACCTGCAGCATGCCGACGAGGCCGCGGGCGTGGCGCACGGAGTCCGGCAGCTCGGCCGCCAGCCGGTCGGCGCTCTGCTCGACGGGCATCGTCACTGAGCCGGTGCGGCCGCTGGAGAGGTGCAAGATCGTCAGCGACTTGAGGACGTCGTTGATCTGGTCCGGCCGCACGCGCAGCTCGACCTTGTCGCCGCTGACCTCGCCACGCCGCTCGAAGTAGCCGACGCCGCTCTGGAACAGCACGACCTTGCGGATCTTCAGCTCGGCGTCAGCGCCATCCCGTTGCTGGGCGCCGCCGCAGCCGTTCGCCGACAGCGCCAACGCGATCCCCAAGCCCCAGGTCGCCGACCGCCGCCCCAAGTCGCCGACCCGCGATACGTGGGCCTTCGCCATCATTCCATGGTTCATGGTCGTGCTCCAGATCACCAGCGAGGCCGGCGGACGCTCAAGGGGATTTGGGCACCACCGGCAAAGTGGCAACCTGGACGCCGGCTTGCAGCACTTGGCCGAGTTGCTTGTGCATGCCCTGCAGCGCCATGTCGACCGCCTTGAAGTCGGGCTGCTTGCCATTGGCGAAGGCGATAAGCTTGGGCAAGGCAGCCTGTACAGACGTGGCGTACTCTTCGACCTCGGCGTCGATCAAGATCTTGCCGACTTCCAAGGAGTGGCCTTGCGGCACCCCGCCAGAAGGCCACGCCGCCGCGGCGAAGCCGATGTGCTTGCGGCCATGCGCGAACGGCGAGTCTTCGCCCTGCAGGCCCGTGGGTAGCGGCGCGTCGAAGTCGACCTTGCCGTCGCTGTCGTGATCGGCGGCGGCGGCCTTGCCGAGGATGGCGTTGGCCGCCCGCTCGATGGCGGCGCGCGCCAGCAGCGGCTTGGCGGCCTGAAACCCCTGTAGCGCCACCACGCGCTGCGCCTCGACGTAGTTGGCGATCGCGCTGCCGTCTTGCAGGTAGCCAGGCTGGCCAGGCGCCTTGGCGGCCAGAGAGTGGACGAGGTGGACCCACACCCCGGTCGGCCACTCGCCCTGCCACACCGTCGGCCCTGCCGGCTCGGTCGCCGAGGCTGCGCTGACCTCGTCCTCCCAGGTCACGCGGGCGCCGCGCATCCCTTCCAAGGGCTGCGCCTTCAGGTCGTCGGGCGGCGGCACCGTGACGGTGAAGTCCGACTTGTAGGGAATGTCCTCGTAGGGCAGCGCGGCGACGCGGCTCAAGCTGCCGTCGCCCGCCACGGCCCACCAGACGTAGACTTTGCCAGGGCCAGGGCTGGCGCTTTGGAAGACGTTGAGCGTCAGCTTGCGCCACGCCGCGGGCGTCCCCGCAGGCGAGCTGAGGTCGAACACCAACACGGCCTGACCGTCCTTGGGCGCATTGTCGTCGACCGGTTTGACATTCGCGCCGGTGTCTTCGGCGTCGACGGTGGCGTCGGAGTCGCCGTGGAGGCTGTCTTCCGCCGTGTGCTCCTCGCCGTCGGTGCCGACGCCGCCGCTGTCTGGCTCCGCGTCGGCGGCGTCAAGACCGCGCTCCTCATCACTGTCGTTCTGCGCTGGCGCGTCGTCCTCCCCCTCGTTGACGACGTTCACCTGGCCACAGCCGGCGCAGAGGCCGATCCACAGGACCATCCAAGCTGACCGCACGCGAGGCGCCCCGAGACGCGCCATTCCTGCCATGCACCGCATTGACCACCTCCTCAAGCCTGCGCCGCCAAGGTCGACGCAAAGCTAGGCCATGGTCGCGATCTTTCGCACGAACCGCAAGCCTCCGAAGCTCAATCCGCCGCAGCCTTGCGCACCTCTGGCCTTTGCGCGACCCTTGATTTTGTGAAGGGGGGCAAGGGTGCGCAAGGGCGAGACCGCAGATGAGTCTGGGTCGTCCGCGGCGCTGGCCGCCAAGGAGGCCGCCGCGGCGCCTCCCGTGCAGCCGCCCATTGCGGCCGAGTCAGACGGGCTGCAGGCGCTTTGGGCTGACACTTGCGACCTCGGCTCCAGCGACCCATCGCTGACTCTGTCGCGCCTGCCGACCGCGTCTGCGTTGTCATCGACGCGGGCCGTTCGGCCGACGCCAGGTGCGCTTGTCGACGCCCGCGCGGCCCTGCACAACGCCGCCACAGTCGACTTCGCGCGCGAGACGGTCGCCCGCCTGGACGACGCTGGCGACGAGTCCATCGGCCTTGACACCTTGGCCCCCGACGACGGTGGCCTCGCAGCGGCCCCGGCGTTGGCACGCACCTCTGGCCCAGGCGCCGCCGCGCCGGCCGCCCCTGCGCTGGCCCAGGCGGCCGCGCCGCAATTGGAGGTCTTTGACGCCACGATGGGCGCCGAGGAGCTGGCCCTCCAGGTCGGCGTGCCCGCCGCCGCCGTCAGCACGCATCACACGCGCCCAGCGGCCAAGGCGTCGGCCCAGCTTGTCGGGCCGCCGCCCGGCTTGGCCAGCGCTGGTCAGGCCGGCGGTTCGGTCTACGCGCTGCTCGCCAAGATCGGCGAGGGCGGCATGGGTGTGGTCTGGCGGGCGCGCCAAGAGAGCCTCGGCCGCGAGGTCGCGATCAAGGCGCTGCGCAGCGAGATCGACACCCCGGAGGCGCGCCAGCGCTTCGTCGCCGAGGCCGTCATCACCGGCAGCCTCGACCACCCCAACGTGGTGCCGGTGCACGAGCTCGGCGTCGGCACCAACGGCGAGGTCTTCCTCGCGATGAAGCTGGTCGACGGCCACGCCTGGAATGATCTGCTCCACCCGCAGACCGCCGACCACCACGCCGCCGCCCAGGCCTTTGACCTGCGCCGCCACCTCGACGTCTTGTCTCAGGTCGCCAACGCGGTCGCCTTCGCCCACAGTCGCGGCGTCGTCCACCGCGACCTGAAGCCAGCCAACGTCATGGTCGGCGCGTTCGGCGAGGTCGTGGTGATGGACTGGGGCATCGCGGTCGATATCCGCGAACCCCGCCCCGCTCAGGTCCGCGGCGTCCATAAGCTCGACGTCATCGGACCCGCCGGCACCCCCGCCAACATGGCGCCGGAGCTCGCCACTGGTCGCGGCGCCGAGATCGGGCCTGCCACCGACGTCTTTCTGCTCGGCGCCATCCTCTACGAGATCACGACCGGCTTCGCACCGCACCGCGGGCGGACGCTGGTCGAGGTGCTCATGGCGGCCGCCCGCGCCGAGCCGCCGACATGGCCCGACTCCGCGCCCTCGGCCCTGCGCGAGATCTGCCACCGCGCGATGGCGGCCCGGCCGGCTGACCGTCACCCCAACGCTGAGGCGTTCGCCGCCGACCTGCGGACCTACCTCGAACACGAGGCATCGGTCCGGCTCTCCGATCAGGGCGACGTGCTGCGCAGGCCCCTGGAACGCGGCGAGGTGGCCCGCCGCGACCGCTATGGCCGCTGGCTGCAGGCGCAGCAGCGCTACCAGCAGGCGCTTGAGCTCTGGTCCGACAACGCCTCGGCGCAGCAGGGCGCGGCGACGTCGACGCTCGCCCTGTGCGAAGAGGCGCTCGGGCGCGGCGATATCGGCCTCGCCGAGGCGCAGCTTGACGCGCTGCGGCCGCTGGCCGCCGCTGGTGACGGCAAGGCCGCCGCTGCCGTCGCCGCCGTCGAGCGCCAGCGCAGCCGCGGCAGAGGGGCGCGCTGGTGGACGGTAGCAGCCGTCGCCTCACAGCTCGCCCTCGCCGCCCTCGCGGTCAGCGTGGTGACGCACAATGGCGCCATCGCCCGCGACGAAGCTAGACAGGCCGACATTGCGCGGGCGCTGCGCGGCGGCTGGGAGGCCGTCGCGGCCGGCGATGCCGGCGAGATGGCGTCGGCGATCGAGCGCCTCACGCAGCTGCGTGGCGAGGCGCCGGCCCAAGTCGCCGACGGCGCTGCGCAGACGACCGCCGACAGCGGTGACCTCGACAGCCGTATCGAGGCCCTGCGGACGGCGCAGGCGGTGGCGCTCTGGCAGCGCGGCGACGCGGCTCAGCTGTTCAAGGTGCTGTGTCCGCAAGCAGGACGCGGCCCAGGGACGGCGAAGCTGCGCCGTGGCCTCCGCCAGGTCGCGGCGGTGCGCGGCACGGCGCTCAGCGCCGCCCTCGACGACCGCGGCGCCC
>SXNM01000271.1 GCA_005777155.1 Pseudomonadota bacterium | reverse complement strand
TGATCGATGCGGTAGAGTTGGTCCTCGCGCAGGTGCTTGCCGAGCACGAGGTTGAGCCATTGGGCGGTCGCGAGGTCCGTCCCGAAGGGCTTCTCGATGACGACGCGGCGCCAACACTCACTGCGCAACGGGTCCGAGCTCAGCATCCCCGCCGCCGAGAGCGCCTCGACCGTCGGCGCAAACAGCGATGGCTTGAGCGCGAGATAATACAGACGCCCAGCCACTGCGGCGTAGGGGCCGGCGAGCTCGCGCAGCGCCTCGTCGAGCTCTTCGACGCCGCGGGGGTTGGAGACGTCGGCGGCGACGTAGTGGACATTGGGTGCGAACTCATCCCAAACGCTGCGCTGGCGCGCGTCGAGCCAGGCATAGAGCTGCTCCCGCCAAGCCTCGCTCGTCAGCGGGCTGCGGGCGACGCCGATGACCTGCACCGGCGCGGCAAAGGCTCGCCGTAGCGCGTTTTCGCACAGCGCGGGCACCAGCTTGCGGGCCGTGAGGTCGCCAGAGGCACCGAAAATCACGACTTGAACGGGGTGTTTCATAAGTCGAGAGGCTAGCACGGGGCCACAATACGTGACCAGGGGCGTCCGTGCGCCGCCGGGGCCATGGCCCCCTCGCTCGGGGCTCCAGCCACCTGCTCCGCAGCGGGAGAGGCTGCGAGCCGAGGGATGCGCAACGCCTCGACGGGTTCAGGCGACAATTGCGGGGCTCGGGGCGGCACGTGGAGGGCCAAGGGCCTCGAAGCGACATGCGCCGAGCGGGCGCGGCTCCATCGCGGCATTTTGCAGGCGCAAGTCTGACTATTTTTACATGATTCTCGCAAGTTATGGCCGTGCGCCGTCGTGGCGCGGCGATCGCTGCGCCGTCTGGTCTCGCGCCAGCGAAGGCTGGGGCACTTAGCGTAGCCGGGCGTGCCCATCGACCCGCAGCTCTTGCAAGAAGTAGGGCGGCATGCAGACATCTGCCGCAGTTGGCCCGTGAGCGCAGGCGTAGTCCTCCCGACATGGCCTGTTGAGGTCGCACCGGGCCAGGCGGGCGGGACGGAGCGCCGCGGCAACGCAGGCGGCGAAGGGTGCGCCGCGGGCGAGGCAGGCGTTGAAGGCGATGATGCCGGGGATGCCGGCGCAGGCGTCGGGGTCGCTGGCCCTGCCCTCGGCGCGGCGTTCCGGGTCGCAAGCGGCGGCGCAGAGCCCGCTCGGAAACCCAACACGCGGCGACTCGCAGTAGCTGCGCGGGCCACTGCAGGCGCGGCGCTGCGGACGCGACACGGTCTCGCGGCCGTTGACCGTCGTGAGGGCGCCGGGTAGGCAGGGATTGCCGATGCCAGGGCGCGGTCGATGGCAGTTGCCGACGTCCTCGTCGTCGATCGCGAGGCACGAGAGGCCGGCGCCGCAGCGCCAGCCCCGCTCCAGGCGCAAGCCGCAGCGCTCGCCCTCGCCGGCCTCCATAGGCTGTCTCGGTGCCTCGGCGGGCGGCCTCGTCAGGTCTGGCGCTTGGCCTCGGGCCCAGGTCTGCAGCGCCGCGGTCCGCCTCGGCAAGTCCGCCTCAAGGTGCGGCGAGGCGGGTCGGGCCAGGGCCCCGATGACGCGCATCGGTACGCCGTCGGCGGCGCGCACGCCGGCACCGAGCAGGTGGAAGCCGGCGACGCTGCGGGCATGATGGCAGCCACTGCAGGCCTGCTGGTCGAGTCGGCGCAGGCGCTGCTGGCCGAGCTGCAGGTCGCCGGCGCCGAGCGCCTGGACATCGGTGGCGCTGGCGAGCGCGGTCCAGGGCCGGTTGGCGGCGCGGGCGAGGCCGTGCGGGGCGACAGATACGGCGGCGCGGGCGAGCAGCGACTCCGGGGCGCGGGCGATGCCAGCGTCGATGGCGGCGTGGGTCGCAGGATCGGCGAGGAAGGCCGACAGCGCCGCGCGCAGGGCGGGGTCGGCCGAGAGGCGCACGCCGTCAGGCTGGTTCTCGAGCAGACCCGGCTGAAGCCCGTCGCTGGCCGGCTGCAGGGCGCGTAGGGCGTACAGGGCGTCGCCGCCGAGGTCGGGGCGCATGGTCGAGGGTAGGCGCACGGTCTGGACGTTGAGCTCGACCGCGCGCATCGGCAAGGACGAAAATCCGCGGCTGACGGCGATCGGGTCGCTCTGCCAGCGCTTGGCCCAGGTGTGGCAGTCGCCGGGCAGCCAGCGGGTGGCGTTGACGGTCAGCGGCAGGCGCGAGCCGTCAGCCTCGCCGTGGCGTCGCGTGCGGTAGGCGAGGCGGTAGATGGCGCGCAGCTCGCCGCATGTACCTGTGCGGGTGGCGAAGGGCTGGCGGTCTAGGCGCAGCGAAACACCGACGAGGTCGAAGCGCACGTCTGGCGAACGCAGCCAGCGCAGGTCAAAGAGCCGCTCGGCGCTGGCCATGCCGACCCTCGCGCGCGGGTGGCGGCGGCCCTCAGCGCTGACGTCGCCCTCGATGACAGCGCAGAGGTCGCGGTAGCCGCGCTGCTCGCGGTAGAGCGCCGGCAGGTCCTCGACCTCGCTGCCAAAGACGGCGCGCCCAAAGCGCAGTGGGTTGGCCTGCAGGGCAGCGAGCTGAGCGGGGTCGGTGATCAGCGGCGAGGTGGCCGAGGGCTCGGCGTGGGCGAGGAGGGCGATCGCCGTCAGGGCGGCGCAGAGCGGCCAGCGCA
The DNA here is from genome assembly GCA_005777155.1 of Pseudomonadota bacterium. Lineage (GTDB taxonomy): Bacteria > Myxococcota_A > UBA9042 > UBA9042 > UBA9042 > SXNM01. The sequence goes on along the minus strand of SXNM01000271.1, from coordinate 2,312 downwards.
ATGCGGCGACGACGTGGCGCGGCGGTAGATCGGTCATGGCGTGCCCCTCCGCGCCGCACCATCGGCGGTGAGCGTCATCGGGTCCCAGCGGCCGGCAAGCACAAAGGCCGCCCAGTAGTAGGGGTGGCGGGTCGCGGGGTGCTGCAGCGCCAGGAGCTGCGCGGCGCGGAGTGCGGCGGCTCTGCCGGAATTCTGCTTCAACTGCCGGACCATCGCTACCATCAGGTCGCGGGTGGCGGCGTCGTCGACCTTCCACAGGCTGGAGACGAGGGCCTCGGCGCCGGCGATCGACAGCGACCGCCGCAGGCCCTGCACGCCGTCGCCCTCGCGCAGCTCGCCGACCGCCGTCTCGCAGGCCGAGAGCACGACGAGCTGCGTGCCGTCGAGGTCCAGGGCGCCAGCCTCGAGCGCGGGGAGCACCCCGTCGTCACCGACGCTTGCGAGGGCGTCATCGCGCGGCAGGGTGACGCCGGCGAGTACAATCCCGCTGCGGATCAGGGGGTTCTCTGGAAGCTGCTGCGACGCAGCCGGTAGGTCCGGCTGTCGCGGCAGGAAGAACCCGTGCGTGGCGATGTGCAGGAGCGACGGCGCACGCACGCCGCGCAGCATCGGCTCGCTGGCGGCCTTGCCGGTGAGCAGCGCAGCGCCGGGCAGCTCGTTGGCGATGGCGGCGGCCTCCTCGGCGCTGCCCGGCAAGAGCGACCAGCGCATCGAGGCGAAGTCTCCCGACCGCTGGCCGGCGTCGGGCCCGAGCTCGGAGGGCGGCAGTGAAGCGTCGGGGGCCTCGGGCGCGCTGCCGAAGGCGGGGTCGCCGAAGATGACGGGGCCGCCACGGGGCGTCCGCCGCAGGTCGAGACGCAACAGGTCGCGGCCAGAGGACAGGGCGACGAAGGTGTGCGCCTCGACGCGGTAGCGACCGTCAGCGGCCACCAGGGCGCCGAAAGGGACGAGGTCGAGGGCACCATCAACAGCCACCAGCACGGTGTCGGCGCCGGCGAGGTGCGGCAGCAGCGGCTCGAAGACGCTGGCATCGAGGACGCGGGCCCGCTGCTGGACACCGGGGATCTTCGGCCGTTGCAGGGCCTTGCGCAGCGCAGCGACTTGCTCCTCAATCGCGGCTGCCGGGCCGAGGTCGAGCCAGACCAAGGGCCCCTTGGCCGGCAGCACGAAGACGCAAAACTGGCCGGCCGGCGGCGCGGCGCCGGGAATGGGCGTGCCAGGGCGGCTGCGGATGTCGTGCTCGCGGAAGTAGGCGTACTCGACAAGGACGCTGCGGGCGGGCAGCCGCTTCTGCAGGGCCGAAATTGAGATCTCCGCGGTGGTCGCGGCGAGGGCGGGGCTGCGGGCGGCGAGGTCCAGGTCCAGGCGGCGGGCTTCGTCCTCGAGCGCGGCGATCTTGGCGAGGTGGGCCTCGCGTTCGTCGTCTGAGGGCTTCTGCAGCCCGAGGGCGGCGAGCTCGGCGCGAACGGCCCGCAGTTGTGCGATCAGTCTGCGCGTCTCCACATCGCCGCGCCGCTCCGCCCGCTGCAGGGCGCGGGCCAACACGTCGAGCAGACGGCCTTTGTGGCGCAGGACCATGCCGTAGGCCATGGCGTCGACTTCGTCTGGCTTGGCGGCGCGGGATGCCTTGAGCAGCGGCAGGACTGTCAAGATGCGGTCACGTTGGTGACGCACCGCGTCGAGGGCGCTGCGGAGGTCCTCCTCACCGCCGACGGCCTGAATCCAGGAGAGGTGGCCATCGACGGCCCGCAGCAAGGCCGCGAGCACCGGCCACACCTGCCCCGGACGACCGGCGGCGAGCAGGGCGTCGGCGAGGTGGCCGCGCGTCACCGCCGACACCGGATGCCGCGGGCCCCAGATGCCATCGTAGGCGCGCACGACCCCCTCCTGCGCAGCGACGGCGGCGCTGAAGTCGCCCTGCAGGTGCAACGCCTCGGCCAGGAGCTGTTGGGCGTTGAGGGTCCAGATGGCGCCGCGGGTGGCGATGTCGGCGACCTGGGGCCGCACCAGCTCAGCGGCGGCGAGGAAGCGCTGCTTGTCTCCAGTGGCTCGGCCGGCGTCGATGAGCAGCCGCGCCCGCTGCTGGTCGAGACTGTCCAGGTAGGGCCTGGTGACTTGGGGCCAGGCGGCGGCTGCGCGACGGGCCTCCAGGTAGAGGGCGTCGGCCTCAGCCCAGCGCCGCAGCTGATGCGTGTGCCCGGCGAGGGCCGTCATGGCGCTGGCGTGGGCGTAGATCGCCTGCAGCGCAACCCCGGGGGCGCAGGGGTCGGCTGCTTGCGGCTGGGATGCGGCGGCGGCTGTGGGCGGCGGCG
>SXNM01000270.1 GCA_005777155.1 Pseudomonadota bacterium | reverse complement strand
TGCTGCGGCTCGACTGGACCCCGCGGCGCCGTCGAATCCGGAGCCGCCGGAGCCGCTGGCGCTGGCCGAGCCACCGCCGCCCCTTGCGTGGCCGGGGACACCGGAGCCGCCGCTGGGGCCGGAGCCCCCTGCGGGCCACTTCCCTTCGGCGCGCCTGGTGCCGCCGATAGCGCTGGCGCCGCGGCGCCAAAATTCATCGTCGGCGGCGTAGCGTCCGGCCCCTGGCCCGCTGGCGCGACCACGGCTGGGCCCTCGGTCGGCGTCGCGGCGCCCGGCAGCGTCGCGGCAGCGGCAGATTGCGCTGCAGCCTCGCCGACCGGCTTGCGCTGCACGGGCGCGCTGGCCTGGCCGAGCAAGACCGGCACGTCGTCACACACCCGCTCGGCGGCGGCGCGCGGCACCGTCACCCAGCCTCGCGTCGCCTCTGTGCGGGCGTAGTAGACCGCCGTCTCGCCGTCGCCGGCCCGCGCCAGCTCCAACGTGCCCTGCTTGTCGCCAGCCCACGCGACCTTGGCGATCGGAGCTGCGGTCTGCGCCGGCTGCAGCTCGTTGCCCGGCGTCGCCGACCTGCCAAGCGACTCCAGCACGCGCAGCCGCAGCACCGCCGCGACCCAGTTGCCGGCCATCTCGTGTCGTTTGCCCGGCTCTGTCTCCGCGACCCACTCGTCGGCTCCAACGCCGGCGTCGGCGCCGCGGCGGTTGCGATGCAGAAACGTCTTGCTCCCCGCGGCGTTGCTGACCTCCATCCGCTCGATGTCGGCGACCGCAAAGGCGTGAAGCTCGCGCTGTAGAAATCGCAGATCGGCCATACGGGCGTCGCCGACCCAGCCTTCGGCCAGCAGCACGACCTCGCCGCCATTCGCGTTACGCGCGTAGCGGCCGCCACCGCCATAGGACGCCGCGCCCAGCTGCAGGGTCAGCGTCCGTTCGCCGCAGACGATCTCGACGGTCTCTTGGGCGCCGGCGTCGCGAGCCTTGGCGGGGTCGGCGCCAGCGTTCGCCTCAGCGGCCGGACCCGCGGTCCAGGCGAGGCCCAGCTCTTTGAGGCCAGCGGCCTCGATGACGCCGAGCGCCCGCTGCGCCTTGAGCGGCGTCAACGCCTCGACCAGGCGGGAGATCTGCGCGCTGGCAGCGAAGTCACGGGTCTCGGTCGGGGTCACGCCGCCAGGCGGCGCCACGGCGTCGCGCTTCGGCGCCTTCACCTCAATCCAGCCGCCACGTCCTTCGTCCTCGAAGTGGACGGCCACCGTCTTGTCCTTGCCGCGCACAGTCACCGTCTGCAGGCGCTCCGGCGCGCAGGCGAGCAGCTCGACCTCGCCGGCCTTCGCCGTGGGCTGCGCGCCTTGCAACCAAACATGCCCCGCATACGCCAACGCCAGCGTCGCCATGGCGGCGTGAAACCACACCTTGCGCATCCGCGAACCTCCCGCCGTCACGCCTTGTTGCGGCCACGGCGCAGCCTGCGCCCGAGCCAGATGCCACAGAGCAGGAGCGGCAACGGCAAGCCAAAGCTCGTGCCATAGAACCAGAGGCGGTCGGCGTCCTTGCGGTGTTCGACCGGCACGTCCTCCTCGCTCTCGATCTCGCTGCTGGTCTCTTCGTCGCCGATCAGCCAGCGCAGGCTATCGACGAAGAGCAGCACATTTCCTGGGTTGGCGATCAGGTCGTCGCTCACCAGATCGCCATCGGCGATGATGACGGCGCGCCCCTCGCCATCGGCCTTGCCGGCGCCGTCGCCCGCTCGCGCCGCCGCCGGCACCGACACCGCGGCCATCACCTCGACGCGTCCTTGCGGCTCGTCCTGGTCGCGCTGAAAGTCGGCGTCGCGGTCGACCCAGGCGTCGTTCGGCGCCCGCAGCGGAAACGCCACCCGCCCGCCCTCAAGCCGACCCGGTGCGCCCGCCGGTAGCTCCTCCAGGGCGGCGGCGCCGAGCAGCACCGTGGCGACCCGGCCAGCGTGCCGGCTGGCGCTCGAGACCGTCGGGTGGGTCGAGTACGAGCTGCTGACCAAGATGGTGCGGTCGCTCGCGTCGAAGCGGCGCCGCATCGAGGACCGCTCGCTTGCGACGACGCCCGGCAGACGGCGGAGGCCAAGACCGGCGAGCAGCGGCTCAAGGCCGTCCTGCGCGTCAGGATCGAGCAGCACCAGCAGGCGACCGCCACCCTCGACATAGCGCAGCAAGGCCCGCGCCTCCTCCTCCAAAAACGCGCTGCGCGCGCCCAAGATCGCCACCGCGCGGGTGCCTTCCGGGACGCGCTGGCCGAGGCCGTCGCTCAGGCCGAGCTCTTCGTGGTCGACCGCGAAGCGCTCCAACAGCTCAAACAGGCCGCGCAGCCCATCCGCCTGCCCTTGCCCCTCGCGGGTGCGCTCGCCGTGGCCCCGGGTCAGCGCCACGCGGCGCGCCGGCTGGGCGAGCCTGGCCACTGCCTTATGCACAAGCCCGTCGAGCTTGCGCAGGTTGCGGCGCGCCCGCTCGAGGTCCTCGCCGATCTCGAATGTCTCGCCCGGGTTGGCTACGGCGGCCGCCGCTGCGTCGGCTTTGGCCTTGGCCGCCGCGACGTCAGTCGCGCTGACGCCAGCGGCCAAGCCGGCGGGCTCCTCGGCGGTCGGCGTGGCGGCCGGCACCTTGCGCACGACCACCCAGCCGTTGCCGCGCACCTTCAGCCGTCGCGCCAATTCCGGCTCGCGGGCGTGGTCGACGACGCGGAAGCGCAGCTTGGGCTGGGCCGCGGCGAGGGCGACGAAGTAGGGCTCCACCGCCGCCAGGACGTGATCTACTGGGGCGAAGAAGAGCAGCGCCTCCAGCTCTGCCTCGCTGCGCTGCAGGAGCTCGGTGGTGGCCGCTCCGGGGACGGTGGTGCGAAAGTAGGAGAGATCTCGCTCGATGTCGCGCTGGCTGACGGCGTAGTTGAGGGCAAAAAGGCTGATGAGCGACAGGCCGAGCACCGCGCCCGCCTCCCCCGCCGCGCGCATCCGACGCGGCTCCAGGGCGTGCACCACCGGCATCGACTGCCAAGCGCGCTCGAGGAACAGTAGCACGGGCAGGGCGACGGCGAGGATCACCACCCACGCCACCGTCAACAGCGTGGTGGCGCGGGCCGACTCGTCACCGCCAGCGTCGCCGCCCCCGCCGAGGCCTGCCAGCTCGCCGAACAGCCAGAGCGACTGGGCGACGACCACGCCGGCAGTAGCCAGCGCCAGTCCGCGCCTTGCCGACGCCTCGCCGGCGTCAGCGGCCCGACTCCGCAGGCGATGGCCAGCCGACGCCAAGAGCGCCAACCAGCCGAGGCCCGCCACCCAGTGACCAGCGTCGGAGTCAGCGAGCACACGGCCACCGATCAACCAAAGGGCCAAGCCGAGCGCGATGAGCGAAATCGGCAAGATGGACCGCCGGGCAGCGGAGGTGGGACGGGGAGCGTCAGTGAGACTCATCGCGAGGACTCCTCGACAGCAGGGCGGCGGGCCGAACTCTTAGGACCAGCGCTGGTGGCCCAGGACGCGGGTGGCCGCGCCGAGCGAGAACGCGATCACCGAGGCAAAGAACACCACGTCAGACAGCCGCAGCAGCCCACGCTGGAGCGGCCGAAAGTGGGCGTCGAACAGCGCCAAGTGCTGCAAGACGGCCTTGAGCGGCGGGTCCGACACCTTGGCCAGCAGCCAGGCCAGCAGCAGCACGACGACCAGCGCCGCGCCGAGCACGCCGGCCACCAGCTGACTGCGCGCCAGCGACGACGCCAGCGTGCCGAGCGCCAGGGTGGCGCCGCCGAGCAGCAACAGGCCGAGGGCGCCCGCCAAGACGTGTCCGAAAGAGACCTTGCCGTTGATCATCACCAGCGCCGGCAGGGCCAGCGAGATCGCGGTGAGGCCGGCCAGGTAGGTCCAGGCGGCCAGGTACTTGCCGAGGACGATGGCGACCTCGTCGATCGGCGACGACAGCAAGAGCGCCATCGCCCCGCTCGCCCGATCCTCCGCCAGCAGCCGCATCGCGAGCAGCACGCTGGCGATCATCGTCGTCCCAGCGGCGAAGTAAAAGAAGTCCTCGACCACCTTGGACGAGAGCTTGGCGCCGGTGCCGACGGCGAAGGCGTTGAACAGCAAGCCGTCGACCAGCAGCACCGTGGCGGCGATGATCCAACCGCTAGGTGTACGGACGATGGCTCCAAGCTCGCGGCGGAACAGCGTGCCGATTTGGCGCAGCTGGCCGGGCAGGGGCGGGCTCTGGCTCTGGCTCTGCATCGATGGCTCCTCTGCTCACCCCACACCGACTGCGCGGCGGCGGCGGCGGCGCGTCTGCGCCCTCACGCTCCGAGCGATGGGTTGGCGCGCGCCTCGGCGTCGCTCTCGGCCTGGAGGCGCGCAAAGGCCGCCTCGAGGCCCGAGGTCAGGCGCCGCATCCCGAGCAGGCCGGCGCCGGCGCCGACGAGCGCCAGAGCGATCTCCTCTCGGCGATCGCCGTCGGCCTCCACTTGCACCCGGATCACCGAATCTTCGCGCCCCGCGGCCCCGGTCACGTCGCCGAGCCGCTGCGCCGAGCGGACACCACACGACTGCAAGGCGGCCTCGACGGTCGCCCACAGCCCCCGCACCTCGAGCTCGAGCCGGCCGCCAGCGCCGAAGCGTTTTGCGAGCTCGGCCTCATTGCCCTCGGCGGCGATTCGGCCCTCGTGGAGCAGCAAGATGCGATCGCAGGTGGCCTCGATCTCGGCGAGGATGTGGGTCGAGAGCAGGATGGTGTGCCGCCCGCGCAGCCGCCGCAGCAAGGCGCGCATCTCACCGATCTGCACCGGATCCAGGCCCTGGGTCGGTTCGTCTAGGACTAAGAGCGCGGGGCCATGGACGATGGCCTGCGCGATGCCGACCCGCTGCCGGTAGCCGTGCGAAAGCGCCGCGATCGGCAGGGCGCGGACCTGTTGCAGGGCGCAGGTCTGCAGCACGTCGCCGACGCGCCCACCGACATCGCCAGACGCTACCCCGCGCAGGGCCGCAGCGAACGCGAGGTAATCCTCCACCGTCATGTCGTCATAGAGCGGCGGCCGATCCGGCAGGTAGCCGACCTGAGCGCGAATCGACTTGCCGTCGCGCAGGGCGTCCAGCGCGCCGATGCGGATGTTGCCGGCGGTTGGCTCCAAAACGCCCGCCAACATCCGTAGGGTCGTGCTTTTGCCGGCGCCGTTGAGCCCGAGAAAGCCGACACACTCGCCGTGCCCGATCTGGAAGTCCAGGTCGCGGACGGCGGGAAAACTCCCGTAATACTTGCTCACGTGCTCCGCGACGATCAAGTGTGCCTCCAAGCTGACCCACGCCGCAGAAGGCGCGACGGCGCCTCTGGCCGCGGCAATGGGGCGGCGTCCCGCGTCCCGGCTCTGGCGCCGAACGCAGCGGCTCCAGAACGAGCCGACGATAGGACGGCGAGCGCGACGCGCAAGGGCAAGACCGGACGGGGCGGCGACGGCGACGCAGAGCGCGAGGGTGGGGCGCTAGACGGTGCCGCGCCGCCACGCCGTCGAGAGGCTGTCTGCGACCTCATTCCACTTGTGCCCGCTGTGAGCGGCGATCCACTGCAGGCGAACCTTCGGTCGCTCCTTCGTCAGCGCCCAGGCCCGCTGCACCAGCTCGACGTTGGCGATCGGCCCGGTCTTGCGCTTCCAGCCGGCGCGTTCCCAACCCCGCGCCCACTCGGTCAATGTCTTGACCACCAGCTGTGAGTCGCTCCAGATCGTCTCCTGCTCATGAGGCGCCACCAGCTCTAGGGCGTGGATCACCGCCAGCAACTCCATGCGGTTGTTGGTGGTCTGCGGCTCGTGCCCGTGACGCATCGTCACCATCTCGCCAGCGTGAACGCGTACGAGACCCCAACCGCCGGGGCCAGGGTTGGGCTCGCAGCTGCCGTCGGTGAAGATGCCGTCGCTTGGGCCGCCACTATGGGACGCCATGACCTCAGCGACCGGGCGGTTGGTCTCGCCGGCCGCCCGCGCCGCGCCGCCGCGTGCCCCAGAGGCGCCCGACGCCTTGGTCGCTGATCGCCGGCTCGCAGAGGGGCCGCCTGGCGCGTGGTCCTTCATCGCCCTAGCGACCGCTGGCCCGCCGCTAGTCGCCCCGCCGCTGGTCGTCCCGCCGCCAGTCGCCTTGCCGCCAGCTTGGGCTCCGCCCGCCCCGCCGCCGCGATGCGCTCGACAATGGCGCGGCGACCACCCTGGATAGCGCTCCAGGACCTCGGGCGCCAGCGTGAAGCGCTCACCGCAGACGACACATGAGAACTCGGCCACAACTACTCCTTGGCGCCGGCAGTCGGCGGTTCGACGTCACGCTTGGCAGGTCGCGGCGCCACTTCAGCGGTCGGCGCGAAGGCGCCTTGCTGATCGAGCGCGTCGAGCGCCTTGGTCGCGGCCTGACCCGCCAAGGAGGAGAGCGCGGCGACCGCCGCCGCCGGATCGGCCGCGCACGGCTGCTCCAGCGCGACGTGCGTCCTCGCGCGCAGCTGGCCGTCTTCAAAGCGCTTGACCTGCAAGACCAGCGCGAGACGCGCCACCGACTTTCCGCCACTGCGGTCGTGCTCAAAAACCTCAAGCAGGCCGCCTAGCTCCAGCGCCGGCCGGCCATCGCCGAGATCGCGCGGCGCCGACGACGCCAAGCCCCGCGCCAACAGGCTGCGCGCCAAATGGTTGGCCAAGACGCGGTGCGGACGCTCGTCCCAGCGCAGCTCGGGCCGCAGGTCGAGCTCGACCGGGCTCTGGCGCACGACCAGCAGGTCACGGTCGACGATGGGCGCTGCCTCCAGGTCGCGCACGCGCACCACTGGTGCTTCGGGGTGTGCCGACGTCCCGCCCAGGTCGGCGCGGGGAAGCGCGAGGCTGAAGCTGCGGACCTGCGGCGCGCGGGGCCCGAAGCACGAGGCCAACGCGAGGGCTCCGGCGAGGCAGATGATCCGGCGGCGGGGCATCGAGGTCACGGCTCCCCCTCTGAGCGGCCGCGCAGCAGCAGCGAGGGATCGCGCGCCACGTCGCGGCTCAAAGTGCGCAAGTTCTCTGAGGCCTCGCGCATGTGGCGCAAGCTGCCGACCACGTCTTCGCGCAGCGCGCGCACCGTCAGACCGGCGGCGTCGACGACGGCCGTGGTCGCCCGCAGCGCGCCTCGGGCCCCCGACACAGCGTCTTGGATGCTCGCAATCGCTCTACCCAATTCGGCCTCACTGGCCCGGGCGTCTAGGCGCGCGGCGGCGCTGCGGGCCGAGGTCATGGTGGCGCGCAAGGTGTCGCCATCGATCGCCTGCAGCACCCGCTCGGTCTCTGCCATCACCCGCTGACTGGCGAGGAGCGTCTCGTCGACGTGGCGCAGGGTCTGAGTCGCGCCGCGCACCGCGCCGTCTGCGCGCTGGGCGACCGCCTCGACGCTGGCGATCGCCTGTTCCGCTCTCGGCTGCAGCGCCAAGACGCTGGCGTCGAGGTCGCGGACGAGGGTGTCGGCGTCGTCGAGCAGTCGCTCCACGCGCTGGCGGTTGGCGTCGCCTAGCAAGCGGGTGCCGAGCTCCAGCGCATGCTCCAGCTTGACGCCGATGGCCTCGGCCTCGCCGGTGATGCGGGCCGCCAAGCTGCTGCCGGCGAGCAGACGCGATCCCGGTGGCAGGGGCTTGCCGCGGATCTCGCCAGGCGTCAAGTTGATATACGTCAAGCCCGTAAGACCGGCCTGGTCCAGTCGGGCCATCGTGCCTTGGTAGAGCAGGGTGCCCGGCTCCAGCGCCAGGTCGACCTCGATCTCGCTGGCGTCGTCGGCGGCGATCCGTAGCGCGGCGACCCGGCCCACCCGCAGACCTTGGTAGCGGACCGGCGAGCCGACATCGAGGCCAGCGACGCTCTCGCGGTAGCGCACCTGGAATAACCAGACCTCTGACCACAGCCGGCGTCCGATGACGCCGACCAGCGCGCCTAGCAAAAGCAGGGCGCCCAAGCTGACGAAGAGCCCGAGCCGCCATCGCTGCGCCGTGGTCAACGTCATGGCGGGTAGCCTGGGCGCACGCGCTGCCAAAGCGAGGGCGCCGCGCTGCCGGCGTCGCGAGCGCGCCCAAAGAAGTCGCGGACAAAGGGGTGGTCGACGCGCTGCACCTCGGCCAAGGTGCCCTGGGCGCAGACCTTGCCGTCAGCGAGCATCGTCACGCGATCGGCGATGGCGCGAATGCTCGTCAGCTCGTGGCTAATCAACACGATAGCCATGCCGAACCGCTGGCAGAGCGAGCGCAGCAGGTCGTCGAGCGCAGCGGCAGAGATGGGATCGAGGCCGGCGCCCGGCTCATCGCAGAAGAGCACCTCGGGGTCGGCGGCGATGGCCCGCGCCAAAGCCGCCCGCTTGCGCATGCCGCCTGAGAGTTCGCGTGGGTAGAGGTGGCCTTTGCCGGTGAGGCCGACCAGCTCCAGCTTGACGCGCACCAGCTCGGCGACGACCTCGGCCGGGGCGGCGGCGCGGGTCGAGAGCGGCAGCGCGACGTTGCCGGCGACGTCGAGCGACTCGAGCAGCGCGCCGCCCTGAAAAAGCACGCCGATGCGCGAAAGCAGGGCCTCGCGCGCGCCCTCGCCGCCCTGGTGCAACTCCTCGCCGAGCAGGCGCACCTGCCCGGCGCTTGGCTCCAGCAGCCCGATCATGTGCTTGAGCAGCGTGGACTTGCCGCTGCCTGAACCGCCCAGGACGACGTGAATCTCGCCGCGCGGAATGGTGACGTCGACGCCATCGAGCACCGTGCGGCTGCCGTAGCGGGCGACCAGCGCCGCGACCTCGACGGCAGGCACGCGGCCGCTGACGCCGGCTTGCGCCCGCTGAGTCGCGCTGCCGCTGACGCCAGCGGCGTCGTCGATGGCCATGCCCACCTATCGCTCCTGCGCCGCGACCTTGTCCGCGACCGAGTACACTAGAACCATAGCACGATGCTCGCCAGCGCGTCGGCGACCACCACCGCGAAGATGCCGGTGACCACCGCGCTGGTCGTCGCTTTGCCGACGGCGTCCGCGCCGCCGCGGGTCGCGAAGCCAAAGTGGGCCCCGATGAGACAGATGAGCCAGGCAAAGACGACCGATTTGCCGACGCCGGCCAGCAGGTCGCGGAGCTCGATCTGCTCCTGCAGGCGCTGCCAGAAGGCGTCGAGGCCGATGTCGAGGTAGAGGACTGCGACCAGCGCGCCGCCAGCGACGCCGAGGGCGTTGGCGTAGATGGCGAGCAGCGGCTGCGCGATGGTAAACGCCAACACCTTGGGGACCAACAGAAAGCGGATCGGCTGCAGTCCGAGGGTCCGCAGGGCGTCGACCTCCTCGGTCACGACCATCGTGCCGATCTCGGCGGCGATCGCGGAGCCCGAGCGGCCGGCGACGACGATGGCGGCCATCAACGGCCCGAGCTCGCGCAGCATCGAGAGCGCGACGAGGTCGACCACGAAGATGGCGGCGCCGAACTTGCGCAGCTGCGCCGCTGACTGCAGCGCCAGGGTGGCGCCGACCAGCAGC
>SXNM01000269.1 GCA_005777155.1 Pseudomonadota bacterium | reverse complement strand
CGTTGTACGGCGCGACCGCAGGCGAACTCTTCGTGCGTGGCAAAATGGGTGAACGCTTCTGCGTTCGAAACTCCGGAGCGATCGCGGTTGTCGAGGGCGTCCGCGGCCTCGACGCGGCCCTGCACCGCATCAGCGTCACCGACGCCGTCGACGCGCACGATGGGGCCGAGGGCGGCTGGCGGCCCCCGCCAGAGCGCGGCGTAGCGCTCACGCACGGCCTGCAGCGTCCGCTCGGCCTCGAAGCGCTCGCGCGGCGCGCCGCGGGCGTCGATGCGTCGGAGCGCCTCGTCGACGGGCACGTCGAGCCAGAGCGTCAGGTCAGGCCGCAGTGCGGCGCGGTTGGCCTGCAGCAGCCAGGCCGCGTCGATGCCACCCTCGCCGTCGACGACCTGAAAAGCCAGCGAGCTCGCGAGGTAGCGATCGCAGACCGTGACCTGCCCGGCGGCGAGCGCTGGCGCGATCTGGGCGTTGCAGTGATCGGCCCGGTCGGCGGCGAAGAGCAGGGCGATCGGCTCCGCAGCCGGCCGCGGCAGCCAGGTGCCGCGCAGGGCCTCACGGATCAGCTTGCCGATCGGCAGGTCCGAGGGCTGCCGCGTCCGCAGCACCGGCTGGCCGGCCGCGCGCAGCCGCTCGGTCAGGCGATCGCCCTGGGTGGTCGTGCCCGAACCGTCCGTGCCCTCAAAGACGATGAGGTAGCTCACGGCCCCTCCGGCGCGGCGGAGTCGCCCGGCGGCGTCGAGGGCGCTGGCAAGGGCTTTGGCGCGGCAGACGTGGCGTCCGCCTCCTCGCACGGCAGCTCCTGCGACGGCATCCCGCTCGGGCAGGCGACGACGAACGCCTCGGGCTCGATCTCGGCGTCCGCTTCCACCTCGCGCAGCGCGATGCTGACGTCGGCGTCACCACGCGTCAGGCGGACGCGGATCTGCGCCGCCAGCCCCGGCACCCCGGCCTTGCCGTGCTCGCCGTAGGCGATGGAGGCGACGCGCTTGCCGTCCTGGTAGACGATGGAGGCGAGCGGCTCCATGCCCGGCGGCCGCAGCCACAGCTCTTGGCGTTGGCGGCCCTGGCGCAGCACCAAGGCGAAGGCGCCGCGCTCCTGGTCCCACTTGAGGCTCGGCGCCGGGTCGTCGAGCAGCGGCGGCGCGCCCAGCACGGCGTCGACCAGCTCTGCCGGCGGCAACGCCAGCGGCACCAAGCGCGCCATGTTGGCGGCGCAGGCCGGCCCCTGTTGGCAGACGGCGCCGCCGCGCTCAAAGCTCGTGAAGCGCGCGCCGTCGGTCGCCAGCACCGCCAGCATGTCGCCCGTCGGCGTCATCACCTGCAGCTGCGCCCGGCCCGGCCGCTGTAGCCGCACCAGCAGGTCGGCCTTGCGCGCCTTGCCGTCGACGTAGGCCTCCATGCGCGCCTCGCCTTGCAGCGTGGTCGGCAGATTGCGGGCGCGGTGCGCCGCCAGCACCTCTGTCGCCGTCTGCGGGCCACCCTTGGGCCTCGAGATGCCGCCGCAGGCCCAGAGCGCGGCGCAGCAGGCGAGCCCCAGCGCAGCGTGGCGAATGTCGATCATAGCGCCTTCCCTTGGCCGCGCGTCGCTGCATCGGGGCCGGCGAACAGCGCCGCGTGGAGGGCCAGCGTCAGCGCCGCCGCCTGCTCGGGCGGACAGAAGGCGCTGCGGCAGAGGCCGTGGGCGAAGCGCGGCAGCACCGCCGCGTCCGCCGGCCCGAGCACGTCGTCGACGACGGCGTCGAAGTGGCCGCCGAGCGATGGCTCGCGCGCCAGGGCGCTGCCGACCGCGCTCACGAGGGTGCCCTGGACCTCGCGGCGGAGGTCGGCGCCTAGCAGCGCCCGGCCGCGCGCTTGCAACGCCGTGAAGCCGGCGCCCGCGCTGTCGGCGATGTCGCGGGCCAGGACCACCGTCACCACGTCGCCGTGGCTGACCTCGAGCAGCGGCGCCACCCCGGCCTGCGCCAGCACGTCGCGCAGCGGGCCGAGGTGCCGCGCCATGTCGCCGAACTCCCAGAGCAGCGCCTCAGGCCTGCTGGAGACGCCGGCGACCTGCGCCAGCCCCTGCGGCTCGTCGCGGCGCACCAGGGTCTCGCCGCCCTGGCCGTCTGCCGCCTTGACGTAGAGCGCGACGCCATGCGCCTTGGCCCACGCCACGCAGTCTTCCGCCAGCACCTTGGCGCCGGCGCGCGCCAGCTCCAGCATCTCGTCGTAGCTCAGCGAGTCGAGGCGCTTGGCCGCGAGGACGACCTTCGGGTCCGCGGTGTAGACGCCGTCGACGTCGCTGTAGATCTCACAGGCGTCGGCCCCGAGCGCCGCCGCCAGCGCCACCGCCGTGGTGTCGGAGCCGCCGCGGCCGAGGGTCGTCACCTCGCGGCGATAGGAGACGCCCTGGAAGCCGGCGACGATCGCGATGTGCCCGTCGTCCAAGGCGTCCTCGACCCGAAACGGCCGCACCTCGACGATGCGAGCGCTGCCCTGGCGGGCGTTGGTCAAGATGCCGCACTGGCTGCCGGTCAGCGAAGTCGCCGCCACGCCACGGTCGCGGATGGCCATCGCCAACAGCGCCATCGAGATGCGCTCGCCCGCGGTCAGCAGCATGTCCAGCTCGCGGCGATCGGGCTCCGGGCTGACCTCGTGCGCCAGCTTGATGAGCTGATCCGTGGTCTTGCCCATGGCCGACACCACGACCACCACCCGCTCGCCGCGCTGATGTGCCGCCACCACCGCGTCGGCCACCTTGGCGATACGGCCGACGTCGGCCACCGAGGAACCGCCGAACTTCTTGACGATTGTCAGGGTCATCCCGTCGTCTCCGCCACCCGGGCCATCGAGGCGATGAGCGGGCGTCCCGCCGCGATGGCCGCCTGAACCGCTGGCAGCTGCAGCGACGCCGCGTGGAGCGCCCGCGACACCAAACGCTCGGTCACCCACAGCACGTCGGGGTCCGTCGCTTCGACCGCCACCCTGTAGGCCTTGCAGCCCGGCGTGGCGGCGCAGCCCGTCCGCAAGATCGCCGCCAGCTCGGCGCCGCGCCCTGGCTGGGCCGTCAGCTTGCCGATGAGGCCATAGCTCGCCGGCTGCAGCCGCGTCTGGTCGCGCAGCTGGTACAGCATCAGGCGGTTGCCGTCAGGATCGCGCAGCGGGATCATGCGGCACAACGGCGAGTGGATGACATCGGCGTCGAACGCGACGCCCAGATCACGGAGACGCGCCACCTCGCCGTCGAGATCCATCACCTCGAAGACGACGCTGCCGCCGGGCAGTGTCTCGGGCACGCCGTTGAAGAGGGCGCGGCAGCCGCCGCCGGGCAGGTCGTACTCGATCCAGGCCATCGCCCCAGCGCCGCCGTGCGAGCCGACCTGGAGCCCGAGCGTCACCTCGTAGAAGCGGCGGGCCCGGGCCACGTCGCTGATCGGCAGCCAGGTGAAGGCGATGCGATCGTACAAGTCGGCTCCTCTCTGCGCCGCCATGCGACGTGCTCGCCGCATTGTAGCAGGGCGGGGTGGCTTTGGTAGGCGGCAGCACCGCCAGCCAGCGCAACCACGGCGCCGTGCACAGGGGCCCGAGCGCCGGCCCATGGCGTCAGCGCGGCAGGAACTCGGTGCGCATGTTGTCGTCGGTGATCGACGGCTCGGCGCCATGCTGGGCGAGGACCTCGGCGCAGGTCTGGAAGTACGCTGGCTTGGCGCGGCGGCTCAGCAGGTCGTCGAGGGCGGCGAGGCCCTCTTGGCTGCCGAGGTCGAGCACTGGCTTGCCCTGCAGCTGCCAGGTCCGCAAGGCCTCGCGCCAGCGGTCAAGGTCGAGGTCGAGCCGCTCGGCGTCGCTGACGTACATGAAGTTGGAGAAGCGAAAGCCGCTGCGAAACGACCGGCAGGCCGTGACCATCGCCGCTGGGGCGTGGGTGGTGTTGAAGAAGAAGACGCCACCTGGCGAGAGGCGCGCCCGCACCAGCGCGAAGTACTCCTCCGACAGCAGGTTGGTGATGTGGCCGCGCCAATGCCAGCTGGTGTTCTGCACGATGACGTCGAAGCGGGCCGTCGGGTGCGCCGCCAGCCAGCGCCGCCCGTCGTCGATGTGCACCACCACCTTGGGATCGCGCAGGAGCGGGCTGACCTCCGGTTCGGCGGCGATGAGCTCGAGGTAGCCCGGGTTGATCTCCACGACCTCAAACCGCTCGACGCCCGGCGCGCTGGCGATCACCCGCGCCCACGAACCCGAGGCCAGGCCGACCATCAGCACGCGCTTGGGCGCCGGATGGACGGCGGGCAGCGCGTAGGCGCGGTAGAGCAGGTTGCGGTCCGGCAGCAGCGACACCGACAGGATGCCGTCGTAGACGCCGCCGCCAAAGACGTGGCGCTCGCGGTCGACGGTGATGACGCCGGCGCGGTTCTCGATGACGCGCGCGAACAGCTCGCCGCCGTCGTACTCGAGCTTGCGCTGCAATTGCGGCCAGATGCGGGCGTAGAGGCGGTGGCTGGTGCCGACGGTCAGCGCCGCGAGGACGGCGAGGGCGAGCGCGCGCCACAGGAGCGCCCGTCGCGGCAGCCCGGCGGCGAGGAACAAGAGCCCGGCGAGGCCGAGGCCGACCAGCGTCAGCACGACCGAGGTCTGCCGCAGGGTCAGCCGATCAAGCAGCACAAAGCCGGTGGTCAGCGATCCGGCGGTGCAGCCGACGATGTTGGCGAGGTAGAGCAGCGACAGGCGCTCGCCGGCGCGGTGGTCGGCGGCGATGCCGAGGTGGGCGACCAGGGGCAGCACGGCGCCGCCGATCGCCGCCACGACGGCGATGCCGGGCAGGGTCCAATGCCATGGCACCTTGGTGACACCCAAGCCGATGGCCGGGACCAGCAGGAAGCCGCCAAAGGCCGCCAGCGCGGTCAGCACGGCGGGCAGCTGTGATGGGCGCCCGGCAGCGGCCGCAGCCGACGAATGGGCCGGCGCCTCGCCGTTCGCGGCGCCCGATGGTGGCCCAACCTCTCCGTCGCGGCACTGGCTGCGGGCCCACGCCGAGCCGAGCGCGATCCCCGCCAGATACGCCGCCAGCAGCACGCCGAACGAGCCAGCGCGGCCGCCGCTGACGAACGACAGCACCCGGAACCAGACGATCTCCTGGCCGAGGGCCACAAAACCCGCCGCCAGCACGGCGCACAGCGCGATGGGGAACTTCATGGCGGCCCGCCGCCATCGGCAGCCTGCCGCGCCGCCGCCGCCGCCACCGGCGCCCGGGCGCCATGGGCCAGCGTCAGCAGGCCGATGGACGCGTTGAGCGCCGCCGCCAGCCAGACCGTGCGCTGCTGACCGAGCGCGCCGAGCAGCACGACCGCGGTCGCCAGCGAGGCTGCCGCCGAGCCGAGGGTGTTGACGAAGTAGAGCGCGCCGACCGAGCGACCGACGTTGCCCGACACCGAGACCGCGTGGGCGACGAGCAGCGGCAGCGTCGAGCCCATCAGCGCCGTCGGCAGCACCAGCAGCCCGAACGTCAAGGCGAAGACCGCGCCGCCGTCAACCCCGGCAGTGGCGGCGCCGACAGCGCGAAAGACCGGCAGCGACACCGCGCCGAGGAGGCCGATCGCAAGCTCGATGGCGCCAAACCAACGCAGCAGCCGCACACCGGGCCGCAGCGACAGCCTGCCGCCGGCGTAGCTGCCGAGGCCGAGCCCGAGCATGAACGCGGCGACCACGATGGTGACCGACTCGATGTTGACGCCATAGATCGCGAACAGGCTGCGCTGCCACACCACCTGATAGACCAAGGCGGCGAACCCGGACACGAAAAACAGGCCGAACAGCCAGGGCAGTCCAAGGGTTGCAGCGGCGGCCATCGCTCTCCACAGGCGGCCGGGCCGGCCCTGCGCCTCGCCCGCAACGTGGCAGCGCGCGGTTCGGTCGTCAACGTGGCGGAGCGCGCCCATCGCGCCGCGGCGCCAAAGCTCAGCGCAGCGGACGCGCCCGCGGATCGGCCGGCCAGCCACGTCCGTCGGCCTCGAGCTGCTGTGTCCACTGCACCGCCCCGACCAGCGCCGCCCGGCCTGCCTCGTCCTCGTCGCCGCGCCGGCTGCCCGACCGGCCCGTGGTGAGCAGGTGCTTGCCGTAGATGAGGCCGACGGCGCCTTCAAAGCGCCAGCGGTCGCCGAGCGCGCTCCAGCCGAGCCACGGCGTCAGCTCGTTTGGCAGCCGCAGCAGCTGGGCCAGCGTCGGCGCGAAGTCCAGCGAGGTCGTCGGCCAGTCGAGGCGCCGCGGCCACTCATGCGTCGGATCGCAGACCACCATCGCGACCTCGTCGAAGAGGCTGTCGGCGATGTCCGGCGCCACGGCCCGCAATGCGGCGCTCGGATAGGACGCGTGGTCGGAGGTGACGATGAGGATGGTGTCGCGGGCGCGCGGCCCCTCGGCGATGGCGTCGACGACCGGCTGCAGGGCGTCGTCTAGGTTGTGGAGTCCGTGCAAGATTGGCAGGTCGCGGCCCGAGTAGCGCTTCCAGTCGGGGCCCGGTTCGGTGCCGATGTGGGTCTCGATGGTGGAGACCGCGAGGGCAAACGGCCGCGCGCTCGCCTCGTCGCTGCGCAAGAACTGGGCGACTGCGGCCAAGAGCTGGCGGTCCGACGGGCCGTAGTCGGGGCGCGCCATGGTGGCGCCCTTCTGCCAGCGATCCAGCACCTCCTGATGGAAGAGCGTCTCCTCAAAGCCCCAGCTGTGGGCCTGGGCGCGGATCCACGTCGTCTCTGGCCGCGAGTGGCTCCAGTACATCGTGCGCCAGCCCTCAGTCGCGAGCAGGTGCGGCAGACAGAGCGTCGGTCGGACGCTGCGCGGCATCACCGCCGCCGCCGCCCATGGCGTGTACGACAGCGCCGGAAAGACGCTGCAGAGCTGGCCGCGCAGGCCCGTCACCGTCGGCGTCACGTGGTTCTGCCAGCCGCGCACGACGCTGCAGCGTCCGGCGAGGCGCTGCAGGACAGGCGTCAGGCCCGGATAGGCGCCGCCGTATGGCTCCAGCAGGCGCGCCGAGAGGCTCTCGACGAACAGCACGACCACGTTCGGCTTCGTCGGCGCGCCAGGCCGCGGCGCCAGCTGCGAAGGCGCCTGCCAGATGTGGCTGCGCGTCGTCGGGCAGGGCGCCTCAGGCCGCAGCTGCAGCCCATAGCCGGCGGCCGTGCGCAGCGCCTCGGCGCTCGGCTGGGGCGCCCTGGGCGCGTCGCTCGCCAGCTCGACGAAGGTCTCCGCAAAAGCGCGCAGCGGCGATCCGCTGACGAGGCCGACCTGCCCAATCGCCCGGTCGCGCTCGTCGCGCACCGCAGCGAGGTCGCGGGCCAACCAAGCGAGCACCAGCAGCACCAGCGCCGCACCGACGCGCGCCAACGCACGCCGGCCATCCGGCGCAGTGCCGAACGCCCGCGCGCCCAGCCACGCCGCCAGCAGGACACCGCCGACGGCCATTGCGGTCCCAAGCGGCGGCACGGTGTACGCCGCCTGATCGATGTGGCGCAGGTCCGAGGTCGACAGAAAGCCGCCGGCGGTCCGCACCGCGATGACCTGGGTCACCTGGGCGATGAGCAGGCCGAGCAGGGTCAAGGCCGCCGGCCAAGGGCGCGCCAAAGGCACCGCCGCGGCACAGGCCGTCAGCGCCGTGGTGATGGCGGCGTCGCGCAGCACCCCGTCGAGCAAGAGCGGCAGCGTCCACCAGCGCAGCGCGCCGGTCGCGACGGCCTCTGGGTAGGCGAGGGCGGCCCAGGTGGCGCTCAGCCCCAGCCATGCCACGAGCAGCCAGGCGGCGACGCGCGCGAACTCTGGCGCGATGGCGCGGAGGTCGAGGGGCGGCGTTGTGATCTCGGCGAAGCGCTTCAAAACCATGGGACCGTCTCCACTGCACCGCCTGCTGCGGCCCGGGCCCGTGAGCCGCCGCCGGCGCGCTGCGATGCAAGCATAGATTGCCGCCGCCGTCGATTGCGGGGGTGGGGCGGTGCGTCGACGCCAGAGGCTCCGCCGGAGGAGGCTCTGGGGTCTCGGTCGGGTGTGGCGCCAAGGTCGATGGCCAGGCTGGCGTTGAAGATGAATCAGGAGGGCTACGGCACTTGACGGGACGCCTGCTGGCGCCGCACGTCGCTCGCAACCTCAGCCAAAACGCCGGATCAGCACATCGGCCAGATACTCCTGCGGATTCAGCCCGGCCGCTTCGGCGCTCTGCACCAGCGTCAGCAGGATCGCCAAGTGCTCGCCGGCCAGGTCGTTGCCCACGAAGAGCGAAGAATCTCTGGTCTTTGCCACG
>SXNM01000268.1 GCA_005777155.1 Pseudomonadota bacterium | reverse complement strand
GTCGCCAGCCATGACTTCGTACGCGCCAGCTGGGAGGAAGAGCGCAAGGCAGCGTCTGCGACCCTGTTCGCGGTTCCGACCCCTGCACCAGCGGCGGTAGTCCAGGCCGGGGCGTCGGTGGCTGCCGAGCCGTTGCGACCGGCCGGCGCTGCCCCTGCCGCGACGGGCGTCGCCGGCGCGGCCAGCGCCGTCCCAGTCGGCGCCGCGAGCCAGAGCCTTATGCACGACGAGGGCTTTCGATACAGTGAGGCGGTGAGCAGCAAGGGCCGCACATACTTCGAGGTGCCGATCGACCACGATGGTGACTTTGCCCGCGGCCCACGAGACGCCAAGGTCAACGTCGTTCTCTTCGCCGACTTTCAGTGCGGGTACTGCCGCAGCCTCGCCAACCACTTGCTGCCGCTGGAGGCTCGCTACGAGGGCAAGGTGCGCTGGGTATTCAAGCACTTTCCGCTCGACAACCGCTGCAATCCGGTCATGAAAGGCACGATGCACGACGAAGCCTGCGCCGCGGCCAAGGCCGCCAACTGCGTCGGCTTGCAGGGCCGCTTCTGGGACTTTCACCACAAGCTCTACGCCACCGACCTGCGCGCCAACGATGAGAACTTGCGTCGACTCGCGTTGGAGTCCGGCGCCGAGGCCAAGGCCTACGACGCCTGCTACGCTGACGAGCAGATGGCGCACGCCAAGACGCGGCGCGACGTGCAGGCTGGCCGCTTCGCCCGCATCGCCGGCACCCCGCGCACCTACATTCAGGGCCACCTCGTGCCTGGGATCGTCTCGACCGAGGTCTTTGCTTCGATGCTCGACGCCGCGCTCGCACAGGCCGCTGAGCCCGGCGCCCCTGCAGGCGAGGCCGCGGTCGCACTGGCCGCCGTGCCAGCCCATGGCATGATCGAGGCGGTCGGTCCCGAGGGCCGCTTCTTCATTGACGCCTACGAGGCCAGCCTCGACGCCGCTGGCCGCGCCCGCACCGTCGCCAACGTCGCGCCCGCCGAGGTGAGCTGGAATGAGGCCGACGAAGCGTGCCGCAAGGCCGGCAAGCGCCTGTGCACGGAATTGGAGTGGATCAGCGCCTGCGCCGGCGCTGTCGCCCGCGACGATGGCGCGCCGGGCAACCTTGGCCCCGGCGCAGCGGGCAACGGCGACCCTACGGACGACGCCATTGAGGGAAATCTCTATCCCTACGGACCCTTTTATGACGGCGGCCGCTGCTGGGACGACGCCGGCAACGACGGCGCCCCCGTCAGCACGGGCAGCCGCGCCGGGTGCCGAAGCGTGAGCGGCATCCACGACCAGAGCGGAAACCTCGCCGAGTGGACGGGGACCAGCCTGGCGACGGCCATGCTCTCCGGTGGCGACTTCCGCTATGGCGCCAAGGCCACCTGCATGGTGCGGCAGGACCGCTTCGGCCGCGGCTACCGCAACCGCACCACGGGCTTTCGCTGCTGCGCTGCCACCGCCGTGCCGCAGCCAACGGACGCTGAGGTCGTCGCCCACATCGATCACGGCGCGGAGGGCCAGCAGGCCCCAACGCTCGACCTGCCGCTGCGGCCCAAGGCGCCTGGACACGCCGCCGGGAGGCTCGGCCCTGACGCCTTTCGCGGCAAGGTCACCGTCGTCTCGTTCTTCGCCTCGTGGTGCGGCCCATGCCGCCGCGAGATGCCAGAGCTCGACGCCTTCTACCGCGCCCACGCCGCCAAGGGTCTGCAAGTTTTTGGCATTGGCGTCGACGTTCGGCCTGCCGACGCCGAGCGCTTCATCGACGAGGTGAAGCCGAGCTTTCCGATCGCCATCGACCCCGAGGCCGAGTCGATGGGGCTGTTCGGCGTCAAGGGGATGCCGACGACGTACTTGATCGGCCGCGACGGCCGCATCGTCGCCCGCCTCATCGGCATCAACGCCGAAAAAGTGAAGGTTTTTCAGGATCGCGCGCTGGCGCTACTCGCCGCACCTTAGTTGGCGCCACCGCAGGCACGCTGAGACCGCAGCAGGGAGAGGGGCCGACCGCTCGTCGCCAAGGCCCGCGCCAGCCGCAGCAGCTGCGGACCTTGGCGACAACGCGCGTCAGGCCGCTTTGGGCGCGAACAGGTTGCAGCTGCCCTTCGGCGCGATCGGGCCCTTGATGACGCTGCAGCCGCCGCAGGCTGCACCGGCCGCGGCCACTTGGTACAGCGCACATTTATCGCACGCCTTGGCCGCGTCAGCCGCGACCTCGGCGTAAGCGTTGTTCGTCCGCATGGCCTTGTCGGCCTCAGAGAGGCCACTGGTGTCGTTGCAGCCCGCGGCCGCAGCCCCACCCTCGCCCTTGCCGCAGGCGGTGAGCACGGCGGCAGATCCGATCGTCAGGGTGGTCATTCCGACGGACTTTACCAGAAAGTCGCGGCGGTTCATTGGGTTGTGCATTAGGATCCTCCTCGCGCTGGGGGCGCCAAGCTTCTGCGCTCGGCGGCCAAGCTGCAACAAGTTAGGCGCGGTGGTGCGGGTTGGCAACGAAAGTGCGCGGTGACGGCCGAGGAGCCCTACCGCGAGCCACCGGCGTCACCGCCGGCGACTCCAGCGCGGAGCCAAGCCGCGTCGAGCGCGCGTCCGTGTTGGGATGGGTCGAGGGCAGCCCGCACCAGCCCAGCGGCCAGCGTCGCGGCGTCCATGCTGGCGAAACGCGCCCGGAGGCCGCCGGCACCCAGCGCCGCCAGACCGTCCAATGCGAGGTCGCCGCCGCGGGCAAAGAAGCGCTCGAGGGGCCGCGGCTCTGCCCGGTCGTCGCCGGTGATCGCCGCCGGACGGGCGATGACGAAGGGTAGCCCGCTGGCGCGAACCTCCGCTTCGACGCGGGCGCGGGCCTGCAGATACCCGCTCGGGCCGGGGCGGTCGGCGCCGAGCGACGACAGGTAGACGAAGGTCGGCGGCGCGCCTGCCTCTGCCAGCATCTTCGAGGCGCCTAGCAGCATCAGCGTGAGGCCGACGTCGATGGCGTCGTAGCTCTCGGCCTCAGGGTCTCGGCCCTGGCGCTTCGCCTCCGCCGCGCGGGCGCGGGTCGTGCCGAGCAGGCCAAAGACGACGCCCGGACGGTGGCGCTGAAGGGCGGCCTGCAGCGCCGCTGCCTGCCACGGGCTGACGTCGACGGTAGCGCCAAGCGCTGTGAAGGCGCGTTCGAGCGCTGCGCGATCGCGTGAGTCCGGGCGTACGTGGGCGACTGTAGCGAGGCCCAACCGCCGCAGCTCGGCGACGACCGCGCGGCCGGTATAACCGCTGGCGCCGGCCACCCAGCACGGAGCGACGCCTTGCAGGCTCATGCCGCGCGCTTGGCGCGCCGATCGAGGAAGAGCAGGACGATGCCGACGCCGATGAGCCCGCCGCCGCCGCCCAGCACGCCGTCCATCAGGCCGAGCTGAAAGCCTGCGCGCCACTCTTTGCGCGTCACGGTGTCGCCGAACTCGTCCTTCTCTGTGATCTCGACCTGCTGCTCGAACTGCGTGGCAGCATGCATGCCGGTGAACGCCCAGGTCGCGACCAGGGCGCCGGCGAGGGCGAAAGCGACCAATGCGAGCTTTGCCTTCATGGCCTCTCCCCCCACCGGCGCCTAGCGCCCATGATCCAAGTCAAACTCAGCGCCTCGGCGCCAGAGGCGGCGCGTCGCGCTATTGGACGGTGTGGCCGTAGAGGGTCGCGCTGATCGCGATCGACTCGCCCACCTTGCTGCCGACGACGCCGGCCTTGCCGGCGATCTTGTAGTCGGCCAGCTTGAGGTCGAACTTGGTGTCGATCTTGACCCAGTCACCGGCGACGCGCGAGGTCTGCTCGCCAGCGACCTTCCACGACAAGGTGACAGGGACCGTGATGCGCTTCTTGACGCCGTTGACCTCCATCGATCCCGTGGCGTCGACGCTGGCCTTGTCACCATCGACCTTGCGGACCGCGACGCTCGCGATCTCGAAGGTGATGTTGGGGTTCTTCTCAGCGTTGAGCCACTCGCTGCCTTGCAGGTGGCGATCGCGGGTGGTGTTGCCGGTCTTCATGTCCATGACCGCGAACCAGAACTTGCCCGTCATCGCCTCGAGCTTGGCCGGGTCGATCGACAGGTCGCCTTTGACGCCTGGCGCAGTGCCCTTGATCTTCTCCATCGGGGCGGCCGAGGTCCAGTCGATCTGGTTGGCCCGGATCTGGTCGTTGAGCTTGACCTTCCTGGCGCCAGCCGGCACGCCAGCGATCTGGGCGAACGCCGGGCTCGCCAGCAGAGAGAGGGCGACGAGCGCCGACAGGAGCTTGAGGGTACGCATAAAATCCTCCGCAGAGCCGTGCCCGCCGGCTCAAAAGTACGTGTGCAACTGCAACGTATACTGCCCTAGAATGTATTCACTGCTGGAGCCGGACAGGGACTCGCGGGCGCGGATCAACCGGTACTCCGGGCGCAACTCGATGTAGGGGATCGGGAAAATCTGGGCACCCAGCACGAACTGACGGGTCAACCCTTCGCGGGTGGCGCCGCTGCCGGCTTCGGCGCTGGCCGTGGCCTGCTCGGCGCGCGCCTCAAAGACCAACCACTCCCGATAGGTGTAGGACGCCAGCGCCATGAGCGCCAGCGTCTCATAGCCGTCGGCGCCGCGGCCCATCGACGCCTCGATCTGCAGCGAACCCCACTCATTGCGACCAACGGCGGCGAATACCTGTGCTGTCAACAGCTTGCCGCTGCCGAGCGCGCTGATGCCGGCCCAGGCGTTGACGCTCTGGTCCATGCCGTCGCTCATCCACTGCGGCAAGATCATGGCGCGGGCGCTCCAGACTAGGCCGTCGTCGCTCGCGCGCACCGGATCCGCCGCCCGGGCGACCGACGCCGCGCGCAGGTTGGAGTTGACGAAGCCGCCGGCGTCGAGCCTCAGCCACGACACCGGCTGCCACTCCAACTCACCGCCCCACTCTGCGTAACCGGCAGGGATGAGTGGGCGCCGCGGCTCCAGGGCGTCAGCGCGCAGCAGCATGGTGTGGTCGTCGTGGCGGATGCCGATGGTCGGCTGGATCATGCCCACGCGCACAGTCGGCAGCATCGGATCGCCGTGCAGGATCACCTGGGCGTCGAACGGCGACTGGCCCGGGTAGATAGACCACGCGGTTGAGAAGTTGTAGCTGCCGGTCAGGGCCAGCCAATGGACCGGCTGCAGCGTCAGCGCGGGCTGCATCTGCATCGGGATCACGACCAAGTCGGGCTTCTGCGCCTTCGTGAAGCCGTCGAACAGGCCCTCTTCGGCCTTGGCGGCGGCCGATGGGCGGCCAAGGCGCGCCATCTGCAAGCGGCTGTCGAGGCCGAGCATCACCTTGCCGTCTAGGAAGCCGTTGGTCTCGAGCTTCTTGAAGGCCGCGGGTGTGAAGATGGCGGTGTCGAGCGCCATTCCCCAGCCGATGTCGTTGCGGGCGCCGCCGCCTTGCGGCGAGACGTGGCAGGTCGCGCACGGCGAGCCGGCGGTCAAGCTCATCCGCGGCAGGGCGGTGGCGGTACGCGTTGGGCCGACGGCGACGAACGTGATGGTGAGGGCTGCGACGGCCCAGAGGCCGGCGCGCTGCCGGAACCGGCGAGGCGCGGCACCGAGGGACTGCCCACGAGCATGCGATCGGTCGCCCCAGCTCATGCCGCCCCCGCGAGGTCGACGGTGCCTTTACCGGTCGCCTTGTCAAAGGTGGTCGCGTAGGCGGCGAGCGGCTTGGGGGCCGGGCCGCTGACGACCGCACCGCTGGCGGAAAAGACGCTGAAATGGTGGCCGCAGCGCATGGTCTGCGCGGCCTTGTCCCACTCCGACGCCGGCGACTGCAGGATGTCGAGGCCGAAGTGCGGGCAGATGCGGTTCAAGGCGACCACCTTGTCGTCGCCGCTGCGGACGAGCAACAGCGGCAGCAGGCCGACATCGACCTTGGCGACACCGCCGACGGTGGCCAGCTCCTTGTAGGTGGCGACGTCGAAGTCGTAGCTGTCCGCGGTGCCACCCGAGGCCTTGAGCTCGGCGACTTCGCAGCCGGCCAGGGGCGCCGCCGCGACAGCGCAGCCAGTGGCGCCCAACATGCAGAGGAAGCGCCGACGATCCGGCTGCGCGGCTTCGCTGCGAGCGGACGGGGTGGAGGTCGGCGCGGTCATCGGCAGGCTCCGGAGCGACAGAGAGGGTGAGGTAGCACCGCACCACCTGCTCAGACAGTGGCTTGAATACGCGTCGAGCGCAGGCTGCACACCCACGCAGGACAGTGTCGCAACACCAGAGTCGCGTCAAGGCGCAGCGGGGGAGTCGGCCATCGCCTGGGCGCGTCGGGGTTGCGTGGTGGTGGGCTGTCGGGCGGGCTGGGGGCTGGCGCCCACCGCCGTCAGGCGCCCTGGGTGTCATCGCGCGGGGCTGGCGACGTGTCACGGCGAAGCGGCCACGACCCGCGTCAACGCAGCCGGCGCGGGCGAACGCGAAACTCCGTCGACCACCACACGCCGAGCGCGACCTGGTCGGGCGTGAAGTCTGTGCCCAGCGGCCACGCCAAGCTCACGTTCAGCGTCCCTCGGTCGGCGATCTCGAACTGCGTACCCAGAAAACCCTGAATCGCTGGACTGTTGGGCTGCCCGTGCTCGCGCCAGACGTCGATCTCGGCGTAGACGGCGGCGGCTTCGCTGAGCCGCCTTTCACCGACACACACCAGAAACTGTGCACCCTCGGCCGGAGCGGCAAAGGGCAGCGTCGCGACTAAGTTGAGGTCCAGCTTCCACTTGTCGCCGACCGTAAAGAAGACGGCCGGCAGCCAGCCAGTGCCGACCCCAGCCTCGTTGCCCTGAATCGAGAGCCCCGGCGACACGGTCAGGGGACCGGCGAGCTGAATGCGCGGCTGAATCCAGGTGGCGTCGAAGACGACGCC
Organism: Pseudomonadota bacterium; assembly: GCA_005777155.1. Taxonomy (GTDB): domain Bacteria; phylum Myxococcota_A; class UBA9042; order UBA9042; family UBA9042; genus SXNM01. Next base: position 4,159 of record SXNM01000268.1, on the reverse strand, counting down.
GGAGGCCTGGAGGAACGCGGCGGGCGAGACGATGAGATCGACGTTGGCGGCGAGCCCAACGAGGGCCTGCGCCTGTAGGTAGGCCGAAGCCTGGGGCCGCAGGCGCAGCTGGACCGCCGGCATCACAGCGACCGTGCCGGGCGCGGCGGTCTCAGCCGGCCAGTCGTTGTAGCCGTCGGCTGCGGCGTCGCGCGCCACCGACCCTGCGGCGACCGCAGCTGCGAGCAGGCACAGGCCGCGGCGCCACCAACGCCGAACTGTGGCCCTACGGTCAAGCGCCGGCCATCGCCCTAGCGGGCGCGGCGCAGCTCCCGGCGGCGCATCAGCCAATGGCTGGGCGCCAGCCACGCAGCATCCGTTCGATCAGCGCGAAGCGATCTTGGCCCCAGACGCACAGATCGCCGACGAAGAACGTCGGTGCGCCAATTGCGCCACGTGCGAACGACTCCTCGGTCGAGCCCCTCAGCGCCGCCTTGACGTCCGCCTGCTCGGTCGCAGCGAGCAGCGCCGTGATCTCCTCGCCCGAGAAGCCAGCGTGAGCCAAGACGTCCGCCAACACGTTGGCGTCAGAGATGTCGCGATCATGTCCCCAATAGGCTCGAAAGATCGCCGACATCGCCTTGAGGTGCGCCTCGCCCTCCAGCTGGGTGACGACCCGCAGGGGGAGGACCGTGTTCATCGGAAAGCGGCTCGGCCATCGCATTGGCAGCCCGTGAAGCTCGGCGAGGCGGTGCAGGTCGAGGTCGAGCATACGCCGCTTCTGCGGGACCGCCTCAAGGATCGGCACCATCGACGAGCCCAGCGCCTTGAAAAGACCGCCGAGCAAGAACGGACGAGGCTGAAAGCGAGCGCCTGCGGCCGCCGCGACGTGTTGAGCCTGCTCGTGGCCGAGGTAGGCATAGGGCGACGAAAAATCGTAGAACATCTCCAGCGTTTTCTGCTCAAGGGTCGTGTCACTCATCGCGCATCCTCCGTGCCAAATTGCAAGGCCTCTGCGTGCGCCAGCGGCTGCCATCCGGTGCGCGCGGCGTGGATGACCATCTCGACGCGATCAGCACCCCAATACAACGCGCCATCAACCACGAACGCTGGCGCGCCGAAGACGCCCTGCGCGAGCGCAGCGGCGGTGGCCTCGCGCAGCGCGACCCGGGCTTCATCGCGCGCGGAGGCGACCATCAGCTCTGCGGCGGGGAGCCCGAGGGCCGCCAAGCGCGCGGCGCGCTCGACCGGGTCCGACAAGTCGGCGCGATCCTGCCAATAGGCGGCGAAGAAGCTCGCCATCAACTGCCGCTGCAGCGGGCCTGGGCAGACCAGTAGGGTGCGCAGCGCATCGACGGTGCGGTTGGGGTGCCGGAGCGGCGTCTGCAGGCGGGCGTCGATCCACGCCGCTTGCCGCAACAAGTCGGAGCGGTTGTGGCGCTGCTTGGCGGGCGACAGCGTGGCCGTCAGGTTCTGCGCCTGACCAAGCGCCGCGAAGACGCCGCCCAGCAAGAATGGTCGCAGGGCGATTGGGCGCGACGTGCGCGCCTCAATAGCGTCCAGCTGCAGAGATGCCAAATAGGCGTATGGACAAGAGAAGTCGAAGTAGAACTCGATCGTGGTCACAGGCGTCGCCATGGGCGCTCCAGCGCGCGCGGCGAGATCCGCAGCGCGCGGCCTGACGTGCCGGCGACCTAGCCCTCTTTGGCCAGGAATGCCCGCAGCCCGATGTGCTTCTCGGCCCGGGCGCGGCGCAGCTTGTCGCGCTGGGCTGGCGTGAGGGCATAGTCCGCGGCCTTGAGGCGGCGACGGGCCGCGCGCTTGAGCGACTTGCGCAGGGAGCGATCTTCCATCTTCGTGGTATTCATGCCGAACTCCGAGTCGAGTGCCGTACCGCGTTGGCGAGCGCCGAGTCGCGGGGCCGGCAGTGTAGAGGGGCCCATTCCTCCTGGCAAGTCGCCAGCAGGTCTGCGGTCTGCCGGCGCTCGCCTGCGGCCTTCCCGAAGGCGCGAGGGCTGGCGCTGGCGCGATGTCAACGCGGGGCGAGGCAGAGAGGCGGGCGCGATCGCACTCGATTCCTTCGTCGCGGCGAGGCCGCACGCGACGCTCGCGGCTGGGCGCCATGGGTGCCGAGTTGGCGCGTAGCGTTGGTCTGGAGCAGCCGGAGAGCGACACACGCCCCGCGAGGGGAGCCGGGCCTCCAAGCGCAGACGGTGAGAGGCAGCGCCAGTCATTGCAGGTCGCGTCTCTAGCGGAGCGAGTCGACCGCGTCGCGCACGGCTTGGGCATGGACGCTGCTGCCATAGCGGTCCAAGAAGCGCGCCGAGAGCGGCAGCGCCACGGCGGCGTTGCGCATATGGGCGTGGGCGATGATCTCGAGGGCGGCCCGCTCCTCCACCAGCTGGCCGGCGGGGAAGCGGCGCCGGTGGTGGCTGAGCGCGCGGAGCGCTTCGGCCGGAGCGTTGTGGGCGAGGGCATCCCGCGCCCGCTCGACCAAGCGCACCTCGGAGCGCAGCGCGTCGTCAGGCGACGGGCGAGGCAGCTCGGCTCGCGGCTCCGCCGGCGCTGGGGCGGCGGTTGTCGGTGGCCTCTCGACGAGCGTCTCGGCGACGGGCGGTGGGCTCTGCGGCTCGGTTGCATCTGGCGGCGTCTGGGCCTCTGGGGCGCGCTCCGGCTCTGCGGTGGGCGCCTCCGCCGTGATCGGGGCTGCGGCGCTTGGCGTCGGCACACCTGGACGGACCGCGACGGCATGGCGCGGCGCAGGCGAGTCGTCGCTCAGCAGCAGCGCCACGATCACGGCCGTCGAGAGCAATGTCGCCCCAGCCGCGACCCACCATGCGCCCCGGCCGGCGTCGACCGATGGCGCGCTGGCTGGCGCGCGCTGGACCGCGCCCGGGCGTCCTTTGACCGCGCCGCCGGCCTCGCCTGCGATCAGCGCGCCGTCGATGCGTTGCCAGACTCGCTCGAACGTATCGGCGTCGGGGGCCGGCCCCCAACCTAGGTGCCGCAGCGCGTCCTCGACTGCCGGCGTACGCCAGCTCTGATCGTCAAGCGGCGGCGCGGCGCCGTCTTGGCCGTGGTCAGGCGGCGCTGTGCCCGAATCGTCGCCGCCGTCCGGCAGTCCAAGCTTTGGATCTCTCATCGCAATTCCTCCTCGCGACTGCGAACCTCGTCGGCGAAGCGCGCTCGCGCCAGCCGCAGTCGCGAGTACAGGGTGTTGAGCGGCGCCTCGACCAAGGCCGAGATCTCAGGCATTGAGAGGCCATCGAGCTCGTGCAGGACGAAGACGTCGCGCTGCGCCTCTGGCAGGGCCGAGAGGGCTGCGTGGACGGCGCGAATCGCCGTGGCACGATCCAGCGCGGTCGCCGCGTCGCCGCTGCCGTCCGCCACTTGGTCGGGCAAGCCGATCGCTTCGTAGTGGACGCGCGCTTTGCGGCGCCAGGCGGCGGCGACACGCCAAGCGATGCCGCACAGCCAGGGTCGGGCAGGGCGGCTGCGGTCGAAGCCGTCGAGGCGGCGCCATGCCACCAGAAAGACCTCGTGCATGGCGTCTTCAAGGTCGCGCTCTGGCACGCCGAGGCGCCGCAACGTGTACCAGACGTCGCGGGCGTGGTCGCGGTACAGCGCGCGCAACTCCGACCGCACCTCCTTGGCGTCGGGGTCGGGGTCGGCGACGATGGTGTGGTGCAGCGCTTCGCTCATCGTCGGTGGCGGCTCTCCGGCCTAGACGCGTGGCCTCGGATCTGATGCCACGCGTGACCCATGAGATTGCTCCACGCCGGCAATTCCGTCACCAGACCGGCGGCAGCAGCCAACGCAGGCCGACCTGCGGGGTGAGTGGGGCGCTCGTCCAACGCGGCTCACCGCCGCCCGCTGGCCGCATCGCGACTGCCCGCAGCGGCGCGGCGACGCCGGCGACCAGGTGGAGTGACCCCGCGGCGCGGCGGACCAGCGCCACGCTGGCCTCGACCTCGGCGGTGAGCCAGGGCGCCCAGCCGCTCGTGGCGCGGTCGCGCACCTGCAAGGCGGCGGCGTGGAGGCCAGCGGCGACGTGCGCAGGCCCGAGCCGCAGCTGGGCCGCTAGGCGCAGGCCGAAGCGCAGCGCCGCCACGGGATCGCCGCCTGCGAGCGAGCTCTCTGGGGCGAAGGCCGCTGTGATCCCGTAGAGCGCCCCAACGCG
>SXNM01000267.1 GCA_005777155.1 Pseudomonadota bacterium | reverse complement strand
GGCGGCCGCACCGGCGAGCGCCAAGCCCCAGCCCGGCGCAACCGCGCTGTCGCCGACTGGCGCAGCGCGGTCGCATCCTCGCCCTGCCTCACCTTCGTTGCGATCCCCGGCCCACGCGTTGGTCGCGCCGCTGGTGCCACGCCCGGTCGGACCCGTCGTGCCGCGCGACAGCCGGCCTTCATCGCCCTTGGCGACAGGACCGCGCAGCCTCGCGGTGGCCAAGCCAAGCGGACGTTGATCGCCGCCGCCGCGCGCAGGTCGCCGCTGCGTCACGGCCAGCCTGGCGCGGGCTCCCTGCCGCCGCCCTGAGACGTGCGTGTACCCTGGGCCCTCGCAGCGCGCTCGGCGCCGCGGCCTTGCGGTGCCTCCGTCCCGTCTCTACACTCACGGAGACGAACGGCCTGAAGTGCCCTTGTTTGTCGCCATCCCTCGCGCACCGTTTGAATTCGCGTCGACGACGCTCGCCCGGAGTCTTCATGATGCCCAGCTTCATCTCTGCAATGTCAGGGCTCCCGCGTCGCGCCGGCGTCCTCGCGTTGGCGCTTTGTGTTCAGTTGGCGCCGATCGTCGCCACCGCTGCCGGCTGGGAGTCGATCGGCACCAAGCAGGGCGTTAAGGTCTGGCGCATGGAGGTGCCGGGCTCCAACAAGCTGGCTTTCCGCGGCGAGCTGGTCGCCGACATCCACATCGGCAAGGTCCTCGCCACCTTCGGCGACTCGAAGTCGCGGCGTCTCTGGGTAGACCGTTGGGCGGCTGACCAAGAGCTGGAGGTCCGCAGCAAGCTGGAGCGCACGTATTGGATCCGCTTCGGCCTGCCATTTCCGGTGAGCGACCGCGACTACGTGCTGCACACCAAGGCCGAGGTCGACGAGGGGCGGCGTCAGGTCATCGCCCGCATCAAGTCGGTCAGCCACCCCAACAAGGGCGAAGATGACTGCTGCGTGCGAGGTCTCGTCGCGCAGACCTACTATCGCTTTGAGGCGCTGCCTGGGGCGGAGAAGACGCGGCTGGTCGTCGAAGTTCAGACCGATCCCAAGGGGATGCTGCCGGGTTGGGTGGTGAACGTCATCCAGAAGGACTGGCCGGTCAAGACGCTGACCGGGCTGGTCAACGCGGCGCGGCGCCAGACCGTGACGCCCGCCGCGGAGTACGCCGAGTGGCACAAGCCGCCGGTCGCCCCGGCCGCCGCGCCCACGCCCTAGCGCGCCCGGCGCCGTCGAAGGCGCTGAATCGCCGACGCGCTCAGTTCACCAGGAGCCGACCGGTAGCTGCCAGTCGAGTCGTCGCTGGCGGTCGACTCGTCGAGGCCTGTGGCTCGCTCGGTGCCCACTGGACCGTGATCATCCCAAGCAGTCGCCGGCGTCCAGCCCCGCCTTGTTCGCGGAGCCTCGCGCTCGCCTGCCCATTCACCAGCAGCCGTAGCCATAGAGCCAGCGATGCTCGATGGCGGCGTCGGCGCCGAGGTCGAATTCGGCCTGGCTCAGGTTGCCCGCTGCGTCGTACGTCCACTGCGTGCGGTGGTCGACCTTGCCATCGCCGTCGTCGTCGGCGTCCTCGCGCACCCGCCGCCCGGCGCCGTCGTAGCTCCAGCGTGTGACCTGGTCAGGGTAGCCCTGCAGCGCCTTGTCGCGCTCACGGGCGATGAGCAACCCCTTGCCATTATGAACGAAGCTCACCTCAGCCGCCGGCGTGCCGCCGATGCCGTCCGAGTACAGCACGACCTCGCGTCGTACCGCGCCAGCCTCGCCGTAAGCCTTGCCTGGCAGGTCGTTGTGAAAGGTGTGGTCTTCGGCGTGGCTGCCTTTGACCACCTTGACGATGGCGCCAGTCTTGTCCTTCTTATCGACTTCAAAGGTGCAGAAAATCCGGAAATCATCGGGCTTTGCGGCGGACTGGCTGTACTCAAAGGCGCAGCTCTCGCGGTCGTAGCTGCTGGTGGAGCCGACCCGCGTCAGCGGCGCGCCCTTCGGGTCGCGCGTCCACACCCAGTCGTGGTTCACCTCGTCGTCGTCGCTCGTGACGTAGACCTCGCGCTGCAACCAGCCCGACTGGTCGTAGGTCCACTCCTTGCTCCAGGTGTCAAAGCCGGTGTCCGTCGTCAGATCGTGGCGCTTCTCGGTGAGCGCGCGGCCTCCGGCGTCGTAGGTCCAGCGCAAGAAGTCCGCGACCTCCCTGCCGTCGGGGTAGCGCAGCGCGGCGTCGCAGGGTCCGGCGCGGAGCACAGGCGCCGCCACTTTGTCGCCGTCGGCCGTCGCCCCTTCCTCGGCGGAGCAGGCGGCGCCAACCGCGAGGCACGCGCCAAGGAGCCCACACCCGATTCGCCATCGGCCGCGTGTCCTTGCGCTGGCAGCCGCAGATCCGCGGTCGGCCGCCTCGCGCGCTCTGCTGGCTGCGTCGTCGTGGCCCATTGCGACTGCCATCGTCTCGCCCCCAATTGCAGCGCCCGCCGCCGCCCCGTAGCATCTCGGCACACGCGTCGCGATCTACCGCGACGTCCAGGCGGCCTGCCCGCCAGATAGGAGTCCACGATGCCGCGCCCAGGCTCAGGCGTCTACTCGGTTCCCGGCAGCGACGAGGTCAGCGAGGCCTTCGTCCGCGAGCTGCCCAAGACGGACCTCCACGTCCACCTCGACGGCTCGGTCCGCATCTCGACGTTGATCGATTTGGCAAAGGAATACAGCGTAAAGCTACCAAGTTACACCGAAGAGGGCCTGCGCGAGCTGGTGTTCAAGGAGCGCTACCAGAACCTCGGCGAGTACCTCCACGGCTTCGCCTTCTTGTGCGCAGTGCTGCAGAGCGAGGTCGCCCTAGAACGCGCCGCCTACGAGCTCTGCATCGACAACCAGCTGGAGGGGGTGCGCTACGTCGAGGCGCGCTTTGCGCCCCAGCTTCACGTCCACGAGCACATGAACGCCGTCATGGTGCTCAAGGCCGTGCATCGTGGCATGAAGCGCGCGCAAGACGAGTTCAACAGCAGGCCGGCCGTGCGCAGCGGCGCTGAGCCGCCCTTCCACTACGGCATCATCGTCTCCGCGATGCGCAAGTTCACCGGTGGCTTCTCGGAGTACTTCGCCAACTTCATCCACGCCCACCGCTACTCACCGCCCAAGGACGTCTACCGCATGGCCTCCATGGAGCTCGCCCGCGCCGCGATTCAGGCCCGCGACGAGGTCGGGTTGCCAGTCGTCGGGTTCGACCTGGCCGGCGAGGAGGCGGGCTACCCAGCGGGCGATCACCGCGAGGCGTTTGAGTTCGTGCACAAAAACTTCATGAAGAAGACGGTGCACGCCGGCGAGGCCTACGGTCCCGAGTCGATCTTCCAGGCCGTCACCGATCTCTACGCCGATCGCATCGGCCACGGAACCTACCTGCTGGATCCCGATGCGATCTCCCCCGACTCCGGCATCGTCGACCGCGCGGCCTACTGTCGTCGCCTCGGCGAGTTCATCAGCGATCGCCGCATCACCCTCGAGATCTGCCTGACCTCTAACCTGCAGACCAACCCCAACATGCAGACGCTGTCCCAACACAGCTTCCGCAAGCTGCGCGAGGCCCGGGTCAGCACGACGCTCTGCACCGACAACCGGACGGTCAGCAACACCACCGTGACCCGCGAGTACATGCAGGCCGTGAAGGAGCTGGACCTCGGCCGCCGCGACATGAAGTCGATCATCATCTACGGCTTCAAGCGCAGCTTCTTTGCCGGCAGCTACCTCCAAAAGCGCGCCTATGTTCGCAGCGTGATTGACTATTACGATGCCGTTGAGCGCAAGCACTATGGCGCTGAGTCAGACGCAGACGGGGCGAGCGAGGAGTCGCGGGCAGAGTGAGGTGGTGGCGTCGTCTCATGGCGCTGCGCTGCCCCGCGTTCGCTGCGGGCGTCCTTCGATCATGGAGCCGTGATGTTTGGCAATGAGAACGCACGCATCTTCCGCTTCATGGCGGAGCGCGACGCCATCATCCGCGATGTCACCGAGCGCGTCGTCGACGAGATCAGCAAGAAGAGTAGACGGGGCGGCGACGCCGGCCTTGAGTATGTGCTCAACGAGGCGGCCTTCCTGGAGATGAAGCGCCTGGAGCGCGGCAGCAGCGCCCTCGATCTGCGCCCCTATAGCTACTGGCAAGAGCTGGCACGCAGCGTCGGGCGCAGCGAAGACCCGGCCCGGACCCGCGTGCTGCGCGAGCTGGTCGCGGCCTACGCCGAAGACGTCGCCGGACGCTTCACGCCCTCGGTCTACCGCTTCGCTTCCAAGGTGCTGCCCGTCGGGCTGGCCGCCGTGTTCAACGCCACCAACCCAGAGAACCTCGTCGGCAGCTGGCGCCACCTGTCCGAGCGCATCATCGTCGAGGGTGCCGTCGCCCACCTGCGGGCGCTCGCCGAGATCGGCACGCTAGTGGTGGTGCCGACCCACAGCAGCAACCTCGACTCCATCGTCGTCGGCTGGGCGCTCGAGGAGGCCGGGCTGCCGCCGGTGACCTATGGCGCCGGTAAGAACCTGTTCACCAATCCGCTGACCAGCTTCTTCATGCACAACCTCGGCGCATACAAGGTCGATCGCCGCATCGGCCACGGCATCTACAAGGCCGTGCTGAAGTGCTACTCCGAGGTGCTGCTCGAGCGCGGCTTTCACTCGCTGTTCTTCCCCGGCGGCACGCGCTCGCGCAGCAACCAGGTCGAGTCGAAGATCAAGCTCGGCCTGCTCGGCACGGCCCTGACCGCCTATCGCCACAACCTCCTGGCGCGCAAACCGAAGCCGAAGGTATTCATCTGTCCGCTCACCATCAACTACCACCTCGTGCTCGAAGCCGAGACCCTGATCGGCGAGCACCTGCGCACCGACGGCGGCGCCCGCTACATCATCGAAGACGACGAGTTCGCGGACCTCGGTCGCATCGCTAAGTTTGTCAGCAAGACGATGAAGATGGAGCACACGCTCTACTTGCGCTTCGGGGAGCCCCTCGACCCCTTCGGCAACCCCGTCGATCTCGCAGGCATCAGCCGCGACCCCCACGAGCGCCCCGTCGACCTCGAACGCTACCTGTGGCGCGACGGCGAGGTCAGCGCTGATGCCGCGCGCGACGCCGCCTACACCAAAGAGTGCGGCGCCGCCGTGACCCGGGCCTTTGCGCGCAACACGGTGGTCACCTCGAGCGCGTTTGTCGCCGCCGTCGTGCAAGCGGCGCTCCAAGACGCTTGGCCGCACCTCGACACCTACCGCTTGCTGCGGGTGGCGCGTGGCGAGCTGGTGCCGACTGATGCCATCATGCGGCGCGCAGAGCGCTTGCAGCTCGGCCTGCGTGAGGCCACCCGTCACCGCCGGCTGGCGCTCTCGCATGACGTCGAGCGGCTGCCGGTGGACGCCCTGGTCGCGCGCGGCGCCAAGGTGCTCGGCATGTACCACGCGACGCCCGTCTTGCGACGCGCCAGCAACGGTCTCGAGGTCTGTAGCCCGCAACTGCTGCTGTTTTACGCCAACCGGCTCGCCGGATTCGGGCTGGAGCCGCTGCTGCGTGAGCCCGGCGCGGCGGCTGGACCTGCGTTGCCAAAGGGAGGAGGCGAGTAATGGCGCGACGCAAGGCCGTGACCGGCGATGCGGGCGGGACCACGCAGCTGGCGCTCCAGGCCGAGGCGCCGATTCGCGCCGTGCCGCTGCGGCCGCGCGCTGGCTTTGCGGTGCTCGGCGCCGGGCGCTATGGGCTGACGCTTGCCGAGCTCCTCGCCCGCGCTGGTCACCAGGTCGCGCTGTCGGCAGACGAGCCGGCGCGCCTGCTCGCCCTGGCGCAGACCCGCGCTGATCTGATGGGCCTGCCTGAGCTGCCGGCGCTGCACAGCGGCGTCACAGTCTGCGGCGAGCTCGCCGACGCCATCGCCTCGGCGCACACCCTCATCGTTGCGGTGCAGGCCAGCCAGATGCGGGCACTTGCGCTGCAGCTCGGCGCCCACGCCGACCCCGCCCACGTCGTGGTCCACGTCGTGCGTGGGCTGGAGCCCGAGACGCTTGAACGGCCGAGCCGCCTGCTGCGCCACCAGACGGCGATCAAGAAGGTCGGCGCCATGCTCGGCCCGGCGCTGGTCGCCGAGCTGTTGGCGGGCCGGCCCAACGCCTTCGTCGTCGCTAGCCGCTTTCCCGAAGTGGGCGATCGAATGATTGAGGGTTTCGCCAGCGATTCTTTGCGAATCTACCTGTCCAGTGACCTCGCAGGGGTGGAGGTCGCCGCCGCCGCCGCCAGCGTCGGCGCCGTCGCCATCGGCATGGCGCTCGAGCTCGGCCTCGGCCCGGCGACCCTCGGTGCCCTGATCCCTCGCGCCGCCGCCGAGATGGCGCGGGTCGTGGTCGCCGCCGGCGGCAAGGCGCCCTCGGCTTGGGGCTTGGCAGGCCTCGGCGAGATGCTGGCCCTGCGGGAGTCCGAGAGCCGCGAGGTGGCCGCCGGTCGGGCGCTCGGTCGAGGCGAGCCGCTGACGCAGGTGTTGGCGACCCTCGGGCCCCTCCACGCTATCGAAGCGGTCCGCACCTTCGCGGCGCTCGCCGATCGCCTCGGCGCTGAGGCCCACATCGCCCAGGTCGTGGCCCGCATCCTCGACGGCGCCCTGCCGGCGCGCGAGGGCGTGTTGGAGTTGATGCGCCTTGGCCCGATGGTCGAGTAGGGGCCGCGCCAGCGCCTCGGCCCGAGAGCCGCGAGCTGTGACCGCCTGACGCGGCGCTGGAGGTCCGTGTGGGGCTGGCTCGGCCCCCTCGCAGCAGAGGCGTCGCCTCGGGCGTTCCGCGACCTGCGCCGCCCTCTTTTTGGTGCCCTAGGGCCCTCGGCTGTTCGCGTCTCTAGGCTAGGCCTGGCCCAGCGAAGCGTGTCAACGCCGCCGCCACCTGCCCCGCCACCCGGGCGCAGCTCGCCGCGTCGGCCAGCAGGTCTTGCCGCAGCTCGAGCTCAAGGTAGGGCACGTCAAAGCGGCGGCCATGAAGTTGTGGGCTGTAGATGAGGCCTTGGCGCCCGGAGTACGGCTCGTTGAGCGCCGTCCGCAGCCCCGCCGCGGTCAGGCCGCGCGCCAGGGCGAGCGCCTCGGGCTCGTGGTCGTCGTAGAGCACGCCCACCTCCATCCAGCGATCGCCAGCGCCGAGCACCGGCGTGAAGGTGTGCAGGCTCAAGATTCGCAGCGGCGCCTGCCGCCCGGCGTGGGCGATCTGGGCCGCGATCTCAGCGTCGATAGCGTCGTGGTAAGGGGCGTGGAGCCCGGCGACGCGCCGCGTGTGCTCGGCGCGGGCCACGGCGGTGCTGGCGAGCTCGAGCGCCGCGTCGGCGAAGGGCGCGTTGAAGGAGAGCGAGACCCCCTCCACCTGGCAGCGGATCGCCGTAGCGTCGTGTGGGTCGCGGTTGGCGTCGATGACGAGCCGCGAGAAGCTGGCGACGACGGCCAGGGCCGGCAGCAGGCGACACAGCTCGGCGGCGACGGGCTCGGCGCCGATGTCGTGGCCCCAGTGGGTGTCGAGGATCGCCGCGTCAGCCGCGCTGGCGTGCAGCGGACTCGGCACGGCCTTGCTGGCGTGCTCGACGGTCAGCAGCCAGCGGACGGGCGCCTCACGCTCGCCTAGGACGTCGAACGCCACGCTCTCCATCTGCGCCCTCCCTTCGCCGAAATGCCAGGGCCCTGAAGCCGTCGCTGAGCGCCGCAAGACCCCAGCGCCCACGCGTCGCGCTTGCCTCCCGCGGCGAGGTCGATCTGCCAGCCGGCGCGCCCTGGCCCGCGTCGCTCGCCCGCGCCCGGTCCTCGCCCAGCGCTAGGCTGCGCCCGTCGTCCAGCTCACTTGGCCGGCGCGACCAAAACGGCGCCCTGATCGATGCACACGCTGCCCGCCGGCGTACCGTACAGCGAGCCAACGGCCAGCAGCGGCCCAGACTTGCTGGCCGCCCCCGCCACCGCGTAGCCCGACTGGGCGCCTGGCCGGGCGCTGTCGCCGACCACGGCCAGCGCCGGCAGCGGCACGAGGCCCGCGGCCGCGGTATAGCGCAGAATCTCGGCCCCGCCGGCGAGAGGTGTGCCGCCGACGCCGCCGGTCGGGACGCCGACCAAGAGCGCGGCCCGTCCGTTCGGCTCATAGCCTGGCAGCATCGCCACCGCGAAGCCGTACTGGCCGCTCTGCCAGATGCCCGCGGCGCCGAGGATGAGTGCCTCTTTGGCGTCCGCCATCCCGACGACTAGGCCCGGCGGCTCGCCGTCGACGACCGAGGTCGGCTGCAGCTGCGCCAGCCAACTGCCGCGCACCAGCCAGACGGCGCCAACGGTTTTGCCGCCGCTGCTGGCGGTGTGGCCGCCGACTACGAGGTCCATCTTGCCGTCGCCATCGACGTCGCCGCCGCTGGCGATGGCGATCCCGAGCGACGCCCCGGCGAGGCCAGGCGCGAGCACCGCCTGGCGCAGCGACTGGCTTTTGCACTTGGGTCCAGCGCCAAAGAAGATGTGGACGGCCCCCTGGTTGCTCAGGCCGTTGTCCGCGCCGCTGGCGCCGGCCGCGAGCTCGGCGCAGCCGTCGCCATCGAGGTCGGGCAGCGCCGCAAGGGATCGCCCAAGGGCGTCGCCGGCTTGGGCCGCGATCACCTGCAGGTCAGGCTTGCACAGGACGGTCATGGCCGTCGGGTCCAGGGCGCGGCCAAGGTAGACACCGATGCCGCCGGCGTTGTTGCGGTCCTTGGCGTCCCACACCGAGTTGCCGACCACGACGTCGCTCTTGCCGTCGCCGTCGAAGTCGAGGCCGCCGATCACCGCGTCTGGTGCTTGCCCCGCCTGCGGCCCAAGCGCCAGCAGCGACGGCGTCGAGAGCGGCAGCGCGCCCTTCTGGCCGCGGTGGACCAACACGCCGCCGACGTCGTTCGCAGCGCCACCACAAGCAGCGCCCTTGACGTAGCCGGCGCCATACGAAGCGGCGCGATCGCGGCCTCGGGCCAGGACCAGCGCGTCGTGCACGCCGTCGCCGTCGAAGTCGCCGCCGTCCGCTACCGCCCAGCCGACCTGATCATAGCCGTTGTGGCCCAGGTAGCCGCCAAGCGTGACGGCCTTCGCGAAGTCGGCGCCGTTGGCGGTGCCGGGCGCCACCAGGGCGTAGCCAGCGCGCGAGCCGATGGCCTTGGCCGCGATCTCCGTCGTGGCGTAGGGCGCGCCCACCAAGAGCTCCGGGTAGCCGTCGCCGTTGGCGTCGGGCAAGAAGGCCAGGGCGCTGCCGAAACGGGCGCCTGAGCCAACGGCGGGCTGCTCGAGCGCCAAGAGCGCCGGACCCTTGCTCTGCGCCTCGTACGGTTGGCCATAGCCAAAGCCCAGGGTGTCGTCTTGCGAGGCGTACACCAAGAGCTCGGGCACTGCGTCGCCATCGGCGTCCGATAGCGGCGCGACGGAGAGGCCGAGATAGTCGCCGCCGGCCTTGCCCGCCACCACACGCGTCGGTGTCGCCGCCAGCGGGCCGGCCTTGACGCCCGCATAGACCTCGAGGGTGCCGACGTTGAGGGCTCCGCCCTTGACCTCACCGGTGCCGACCTGGGTCAAGACGTCGTCGATGGAGTCGCCGGTCGCCTCACCGCAGGCGACGCGGTGACCATGGTAGTCGCCGCTGTTGACGCCGATCGCGCTCCAGGAAGCGATCTCGAAGCTCTCGAGGCCGGTCGCGAAGCCTTTGAGGGTATCGAGATCGTAGCGGCGGGTGGCCCCGGTGTTGGCGCCGGCGCTGCTGCCTTTGCGAAAGGCGAGCTGTCCGACGATCAGCTCGGCCTTGCCATCGGCGTCGAGGTCGCAGGCGGCGATCGACCTGCCCAATTGGCTTCCGTCCTCGCCCGCTTTGGCGCCGCTGATGAGGCGCGACGGGTGCAGCGCCAGCCCGCCCTGGCTGCCACCCCCGGCCTTGGCTCCGGCCCAGACGACGACGAGCCCGTCGTTGGTGGTCTGTGGCGAGTGGTAGAGGCTCCCCGCCGCGAGGTCGCAGGCGCCGTCTCCGTTGAAGTCGCCGGCCGCCACTGACCAGCCAAGTCTGGCATTGGTCTCGCCTTTCCAGCCGCCCTTGCCGTCTGGAACCTCGGCATAGCGGGCAAATGTGGGCGCTTCGGTGAGCCCCGTCTTGCTCCCCAGCCAGACGTAGACGCCGCCCTGATCGTTGGCGACGTTGGCCGCCGTCTTGTCCTCCAGGTAGGGTGTGCCCGCGGCGAGGTCGACGAAGCCGTCGGCGTTGAAATCGCAGACCGCGATGCCAAAACCGGTCTGATCGTTCGCCGTGGCGCCGGTGAGCATCAACTTCGGCGAGGCCTTGGGCATCCCTTTGGCGTTCAAGCCCCAGATCGTCACCGCGCCGCTGTTGGTGCTGCCGACGTCGGCCCCAGGCGCCCCGACGATCAGGTCCAGGTCCTTGTCGCCGTCGACGTCGGCCACCGCCACCGCCCAGCCGAAGCGCTCGTCGCGGCTGGTGCCGTGCAGCGCAGCGAAGGGAGCCGCCGTGAGCCCAGCGCCGGTCCCTCGGTACAGTGCGACGCTGCCGGCGTTGAAGCCGCCGACGTCTGCCTCTGGGAGGCCCAGCGCGCCCTCGAGCTTGCCGTCGCCGTCGAGGTCCGCGGTGGTCGCCGCCGCCGCCTGACCCCCGTCGCCCACCGGGCCGCCGCCACCGTCGAAGGGCAGGGCGACGCGCACCGAGATCCCGGCGGTCTTGCCGAGGAAGGAGTCGAAGAGGCTCAGCGCGACCACGCCAACCGCCTTGGCCTGAACGACGAGCGCCCCGACCACGGTGACGACGCCGCCCGTCGCCTTGACCGTGGCAACGCCGCTGCCACCGATGGGCGTCACGGTGGCGCCGGCGCCCACGGGCAGCAGCAGCGCGGCGGGGTCGGCCTGCAGCACAGCGCCTTTGCGGACCTTGAGCTTGAGGCTGTTCGCCTCCTTGGTCTTGCTGTCGAGCACCTGCAAGACATCGTCGCCCTCTTGGGCGCCAGCGGTGTAAGCGCCGGTCGCGGCCACGACCGCTCCGCCGCTCGGCTTCTGCAACAGCGCAAAGCTGAAGCTGCCTGAGCCGCCGGTCACTTGCGGCGTTAGCTTCTCGCCCGGCGCCAATTCCACGACCAGCGGGGCGAGGGCCATCGGCTCAACGACGTGCACTACCGCAGTGGCGGAGCCGACACAGCCGCTGTCGTGCAGTGTGATGATGTCGATGGCGCCGGCCTTTTCGCCGCCTAGGTAGGTGCCGACCTTGGCGTGGATGATTCCGCCAGAGGGCGCCGCGCTCAGCGTGAACTGGTAAGCCCCTGTCCCGCCCTTGCCTTGCAGCTGCACGAGGTCGAACGGCAACACCGTCGTCTCGGTGGGGACGAGCGCGAGCGCTGGGGCGCAGGGCTGTGGGCCGGCGTCGATGGGGCCGGTGTCCGGCGTCGCGGAGTCGAGCGCGGTGTCGCCTGCCTCCGGGCCCTGCGCCGCGTCGGCGCTGGAATCCGCCGCTAAGTCGTCGGCTGCGACCTCGGCCTGGTCGCCCTCGGCGCCGTCGTCGACTGAGTCGCCAAGGTTGGCGTCGCCCTTGCCGTCTGCCGCCCCGCCGTCGGCCTCCCCGCCGTCGGAGTCGTCCTCACCGTCGTCCGCCTCGTCGGCGTCGTCGGCGCTGCCTCCCTCCGCCGCATCAGCGTCATCGCCGTGGCCGGAGTCCAGCGCGGAGCCGTCGGCGCCGTCACCCTCGGCGAGATCTGCGCCGCCGCCCGCGTCCCCGTCGAGGTCGGTCCCGGCGGCGGCGCCGTCCAGCGCGGCGACGTCCTGCGCCGAAGCCTGGTCAGCGACCGGCGGCGGTGGCTCGGCGCAGGCCCCGGCGAGCAAGAGGGCAACGAGTGACGCAGGCTCGATGTAGACCCGCGTCGCTCGCCATGTGCGCATCTCGCCTCCACGCCGGCGGCGGCCTCAGCCACCGCGCCCCGCAGCGTACAGAGAGGCGACCCCGGCGAAAAGGGCAAGCGCGCCGTCTCGCTTGATGCGACGAGCGCGCGGCCCGCAGCCGGACCCGGTCGCGGCGGCGCCGACACCCACGCCAGGCCGTCGGGCATCGGTCGCGGCGTCATCGGAGGCGCTGGCAGGGCCAAACTCGACGTCATTCGCTGCGATCTGCTGCCGGGTGCCGGCGCGGCCGCGGCCGTTCGACAAGGCCTCGCGCTCTTGTCGCCTCTGTGTCGACCGGCCACGCGCACGTCAGTCGGGCTCGCCGGAGGGGCGGGCGAATGTTCACACCTGCGCGATCATGCCTCGATCGCGATCACTCGCCAGCGGCGCGCCTCGACTGATCGGGTCGCTGCCGCAAGGGGCAGGCGCGAAGTCTTTGAACTTATTTGCATAGATCGCCATGGCGACCAGCCAGCGCCGGGCGTCTGAGGCCTTGTCAGGTCGGCCAGCCGGCGATTTCTGTGCGCCAATCGCGGCGGTCAGCGATAATTACCTTGCCTTCTTCCCCCAGATCGTAGAACCGGTGTCTCGGCCCGCGTGACGATCTCGCGAAGCCACTGTGTTGACCCCGCGATTCGGGGTCCTTGATCCGAGAGTACAAGACCCATGTCCAAGAAACTGTTTGTAGGTGGCCTCAGCTGGGGCACCGATGACGACGCGTTGCGCAACGCCTTCTCCGCCTTTGGCGACATCACCGACGCCAAGGTCATCACCGACCGCGACACCGGCCGCAGCCGGGGCTTCGGCTTCGTGACGCTCGCCAACGACAGCATGGCCGACGCGGCCATCTCGAAGATGAACGGCGCCACCCTCGACGGT
>SXNM01000030.1 GCA_005777155.1 Pseudomonadota bacterium | reverse complement strand
GGCAGACCCATGGCGTCGAGCCGGGCGTCGAGCACGTCGAGGCGCTCCTCGCGCTGACTGCCGCCGATCAGCTCGCCTATGCCGGGCGCCAGGATGTCCATCGCCGCCACCGTTCGGCCGTCGTCGTTCTGTCGCATGTAAAAGGCCTTGATGTCCTTCGGATAGTTCATCACCACCGTCGGTCGGCCGACCAGCGTCTCGGTCAGGTAGCGCTCGTGCTCCGACTGTAGGTCGATGCCCCAACGCACAGGGAACTCGAAGGAGGCCTTGCCGGAGGCCACCGCGCGCTCCAACGCCGCCACCGCCTCGCCGTAGTCCATCCGCTCGAAGCTCGACGCTACGAAGCGCTCGAGGCGATCGATGCAGCCCTTGTCGATCCGCTCGGCGAAGAAGCCGAGATCGTCGCCGCGCTCGCGCAGCAGGTCGGTGAAGATCGCCTTGAGGAAGCGCTCCGCCAAGTCTGCGTCCTGCTGAAGATCGGCGAAGGCCAGCTCCGGCTCGATCATCCAGAACTCAGCGAGGTGACGTCGGGTGTTGCTGTTCTCGGCCCGGAAGGTCGGCCCGAACGT
This sequence comes from Pseudomonadota bacterium, assembly GCA_005777155.1. Classification (GTDB taxonomy): domain Bacteria; phylum Myxococcota_A; class UBA9042; order UBA9042; family UBA9042; genus SXNM01. The sequence goes on along the minus strand of SXNM01000030.1, from coordinate 4,734 downwards.
GTAGACCTTCGACAGCGCGAGGCAGTAGCACTCGACGTTGAGCTGGCCCGACACCGTCAGGTGCGCCTCGCGGCCAAAGAAGTCTTGGCTCCAGTCGACGCCGCCGGCCTCGGTGCGCGGCAGGTTGGCCAGATCGAGCGTGCTGACCCGGAACATCTCGCCGGCGCCCTCGCAGTCGCTGGCGGTGATGATCGGGGTGTGGATCCAGTAGAACCCCTCGTCGTGAAAAAACCGGTGAACCGCCTGCGCCAAGCTATCGCGGACGCGGGTCATCGCGCCGATGAGGTTGGTGCGCGGCCGCAAGTGGGCGTGGGTCCGCAGGTGCTCCATGGTGTGGCGCTTGGGCGACATCGGGTACGCCTCAGGATCATCGACCCAGCCGACGATCACCACCGCCGTCGCCGCGATCTCAACCGCCTGGCCGGCACCGGGCGAGGCGACGATGGTGCCGATGACGTCGACGGCGCAGCCCGTGGTCAGGCGACAGATGTCCGCGAAATTCGCCAGCGTCGCAGCCGCCACCGCCTGCACCGGGTCGAAGCAGCTGCCGTCGTGGACGTGCAGAAATGCAAGGCCGGCCTTGCTGTCTCGGCGGGTGCGGATCCAGCCCTGGACGCGCACCGTGGCGCCGACAGCGAGCGCCTGGCGCAGGACGCTGGCGATCGGCGTCGGCGTGACGTTGGCGCCGGCGGTCGCGACCGGGTCGAGAGGTGCTGCCGGCGCGGCGGTCGGCGCAGGTGGGCTGGCGGTGGTCATGGCTGCCTCCAGGGGCGCCGCGAGGCGGGCGCGCGGCGCGGAGGATTGCCGGCCCTGGGCGCGCCCGCAAGGGGCGAGGGCGCTCGCTGCCGATCACTGGAGCACTGCCCAACCGCGTCGCCGCGAAGCCGCCCGCTGCCTGGCGCCGGGCGCCCGTCGTCCATCGCCCGCCGTCCATCGCCCGCCGACCACCGTCGAGCGCCTGCCGCGACGCCGCGCCGTGCGTTGCTCTGGCGAGACAACCTGGGCAGGGATACGATGGCGTCCTTGGCGCCCTCCTGTTCGCGAGGGCGAGAGAGAGGGCATGGCGAGGGGTGACGATCGCAGGCAGACCGCAGAGGGCAGGGCAGCGCGAAGGATCCTTGGCCCTGGACGCTTGGGCCGCAGCCCACGCGGCGCCGTGCTCCTCAGCCTCGCGCTCGCCGTGGGCCTTGCGCTGGGCGGCGGCTGCTCAGCAGACGATGAAGGTCGTGGCGATGCGTTGGCGGTCGCGCCGCTCACCGTCGTCCAGCGCGCACGCGTCTTGGCCATGTCGCCGCTGCCGCCCTTGCCGCCGTCGCCGAGCAACGCCTACGCCGACGACGAGGCAGCCGCACGCCTCGGCCAGCGCCTCTTCTTCGACACCGGCTTCTCTTCCAACGGCGAGGTCGCCTGCGCCACCTGCCACGACCCCGCCAAGGCCTTCGCCGACGACCTGCCACGCGCCAAGGGCGTCCTCGACGTGCCGCGTCACACGCCGACGGTGTTGTTGGCGGCCCGCCAGCCTTGGCAGTTTTGGGACGGCCGCGCCGACAGCCTCTGGGCCCAGGCCCTCGGCCCGATCGAGTCCAGCAAGGAGCACAACTTCGATCGCGTCGCCGTCGCCCACCGCATCGTCGCCCTCTACGCCAAAGAGTGGGTCGCTTTGTTTGGGCCGCTGCCAGCCCTCGACGACCCCAAGCGCTTTCCGCCACATGCCCGTCCAGACGCCGACGCCGAGCCCGGCATGCCGCAGTCCGCCCTGGCGACGGCCTGGGCCGCCATGACCGAGGCCGACCGCGCCAGCGTCAACGCCGTCTTCGTCCGCTTCGGCAAGGCGATCGAGGCCTACGAGCGGCGCCTCCAGACCACAGACATCGCCCTCGATCGCTACGTCGCCGCGCTCCGGGCTGGTGACGCGACCGGCGGCGGCGCCCTGCCGCCGGCGGCGGAGCGCGGCCTGCGGATCTTCGTCGGCAAGGGGCAGTGCGTGTTCTGCCACAGCGGCCCGCGCCTCTCGAACGGCGCCTTCCACAACATCGGCCTCGATCAGCCCGCTGGGGCACCGGCCGAAGACCGCGGCCGCTACCAGGGCGCCCAGGACCTCGCCAGCTCGCCCTTCAACTGCCTCGGGCCCTTCAGCGACGCCGCCGGCCCAGAACAGTGCGCGGAGCTGCCTTACCTTCGCCTCAAGGAGGCGATCACGCTCGGCGCTTTCAAGACGCCAAGCCTGCGCAGCGCCGCCCGCACCGCGCCGTACATGCATGCCGGCCAATATGCGACGCTCGCCGACGTGATCGACCACTACGACCTCGCCTCCGAACACCTCGCGCCCATCGGCCCGCGCGAGTCGTTCCTCACCTCCTTGCGCCTCACGGCCCAGCAACGCGCTGACCTGCGCGCCTTCCTCGACACCCTCGACGCCCAGCCGCTCGACGATAGCTGGAGCCGGAGACTGCCTTGACTCGACCCATCCGACGCGGCTCGGCGCGACTTCAGCGCACCGGCGCCCCCGCCGCCATCCTCATCGCCCTGCTAGGCGCCTGCGAAGCCCATGGGCCCGACGCGGGCGGCCACGGCGCCGGCGGCGATGCGACCGGCAAGACCGAGACCTCGGGCAAGAGCAAGGCCGGGCGCTTTCAGCTGAGCTGGACGACGAGCCCATCGCCAGTCGTCGTCGGCGAGCTGTTCACCGTCGACACCACGCTCCGTGACGCCAAGGGCGCCGCCGTCGCCGGCGCCAAAGTCGCGCTCGACGCCTACATGCCCATGCACCAACACGGCATGGAGGGCCTCGCGCCAGACACCGTGGAGGTGACCGCGACGCCAGGGCTGTACCGCACCAAGGGCATGCGCCTACAGATGCCAGGCCAGTGGGAACTGCGCTGGACGCTCCAGGCCGGCGCTGAGAGCGACTCGGCGGCCCTTTCGTTCGCCGCCGACTAGAGGCGCCACCCAAGGCGTGGGGCCGCAGCGGCGCCGAGGCCTCGCGCTGGGACCAAGACGGCGTCGCGCCGGCAATCGCAGCGGCCGATGTCGGCAGGCGTCGCGCCCGATGGCGCAGGTTGCGGAGGTTGCTCTCGGCTGCGCCCGCCTCTCGGTCGGCTCGCCGGCACGTCGCCGGCCCGAGGAGCCGCCGACGCTGCGCCGTGCCTGTGGGGCAGCCGGGGAGCAGGCGCAGCGAGGGTCACGCCGCTGGCGGAGGGGCCCTTCACCGGCCGCTGCCGGAGCGGCCAAGCCCTAGAACTGGCCCCAGCTGTCGCTCTGCTCGAAGCAGTAGAGGTGAGCCTTCTGAGCGCACTTCTGGTCGCTGCAGGCGAGCGACCAGGAGCTGTCCGTCGCCGTGGCCTTGCCGACGCCCAGCCTGTACGACGTCGAGGTCACGTTGGTGTTCCAGTTGTTGCAGTAATAGATTGAAACGGTGCTGCCCTCGTACTGGGTGCCTGACGCCGAGGTCCCGGTCCAGACCGCCGGCAGCGCGCTGCCACACGCCGCGCTGGCGTTGGACGCGGTAGGGCTGACCTTGCCGCCGTTCTCGGTGACGTCGATCGCGTTCTCGATCTTGCCGTCGATGAGATCGGTGAAGTGGAGCGCCACCAGCGCGCCGTCCAGGCGGCGGTAGGGCACGGCCGACTTGCTGAACGTGGTCGTCGGGGTGACCCAGGTGCTCTGATAGTGGCTCATCCACGCCTGCCAGGTGCCGCCGAGCTTGGCCGCCGCTGCGGCCTGCTGGCAGCGGGCTGTGGCGCCGGTCGGCCCACCCATCGCGCCGTCGAAGACCTGCGAGGTGACGAACACGCGCCGCATCGCTGAGCAGCCCTGGCTGACGTTGGCCTTGTAGAGGCAATCGCCGCTCAGGGCGTCGCAGCTGTCGAGCGTGCAGGCGTTGTTGTCTTCGCAGTTCTTCGGGACGCCGCCGACGCAGATGCCCTGGTTGCAGATGCGGTTCATCAGGCACGGCTTGCCGTCGATGCACTGCGAGCCGTCGGCGACCTTGGTGGCGACGCAGACGTCCTTGGCCTCGTTGCAGGAGTCGAGGCTGCATTCGCTGCCGTCACTGCAGTCATTGTAGGGCGACGACAGCTTGCGGATGCGTTGGTTGCTGCCATCGGCGACGTAGACCCCCAGCTTGCTGTCGATGGCGACGCCGCGCGGGGAATTGAAGAGCGCGAGGCTCGCCGCTTCGTCGAGGAATCCGGCGGTGCTGCCAGCGATCGTGCTGACGTTGCCCTGGCCGTCGATGAGTCGCAGGCGGTGGTTGTTGGTGTCGATAACCCACAGGCTGCCGTCGTTGCCCACCGCGACGCCGTACGGCGTGCTGAAGCTCGCCACGGCGGCCTTGTCATCGGCGAACGCCGCCTGGCCGCTGCCGGCGACGGTCGTCACGGTGCCGTCCGGCTCGATGCGACGAATGCGGTGGTTGGCCGAGTCGGCGACAAAGACGTTGCCCTTGCCGTCGACGTCGAGGCCGCGCGGGTAATAGAAGGAAGCGGCAGCGCCCTTGCCGTCTTTCCACGTCGCGCCGCCGTTGCCGGCGAGCAGGACCACCTTGGCCTGGGCGTCGATGGTGCGGACGCGGTGGCTGTAGGTGTCGGCAACGAAGAGGGTGCCGGCGGAGAAGGTGATGCCCTCTGGGTAATAGAACGAGGCCGCGGCGCCGATGCCGTCCTGGAAGGTGCCTGAGCCGCTGCCGGCGAACGTCGTGACGGTGCCGTCGGACTTCACATGGCGGATGCGGTG
>SXNM01000029.1 GCA_005777155.1 Pseudomonadota bacterium | reverse complement strand
GCCGGGCTGCGGCCCTGCAGCGGTGCCGGCGGCGGCTGGCGCTGGGCGGCCGGCCTCACGGACGCGCTGCAGCCAGGCCCGCGCCGCCTCGGGCAGGCGCTCAGGGACCAAAATCGTCGCCGCCCCCTCGGCGCGACAGGCGATCGAGCGCCCAGCAGCGGCGTCAGGCTGCAGCAGGGCCTCGTTGAGGTCTGGCAGCGTGGGATCGAGCGGCGCACCGACCTCGGCGACCCCCTCGATCTCGGCCAGCAGCACGCCGGTCGGGCCGGCGCCGAGCACCCGCAGGTCGAGCAGCGACTCCCGCCGCGCCCCGCGCAGCAGGTCAGCGCGGTCGGCGTGGGCGAAGGCGTGTACGAGCACCACCTTGAGATCGGCGCTCTCGCAGACCAGGGTCAGCCGGTGCGGCGCCAAGCGCAGCCCGCTGCGGGCGAGCAGGCGGGTCAAGCCATCGCGCTCGGCTTGCCAGCGCTGGGGCAGCGGCGCGACGAGGTTGCGGCAGCGGAAGCGCTCGCCGACGTGTGCCTCGGGCTGGCTCGACAACAACGAGAGCTGGAGCAGGCCCGGATCCACCACGCTCGTCGAGGCCGCTGGCAACAGCACGACCGAGGCCTCGGCGGGCAGCGCTGCGCCCTCACCATGGCCGTGATCATGCGAACTCGTCGGCTTTGCCACTGGCTTGGCGGCGTGGGCCACGCTGGCTCCCGCGAGGTTCGCCTGCGCCTCGGTCTGTGCCGCCTGCTCGTCGCGATCGGCCTTGCGGTCGACCAAGACCACGACCAACAGCACGATGACCAAGGCGCCAAGCCCGGTGGCGATCGTCGCCTTGCCCTGTAGCCCCGTCGTCTTTCGCTCGTCCAATGCACCCTCGCTGGCCGCCGCAGACCGCGAGCTGGGTGGACGGGCGCGTCGAGCGTAGCAGACCGCGGCGGATTGCAAAGACGAGGCACAGCCGCGGGGGCACGGAGGCTGGGCTGAAATGCAACTGCGCGCGCTACGACGCCTGTTGGCGCGGGCGGTAGGTGAATTTCGACCCTTCGGTGTGGGTTCAAGGGTCGGTCTGCGCCCTCTTGCGCTGGGAACCCTACCAGCCCTGTGCACTTGGTATGGGCGCATGCCCGATCCGCGAGTGCGCGACCTGCAGGCCTTAGGCGGCAGTCTGCGGGTCGGAGCCGTCAGCGCCGCACGTGGTTCGGCACGGGCGCTTGCGTCTGAAGTCATCGACACCGCTAAGGGTATCGCGCAAGCGGTGCCACATCCCGCGGACACCGCAAGGGCGATCCAAGGCGCGGCGACCGAGGCCTACGGCGAGGGCGGTGGGGGCGCTGGGTTCATCGAGCTCGTGACCCCAATCGGTCGGGCGATGATCGAGGGACACAGGGCCGCTATTGCCGCCAGCCGGGGCGACTCTGATACATGGTGCGACCGATCGTCATGCCGACGCGAACCGTTTCGGGTGGCGCGTCTGTGTCGTCGGTGGGTCTTCAGGTCGCTTGGTAGCGCTCGGATGTCGGCCAACGGCAGCGGCGCCGCACGGTGTCCATGGCCTCGAGACCATCCCAGAGGACACGTCACAAACCGACTACGCCGCCAGACAACGCTGATTGCTGCCGGAGAGCCCATCGCAACAACCGCTCACTCAGCCCGAAACACCGCGTCCGCCGAAGCGGCCGTCGCCGCACGCGCGAGCCAGAGGTTCAGCAACTCCAAGTCAGTACAAGCATTCACGCGCTGCGCATGGAGTTCTCCGACCGGAAGCCCGCGCGCCCGCAACACCGCGAGGACGGCGCTTGCCCGACCCCGCGCCTCACCCTTGGCCACCAGCGCCTTGCCAAGCACCGACTGCACTTCGTAATTCTCCAGCGACATCTGCGCCTCCAGCGCCCGCCGGGCCGCCTCATCCAGCGCACCCAGCACCAGGTCATTGTACGTCGCGCGAACCGACGCGTCGACCGAATCCAACGCCGAGATCGCCGCCAGCGCGATCGCCGCGCCGGCCGCGCCGCGACCGTGCGACAGCGCCGACAGCACCGCCAAGTACGGCTGCGCCCGCGCCCGCGCCGGCGATTGCACGCGCGCGACCTTCTGAGGGCCAAGCACCAGCGGCGTCAACGAGATCTGGCCGGTCGCGACGACGATCGGCTTGGCAGCCCAGCGCGCGGTCGCGGCGTCGCTGGCGACCACCAGCAGCAGGGCCTGGCAGCGATGGCGCTGGGCTGCGCTGACAAGGGAGTAGGGCCATCGCCTGCGCTTTTCTTCGTCGCGGCGCAGCTGGACCTCGATGATGAGGACCAGCTCGGTGCGTCCGTCGCGGGCAAAGGTGATGACCAAGTCGGTGCGGGCTTCGATCGGGGCCAGCTCGCTGAAGTTGGCGTCGGCGAGGGTGGGTTCGAGGTCTCTCGGGATGGGTACGCCGAGGGAATCGCGCAGCAGCAGGGCGGCGAGGCCGGGGTCGCGGCGAAACAGGTCGACGAGGAGCTCGTGGAGCTGGCTGGGCATCTTCCGCGGCTCCCTTCGTCCGCGTTGGCAAGGAAGGCGGTGGGATGGGCCGAGCAATGGCGGATGCGTCAGGCTGTGTCTTAGGTGGCGAGTCGTGGGGTGGATCCTTGGCCCTGATTGGCGCAACTGCCCGAGACGATTTCGATCGGTACGGACGACGGATGTTGGCAGATCGCACCAGGCAACGGGCGAGTCGCGCTGACGATGACGCGGGCGCTGCCCGGCGACGAACCGAAAGCGAAGGATATCGCGCAGCGCTTGGTCGGCAGCCTCAAGGTCGTGTTCGACAACAGAGGCAACCCGATCAAGCAGTACGAGCCGTTCTTCGCCAGCCGCAGCGGCTGGGTCAGCGACGAAGCGCTCAAGTCCCAAGGCGTGACGCCGATCTTGCGCTACGACCGGCTCGGACAGGTCGTCGCCACCATCAGCCCCGACAGCGGCGTTCGGGCGTTCTCTTTTGCTGACGATGGGTTGGAGCTCGCGCTGGACGCCTGCTGGCGCTCGCATCCGCACCAGCTACGACGCCGAGCGCCGGCCCATCGCGCGCCGCGAGCGCCTGGAAGACGGCAGCGAGCGGACCATCGAGCGGATGGTCTACGGCGAAGAGCTGCCGGTCGACGAGGCCAAGGCCGCGAACCTGCTTGGGACGCTGGTCGCCAGCTACGACTCTGCCGGCGCCCTGACCATCGAGGCCCGCACGTTCGAGAGCGAGATCGCCGCCAGCGAGCGCCGGTTGCTGCAAGACCCGGCGACGACGCCGGATTGGCCGGATGCGCCGCTCGCCGTCGGCGCCTTCGCCACTACGTTCGCCTACGACGCCATGCGGCGGGTCGTCCGCACCACCACCGCCGACGGCACGATCATCCACCGCGCCTACGACCTGCGCGGCAACCTCGATCGCGTGACCGAGGGCGAAGCCGGCACCCACGTCCTGCTCGAAGCCATCGACTACAACGCCCGCGGCCAGCGCGTCAGCGTCCGCCGCGGCAACGGCACGCGCACGGCGCATGGCTATGATCCTTATGCGTTTCGGCTGAAGTCGACTTGGTCCGGCAAGCTCGACGGTAGCGGCGTGCTCCAGGACCTGACCTACACCTACGACCCAGTCGGCAACGTCGTTCGCCAGGTCGATGACGCGCAACCCGTGGCGTTCTACGCCAACGCCAAGGTCGAACCGGCGCAGACGTTTCGCAACGACTCGGCCTATCGCCTCATCGAGGCCAAGGGCCGCGAGCAGGTCGTCCCGGGAAAGGGCGGCGCGCCGGGCCCAAACGGGATGCCAGCGACGAAGCTGCCGGCGACGGCGCTGCGGAACTACCTGCGACGTTACAGCTACGACGCCATCGGCAACCTCACGGCCATGCCGCATCTGTCGGGCGGTCTGGGCTGGGACCTCGACGACCGGCTGCGACGCAGCGACCGTGGCGCTGGGCAGGTTACGAGCTAGGGGTACGACGCCAGTGGCGAGCGCGTCGTCAAGGCCAACGCGCGGCGGCGAACGGTGTACCTGCCCGGTGGCGCGGACCTGCAGCAGTCATTCGGCGGCGGTGGCGTCGTGACGTCGAGCGCGTGGACGCTGTCGGTCGGTGATGACGCTGGGGTCTTGGTGCGCTTTGAGCGGACGATGCTGCCGGGAAAGTTGCCAGGGATCCTGGGGCGGTTCGCGCAGATTGACTTGCTGCGCTCGGTGACGGTGGAGGTCGATGACATTGGGAATTTGCTCGGGTTGTAGTGCCGGAGCCCGTGGAAGCCGCAGGGCCGCTCGATGCCCGACTTCTGCTGGGCGTGCTTCCAGAGGTTCTCGGCCATCCACACCGAGGGCGCCCGGCGTTGCCGGGACATGAACAGCGGAGTACCAGCCTCGACCAGGAGGTCACGCCGATGGCAACAGGAGCGGAACTTCTCCAACTTTCACCGGTTGGCGGAGCTCAAGACGTTCTCCCCGCCGACGTTGCCCTGGAAGTGCTCGGGGTCGAGCACGACACGGCGCCTGGTGGCCCCGGCTTCGGTGACGGCTTTTCCTCAGCGCAGGGCCACCAGCTCGTGGACGCGGAGCCCAGGTTCGGCGGCGATGGCGATGAGGGCGTGGTTGCGTGCGTCGTCCTCCGTGTCGGTGACGACGAGGACGGCCTCGACCTCCTCGCGGGTCGGGGTCTTCGGCGGCGTGGTGAAGAAGCGGGGCACGCCCCATCAACCCGCCGACTCCCGGCAGTAAAGTGAGGTGCATCGTCTGGTTAGAAGACGCAAGTCAACCAGACCACCGTGGGCCAGGCTCCCCAACCGGTGGCGGGTTCTCAAAGAGCAAGATCACGACCCGGCGGAGGACGCGATTCGCCTTTCATGTCGATCCCAGGGAACCGAATGAAAGAGTCGTCGGCGCAGTCCTGCTCCCCCGGATCGGCACATGGAAGGAGCCCACCACGGCCGACCTCGCGTGGCAGCGGCAAAAGCGACAAGTGACGCCGCAGCGCTTTCGGTGTACACACGCGCCGAGTGCCCGGCGCAAGGCATTGGCGCCGCCTCTGGAGGTCCCGATGCGGCTGCTGGTGACGGGAGGAGCAGGGTTTATCGGCAGCCACAGCGTCGACCTGCTGCTGGCGCGCGGGCATCAGGTGCGTGTGCTCGACGACCTGTCCTCCGGCAAGCGCGACAACCTGCAGGCGCACCCCGCGCTCGAGTTGGTGATCGGCGACATCCGCGACCGCGACACGGTGCAAGCGGTGATGGCCGGGATCGACGGGGTGTTGCACCTCGCCGCGCAGGTCTTCGTGTCGGTGTCGATCGATCAGCCCGTGTTCTCGGCCTCAGTCAACGTGCTGGGCACGGTGCAGGTGCTCGACGCGGCGCGCCTGGCCGGCGTCCGGCGCGTCGTCTACGCCTCCAGCGCCGCCATCTACGGCACCCCCGAGGCGCTGCCAGTGGCCGAGGACACGCCGAGCCGACCGCTCTCGCCCTATGGCCTCGAGAAGCTCATCGACGAGCAGTACGCCGCGCTCTTTCAGGGCCTCTACGGCCTGTCTTGCTGCGGAATGCGCTACTTCAACGT
>SXNM01000266.1 GCA_005777155.1 Pseudomonadota bacterium | reverse complement strand
GACGCCGCCGTCAGCGCCGGTCTGGGCGTCAGCGCCGCCGCCGGCGCTGTCATCGCCTGCCCCATCGGCACCAGCGGTGAGGTCGTCGCCCTGGCCATCGCCGTGGGCGTCGCTCGCCGCAGCGCCGCCGGGCTTGCGCTCGGCGACGGGCGCATCGCTGCAGCCGGCGAGCACCCCCAGCGCAGAGACGAGCCAGCCGGCGCTGAGGCGGACGTGCCAAGCCCCGCCGGCCCGTCGCGCTGGCCGTCCCGCCGTGCCGGCAAGTCGGGCAGCGAGCCGAGCTGCACCGCCATGCGCAGCGGATTGGCCGGTGGGGACAGGGAGCGAGCTCATGTTCACCTCGGCGCTCGGCACGGCATCAGAGTGGATTGAGGGTCGCCTTGAGCTTCATCGTCAGCTCCAGATTGGCAGCGCCCGATGGCATGTTCTCGCCCTTCTTGACCACCAGCTTGGCGATGGTGTGCTGGGTGAACGCCAGCGTGAGCAGGTGCGCCTGGGCGGCGTCGGTGCCGGCGACGTCGATGGTGGCCTGCACCGCCGCGGTCGAGCCGGCCGGGATCGCCGGGATCGTCGCGATCTTGGCGGCGCCCGTCGTGTCCTTGCCGCCCATTGGGCCGACCCAGATCTCGATGACCGGCAGCGCCGAAGTCACCGTGTTGGTCAGCGGCTTGACCGTGATGCCCGTGAACTCGATGCGCTTGATTGCGCCCTTGTGCTTCGCGAGCTCTGGGCTCTGCTTGTTGAGGTCGAGGTCGACCGGTGGGATGGCGATCGGCTGTGAGACGTCCTGCGGCGAAGGCTTGCCGGCGGCGACGCCTGCGGCGGCCCCGAGGTCCAGCGGGACGGTGGTCTTTTGCTCGGTCTCGATGGGCAGGTCGAGCTTCGACTTGTTGTTGTCGATCACGTCCTCGAGCTGGTCGCAGCCTGCAGCCAGGGTGAGGGCGAGGGCGAGGGCGATGGTGGCGGCGCGTGCCACACGGCGCGGGTGGCGTCCACCAGCGAGAAGCGTGCCATGTCCCAGCGATCGGTCAGCGCAGAGCGGCGTCATCAGAACCTCCTCGCGCCACTGCAGGCGCGGCAAGATTGAACCATTCCCCGGCGACAGTGGGAAGGGCCCGCGCGTCGCCTCGGCCCACGATGGGCGAGTCGGCGCAGCGTCGAGCGCCCTGCGTGCCGCTCGGCGGTGGCGACGAGGCGGCGAGGCATCGAGCGCAGAGACACCCTGCTGCGACCTGCCGGGGGTGCGGAGGGGGCGGCGGGCGTATACTCCGCGCCGTCGCTCCCCAGCAGCTCGGCTGTGGTCGACGTCGTGCGGCGCTGCATTGGCGCTTACTCTGCGGCCAGCAGCGCCTTGGCGTCGAGACGCCAGGTGCCGGCCAGCGGGCCCCAGTCGACGGCGATGCGGCCAAGGCCCGGCACGTCGAAGAAGACCGAACCCTCCACGCGAACCGGCACATCGACCGCCAGCTCCTTGCCCTGTACGTACAGCTCCAGCCAGGTCATCGCCGTGCGCTGCAGCACAGTGAGCGCGGGATCGAGGCCGAGCGAGAAGACGAGGTCCAACTGGACGTCGCCGCCGGCGGGGATGCTGCTCTTCTCTAGCTCTTGCAGGGCTTTGCCGCTGGCGATGCCATCGATCAGCTTCGGCAGGGCGCCGACGAAGTCCTCAACGGTCTTGACCGTGCCCGCCGTCACCGTGCAGGCGTCGAGCCGCGGCGCGCCGGTGCAGCCTGGGTTGTCTGCGGTGCACAAGCTGATGCAGGTGGCGCCGAGCGCGGTGGCGTTGGCGTCATCGGGGTAGAGCGTCAGGGCCACCAGCACGTCGAGGGCAGGGACCGGCACGTTGTTGGGGTTGGCGATGCCGACGCCCAGTGCAAAGTCAAAGCGCAACGAAGACTTCGGCGGAGCGGCGCCCAGCGCCAGGGTGCAGCCGATCGTGCCGATCTGGTTGCCGAGCATCTTCGGGCAGTAGTAAGCGCCGAGGCTCTGGAGACCGGGGCGCTGGCGCAAGGTCGGCCCGGTGGTCGTCACGGTCGGCGCGACCAGCGCGGGCGCTTGCATCCCGGCCTGCTCGCTGGCGGCGACGACGGCGTTCAAGACCTCACAGCCCGGCTGCGTCAGCACCAGGGCCGCGGCCAGGGCGACGCCGAGCAGCGGCTCCATGGGGCGGCGAGCGGCGCGATGTGGCATGGAGATAGGCTGCAAGCTCATGATCCCTCTCGACGCGGCAGCGAGGGCTACCAGGACCGCCGCGTGGTTGCGCGCCGGTCCGACGGGCGCGCTAGGCGCCTTCCTATCAACGGCGCAGGGCAGGCGCCGATTCGCTGAAGGATGACTGCTGCTGGCCGCTAGGGGAAGAGCGGCCGCACTCGACTACGCCGCGTCCCCACGGCCCGACGCCCCTCGCCATCGCCTGACTTGCCGCAGACCGCGCCGTGCACGATTCTCGCTGGCGATGAGCGCCCTCGACGCCAGCGCCGCCGCAGCACCGCCACCGCCGCCGCCGGCGCGCCCCAAGCGTTTGCTCCGCGGGCTCGCGCTGTTGCGACGCGCTCTCGGCACCATCGGCGAGCAGGCGCGGCAGTGGACACATTGGTCGCTGGCGGTGGCGGCGCTCGTCGGCCACACCGCCTATCGGGTCGGTCCTGGCATCTTTCGCCTGCGCCGCGTCACCCGCGAGGTGCTGGTACGACAGATCCTCTTCACCGGCGTCGAGGCGTTACCCTTCTGCGGCCTCATCGCCACTCTGGTCGGATCGACCGTCATCTTGCAGGCGCAGCGCAATGTCTCGGCCGCCGCCAGCGCCGCCGTGCTCGCGAAGCTGCTGGTCGTCGTGATCATGCGCGAGCTCGGGCCTCTGGTCGCCGGGCTCATCGTGATTGGCCGATCGGGCACGGCGATGACGGTGGAACTCGGCAATATGCGCGTCGCCGGCGAGATCGACGCCATCGAGGCGCAGGGGATCGATCCGGTCGAATACCTCGTCGTCCCTCGCGTCGTCGGCATGGCGGCGTCGCTGGTGGCGCTGGCGCTGTTTTTCGTCTTCGTCTCGATGCTCTTTGGCGTGGTCGCCAGCGGCATCATCAGCGGCAACTTCGCCGCGCCCTTCGAGTTCGCCGCGATGCTCGCCGCATCAACCGGCATGGTCGACATTGTCGCGCTCTTGGCGAAGACCTTGCTGCCCGGCGCGCTGATCGCCAGCATCGCCACCTACGAGGGGCTCACCGCAGGCCCCGACGTCACCGACGTGCCCCGCGCCGCGACGCGCGCGACGGTGCGCGCCATGACGGTCACGTTTGCCAGCAACGCGGCGATCTCCGCGTTTGTGCTGCTGGTCTGAGGCGCCGTGATGAGGCCGACCGTCGCCGACTTTGAGCCCACCGAGGGCGCGCCTGAGCTCGAGACGCGCGGTCTGCGTTGGGCGCTGGACGTAGGTTCGAGCCGCCGCAGCATGCAGGCCGATGATCTGACGCTTTGCCGCGGCGAGGTGCGCCTGGTTCGCGGTGGAGGACGCGGCCACAGCCGACTGCTACACATTCTGCTCGGACTTGCGGAGGTAGAGGCGGGCGAGGTGCGCATCGCTGGCGTCGAAGTCGGCGGACAGAGCGCCGGTGGGCGGTTGCTGTTGCGGCGACGCATCGCCTTTGTCCCACGGGTCGGCGCGCTGCTCGCCAACCTCGGTCTCGACGCCAACCTGGCGCTGCTGGCCCGACACCACCTCGACCTGCGCGACGCTCCGCTGCAAGCGCGTATGGCCGAGATCTCGGACCTTCTCGAGCTGCCGCCGCTTCAAGGACTGCGCCTCGCCGACGCGTCCCTCGATCTGCAGCGGCGCGTCGCAATCGGCCGGGTCTTGGCGCTGCGGCCGCCCTTGCTGCTGCTGCAAGAGCCGACCTTAGGCCTCGACGGCAAGCGCGCGGCGGCTTTGTGGGCTATCATCGACCGCGTCCGGCTGGCGCGCAGCATGGCGGTGCTGGCGACGGGCGAAGAGGCGCCCGCAGGGACGCGTGAGCCGTGGCGTGTCCGGCCAGTTGAGGATGCGATGCAGCCCGTGTCGACGCCGCAGATGGACCACTCGGCGCCCAACCCGCAGCGGCCTGTCGCCATGGGCCCCGACGCCGCGCCGACCGCTCGCCCGCTGGGGCTGGCCACAGCCCAGCCGATGGTCCCCGACAGCGCCCGCCTAGCGTCGGCGGGGAGGGCGCGTTGAGTCAGCCCTTCAAGCTCCGCTATCAGAATGAGATCGTGGGGCTGTTTTTGCTCGGCGCGGTCGTCTTCGTCTTTGTCGTCGGCTTGCTGCTAGCGCGCACCAGCGGCGACGCCGCCGAGGAGACGTTCGAGCTCGAGGTCACCTTCGACGCCATCGGCCTCGGCCCGCTGCATGAGGGCGTACCCGTACGGCTGCGTGCCCAGCGCATCGGCCGGGTGGTCCGCAGCGGGTTTGGAGCCGACCGCCGCGTGCGCGCCACGCTCGCTCTCTCAGGCTCTCTGCGCGGGCTGCTGCCGATCGACTCGGTGGCGGTCCTGTACACGCCGATGGCTGGCCTCGCCGGCGAGACCTACCTCGAGATCACGCCGGGCAGCGCCCCGCTGCGGGCCCAAGTCGGCGACGCCATCGCCGGCACCGTCGCAGGCGACGTGCTGAACCTAGCGACGGACCTGCTCATCGAGCTCAACGGTACGGTCGGGCCGGCGCTTGTGGCGCTGCGCCGGGTGTCGCTGCGCGCCGATGGGTTGCTCGGACGCTTTGAAGACGCCATCGGGATGCCCGAGGCCGCGACCGCCGCCGAAGACGCCCTGCGACGGGCCGCCAGCCTCGCCAGCCGCGCGGAGCGCACCTTCACCAAGGTCGAGGCGCTGCTTGACCGCCTGGACTCCACGCTCGACCGCGTCGACACGGCCCTGGTCCACGCCGACGGCGCCTTGCAGACCGGCGGGCGGGTGCTGGCGCGGGTCGATCGCGGCGAGGGCTTGATCGGGCGCGCCCTGCAGGATCCCGTGCTTGAGCGTCAGGTCACCGCGATGATCGGCCAGATGTCCGGCCTCATCGCCACGGTCGACAAGGTCGCCAGCCAGAGCGCGACCGCCATTCAAGACGCGCCAGAGCTCATGGCCGAGGGCCGGCGGGCGCTGCGCGACATGGCGGTGGTGGCGTCTGAGCTGCGCCGCTTGGCGCCCGCTGTCCCTTCGATGGTCGGGCAGATCGACGAGCTGCTCGGCGAGGGTCGCGCCGCCCTCGACGCCGCGTCGCGCCATTGGTTGATAGGCGGCGCCCTGCGGCCCGATGGTCCACCGCGACCGCTCGGCCTCTCTGGCGTCCGCGACGCGCCGTTGGCGCCTGACCTCGACGCCCTCCGCCGCGCGCTGGCGCCGCGCGCACCCGACGGCGGCAGGGCACCTTCAGCGAGCGCCCCACCCGCCGGGCCGCGCGGGGCGTCGAACCCGCCGGTAGGCGCCGAGCCTGCGTCGACCGGCGCCAAAAACTCTGGGGGCAAGCGTGGGCGGTAGTCGCGGCCGCGTCTGCTCCGAGCGGCACGGCGCCGCCGTCTTGGGCCATGGACGGCGCAGGCGAGCGCCGAAGTTGCCGCGGGCCTGGCTGTGTATGGCGGTTGCGCTCGCCACAGCGACGAGCTGCGGCGGCAGCCACCCCCCGCTCGATCAGCGCCAGGTCGCGGTGCAGAAGGCGCACCTCGCGGCTGCGGCGTTGCAGCGCGGCCAGCCGCTCGCGGCAGCGCGCGCCTACGACCCCGCCCTCCGAGAGGCGCGTGCCGTCGACGATCGGCCGCTCGTGCGGCGCCTGCTCATCGACCAGGCCG
>SXNM01000265.1 GCA_005777155.1 Pseudomonadota bacterium | reverse complement strand
CTCGACCGCCGGGCCCTGCAGCAGGCCAGCGTCGCCGCCGCCGAAGAGGCCGCGCCGCCAAGCGCCGCGCCGTGGCCGCCCGCAGCAGGCGACGCCCAAGTCATCGACCTCCAAGCTTGGCGGGTCCGGGTGACCGGATCGTCTAGCCATGGCTCACAGCAGCAGGAGTGTGCCGCCAAGCGAATCGACGCCGACGGCATGGTGCTCGAGGCGCCCGCACCATTGCGCGACGCTGCCAGCGCCGCAGAGGGCCTCGGCCGCTATGTCTGGCTCGACGTGGCGCTGCCAGAGGGCACAGACATTCGCGCCCTCGGCGAGGTCGTCGCGCGGCAGGACGCGGTCGATCTCGCGCTTGAGGTCAAGTTCAAGCACCTGTTCCCCGACGCTCGCCGCCGCCTCTTGCGCGCCCTCGGCCGCTAGCGCGAGGCCGTAGGTGGCGCCGCTGGCCGCCTGCGCGTAGCCGGAGGGACACGGCGGACCGCCATCGGTGGAGGCCTTCGCCGGCGCGCTCAGCGCATCAGTCGATCTCTAGCCCTTCGCCGCTGCTGGCGTCGCCACCGCGCGCGCCCGCTCCGCCAGCGGCGGGGCCTGCGACTGAGCTGCGTGGCGGCGCGGGCCGCGACGCGCTGACGCCGGGCGGCGAAGGACGCGACAGACCGGCGCTCGGCGGCGATGGATCTGGCGTCCGCATGACCGCAGGGCGCACCGGCTCGCTGCGTGTCGCCTCGGTCAACCTCACCTCGGCGCCATCGACGCCGCGGGCGTAGACGTGAGGCCCCTCGACGCGCAGTCGGCCCAGCTCCGCCGGGCCACCGCGACCGAGCAGCTCGCGCATGAGCGCAGGAAAGTCGAGCTTCAGCAGCGCCTCGACGCCATCAGCGCCCGCCGCGCTCGGCGCCGCGCTGGCCTGTGCGGTCGGCGTCGACGCCCGCGCCGAGACCAACGCTGCCGCCGCGATGAGGGCCAGCTGCGCGCCATCGTGGTGGCGGCTGAGCGCGCCCGCGATCTCGTCGAGGCCCGCCTGGCCGTCGCGCAGCCGCCGCAGCGTCTCTGGGCGGCCGTCGGCGCGGTCGATTTGGACCCCGGCGCAGACCGCGCCTTCGAGCCGGACGTCGGTGAGGTTGGCCTCGCGCAGGTCGACGTCGATGAGGACCGCGTCATCGAAGTTGGCGCGCAACAAGTTGGCGCCGCGCAGATCGACGCCGACCAGAACCGCCCCTGCCAGGTTGGCGTTGTCGAGCACCGCGCCGCCCTGCCGCTGGTCCGTGAAGCGGCTGCCGACGATGAGCGCCTCGGTCAGGTTGCAGTGGTTGAGGTCCGAGGTCAGGAATTCGCTGCCGCGCACCACGGCCCGCGCCAGGTTGGCGTTGGTCATCGGCGTCTCGACGAAGCGACAGCCGTCGATCATCGCACCAGGCCACTGCACCGCCTGGGCTTGGCTTGCCGAGATCTCGCAGGCCTGCAGGCGGGCCCCTTCGAGCCGAGTACCACGCAGCAGCAGCCCCCGCCCCTGCCAGCGATCAGCGCGCAGCCGCGGCAGCCGCACACCCACCAGCTTGGTCCCCAGCATCCGGACGTTGCTGAGTTGGACGTCGGCGAAGTCCTCGCCAGCGTGGTCGCCGATATCGCAAGGGCCGACCTCCGCCCGCCAGAGTCGGCGCGCCCGCAGGGCAGAGAGGAGGTCGCGGGCATTCTGGATGGAGTCGAGGTCGCTCATGGGCCGCAATTATAGCGGCTGGCCGAGTCGACGCAACGGTACGTCGCGTTGGTCTGTTGCCGTCGCAGCAGATGTGGCAGCCTCAGTCACTCGCGGTGGCGCGCCGAGCGTCGCTGTGTGCCCTACGGACGCTCAGCTTCGCCGACGCGCAGTGTCCAAGAGGACGTCTTGTCCAGAGAACCCGCTGACATCGCACCGCGCCGACGCAGCTCGCGCAATGAGCTCGACCCGATCCTCGGCTCGACGATCGCCGGTGACCTGGTCATCGAGCGCCCGATCGGAAGCGGTGGCCACGCCGACGTCTTTTTGGCTCGTCAGCGCTCGGTCGGCGATCGCAAGGTTGCGCTCAAGGTCCTGTGCCGGCCCTACCTCAGCCTGCGCGAGCCCGACATGCGCCGCGCCGCGGTGGCGCTCGTGCGCGAAGCGGCGGTCCTCGGCCAGATGACGAGCCCCTGCTTCGTTCAGGTCCACCTCACCGGCGTGCTGCCCGACACGCGGCCCTTTGTCGTTATGGAGTACGTGGAGGGCGACACCTTGGCGGCGCTGCTCGCCCGCACCCGCCGGTTGCCCGTGACGTGGATGCTGGACTTGGTCAGCCAGCTCGCCGCTGGCCTCGCCGAGCTGCATGCGTTGGGGCACGTCCACCGCGACGTCACGCCGGCCAACCTGCTGATCAAGGCCGGCCCGCTCGGCGAGCCCAAGCTGAAGATGATCGACTTCGGCACCGTCACCCGCATCAGCGACAAGCCCGATCGCTACCGAGTCGGCTACGACCTTGAGCACCCGCTGGGAACGCCGGGCTACATGGCGCCCGAGCAGGCCCGCGGTGACGTCGTCGACGGCCGGGCCGACATGTTCGCCTTGGCGGCCATCGCCTGGGAGGGCCTCGTCGGCCGCAGGGCCATCGATCCGTCGCTGATGACCCAGCGCGCCCTCCTGGATTACCTGCGCGGCGTGGCTGCGCTTCCGGCGCAACCGGCGACAGCGGCCGAGGCCGTACCGGCGCCGATCTTGGCGGTGCTCCTGCGGGCGCTGGATCGCGATCCCGCTCGGCGCTACCCAGACATCGGGTTGTTCGCCCGGGCTCTTCGCGCCAGCATCGACGACGAGGGGGCAACGACGGCGGCGCCGGGCCTGCTTTCGCGCTTGTTCCGGGAGCGGCCGCGCACATGAAGGCGGTCGTCGCGGGCCTCGCCGTCCTCGGCGTCGCCTTACTGCTCTTGCTCTTGCTGCAGCAGGCGCTGCGGGCGCTCTGGGCCTTTGGCCGCGTCAGCGCGCCCCTGCCCCCGAAGCCGCTGCCCTTGGGCGACGTTGGCAGCGGCGCGTCGCCCGGCGCGTCCGCGACGTCACTCGACGGCGAGGCGCGTGAGATCGTGGCGTTGCGCGATGAAGTGGACCTGGCGCTGCGCGCCATCGCCGAGGTCCGCTTCGACTTTGCGACCGGCAAGATCGACGCCGTGGACCGCGATCACCTGCAGAGGCGCTACCAGGAGCGCGTGCTGCTGGCGATGCGCGCGTTGCGACAGCGTGGCGTCGAGGTCGACCCCAAGGCTGCGCTGCATGGTTGAGCTCGGGCAGGCAGCGAGGTGCGGGCGCGGCGGCGTCAGGCTGGCGGCGGTTGCGCTCCTGCTGCTGCCAGCGGCGCCCATCACCGCGCTGGCAGAGGCGAGCGCCGCCAAAGTTGCGCCGACCGCGCCGACCGCGCCAACAGCGCCAACAACGCCGACAACGCCGACAGCGCCGACAGCGCCGACAGCGCCAAGCGCAGGGGCGATGGGCCCGTCCGGCGCCGCCGCGGCAGGCCAGCTCGACCCGGCTGCCGCGACCGCCGCAGCATCTGGCGACTCGGCGGTGCAGGCCACCGACGCCCGCTACGACGTGCGGATCGGCGACTTCGACGCCGACGGCGTGTTCACCCCGACGCCAGGCCTCGCTGTCGAGATCGTGCCGATGCGCCCGAACGCCGAAGGCGAGGTCGAACTCGGCGAGCCGCTGACGGCGACCACGGGCGCAGGCGGTGGCGTCGCGATTCCGCCTGAGCTCCCTCTCGGCGCCGTGCTGCTGCGCTTCGCTGGCGAGCAAGGCGGCGCGGTGGCGACCCTGGAGGCGAGGCAAGCGCGCATCGGCCGTCACCGGCGGCTCCTCACTGACGGCGACCTGGAGGCCGAGGTGCGGATCCAGGCAGAGGTCGGCGACAGCGGTCTGCGGGTCTGGCAGCTCCTGATCTTGCGGACGGCGAAGCCCGGCGTGCGACGCTGGACGAAGCAAGCGCCGCTGCGTCTGCCGATCTTGGCGCCGGCGGTCGGCGAGGTGGTGCTCGACCGCGGCCTATGGCCCGACAACGTCCGCAGCGCCAAGGTCAGCGTGCTGGGTGAGGGTGAGGCCGTCTTTCGGGCAGGACAGCTCGAGCTATCCGGCGCTGTTGCCCCAGGCCGGCCGCTCACGGTGCGGGTCGCGTTGCCGATCGCCGTACCGCACGCGACGAGCGCCCTCCGCCTTGGGCTGCGCGGTGTGGTGGGCCGCACCCGCCTGACGGTGGCGCTGCAATCCTCAGCGCCCGCTGCGCCGCGCTTGCAGAGCGTCCGACCGGCCCGCCTCGGCAGCCACCGCGAGGGGCGACAGCGTCTGGTCGGCATGGCGTTGTTGCAGCCGCTGCGGCGCGACGAGGTGGCGATCCTCGAGATATTGGACCTGCCGGCGCCGGCGACGACGCCTCGCCGCGGCCTGGTCGGCGTCGCCTCGGCGGCGCTGCTCTTCGGCCTCGCGCTGCTGTTGCGGCCGCGGGCGGGCGCTGCAGACGAGACGCGGAGGGATCGCGGTGCCTGAGGCCAGCACGCCGCATCGAGACGCTCTGCCGCTGCTCGAGGCGCGAGGATTGGCGGCGGTGCACGGTGCAAGCTATGTGCTGCTCGACCTCGACCTGCGCGTCGAGGCTGGGGAGCGGGTCGCCATCGCGGGCGCCAACGG
>SXNM01000264.1 GCA_005777155.1 Pseudomonadota bacterium | reverse complement strand
GTGGCCGGCGCGGCCACGCGCCGCCGCCGCCGCTGCTCGCTGGCGTCGGCCCGGCAATAACGACGGCGTGGCACCAGCGGCGGGGCAACCTCCGCAGAGGCGGCGACGACAGCCTGCCGCCCAAGACCAGCGGCGCCGGCCACGCGACAGGTCGACGGGAAGCGATTGGGCCACGCGCCAGCGTGGACCGTGGGCGCTTGGCGGGTGCGGCGCGACGTCACTGAGCGCGCCATAGGCTCAGCGGCGGCTGCTCGTGGCGCGAGTCCACGTACTCCCACGCGGCGGGAGCGATCTCGCCTAACTCTTGGTGAATACGTAGCCCTGCGTGAAGCTCTGCGGCGAGGCGAGGAGGGGAAGGCCTCGGATATTCATGAATTTGCTCTTGATGCAGTCGGCAAACTCACCGGAGGCGCCCATCACATTGACGGAGGTGATCGTGCCGCCGGTGCCGACGGTGAACTGCACGGTGACCTTGCCCGACAAGTTGGGGTTGTCGCGCAGGCCCGTCTCATAGCAGCGCTGCACCGCAGAGTTCTTGCGGCCGATGATCTTGCCGATCTCGCTCTTGGCCTCGCCGGAGCCACCAAGCGCTCCAGATGAGATTGTGACCTTGACGGAGGCCTCCTTCTTTTCTGCAGCGACCGGCTTGGCGACCGTTGTGTCGCGCTTGAAGCCGCCGCCACCGCCGCCCTTGACCTTCTCGACAGTGCCGCCGCCGCCGCCACCGCCAGCGAGGTTGAGGCCGCCCTTACCGGGCCCGGCAGCTGCGCCATCGCCCTCGCCGGAGCCAAAGGCGCGGTTGGCGTTCACGTCACCCGCTTCGCCGTCGGCGGCTTCGCCGAAGAGCTTGCTGGTGGCGCCGCCAGCGCTGAGGGCGCCTAGGATCGTCTTCTGCTCCACCGCGGCGACCACGGCCTTCTTCTGTTCGGTCGGGTCGACGGTCTTGCCGAGCGACTCGGTCGGCTTGGGCTGGTCGACCGCCGGCGCCTTGTCGGGCTTGTCAGGCTTGGCTTTCGGCTCGTCCTTGGGCTTCTCGGCCTGAATCTCAACCGTCTCCTTCGGATCCTCTGGTTCCGGCTCCTCGGGCTTGATCTCTTCCTTCTCTTCCAAGATGACCTCGTAGGTCTCCTTGGCCTGTTCCTCTTGCTTGGCCTGCGTCAGGTACTGGCCGGCGTTCTGCTGGTAGATCTTGGCCTGGATGACGACGCCGAGGCCTACCAGCGCGGAGATGCCAAAGCACGTCGTCCACACCACATCCTGCATAAACAACGCGATGAACCGTTGCCCAAAGGACTTGCGGTCCATCTGCGGCACGACGACGCGCTGCCGCACCACCTGGAAGAGCACGGTGTACGGCCCGAGCGAGGCGCGGCCGCGGGTGCCGAGCGTCAGGTGGCAAATGACGTTGCCGCCTTCCTCCCGCGCCTTGCCCTTGGCCATCAGCTCTTTTAGGTCACGTGGCGCGTCATCCTGCACGGCGATGCGGACCTTGACGTCCTTGGGCGTGAGCAGCGTGACGGAGCCGTCCTTGTTGTTCGAGAACTTGATGGAGGGGCCGGTGTAGTCGACCTGGTCCAGGACCACTGAGTCGGCGTTGGTGCCGCCAACAGAGACCTGCTTCTCGTCTGGAAAGATCTTGTCCGAGATCAAGCGATCGTCAAACACCAAGCCGATGCGGAGGACCGTGCGCTCGTGGGTGATCGAGTGCTGAACGTAGCCCTTGACGAACTGGAACATGATCGTGACGTCGCCGACGATGATCGAGCCGCCCGCGGCCTCTTCGACCGGGACACAGCGCTTGCCGCGGACCTGCTGGACGTTGCTCAAGGCCGCGCCGCGGAGGTTGACCCGGGCGGTCGGGTCGCTCGGCACCACGAGGTTGTACTTGTCAGCCTCGCAATACAGGACGTCGATGTGGTCAGGGAAGTCGGGATAGTCCTTGGCAGAAAACTGGATCGTCGACCCGGCGCGGAGGCCGATCGAGACATCGATCCGACGGTCAATGATCTCCTCGTGGATGATGCTACCGCGGTAGACGATGCCCAGACGTACGTTCCGGTTGCTCATGCGTTTCGCCTCGAGTGGTTGCGCTGGGTCGCCACAGTAGGTCTTTCCAGGGCTCTTGGGCATCCGGGACCAGCCCCACGGCGGTCCGTGCTGTGTCGCGTTCTGCCGTCGCGGACTGCCGTACAGCCCGCGTCCTGCTTCGACGCGCGACCATGGGGCGCGATCTCCCCTCGCTCGACACGCCAGTCCACCCGCCCCCCTGCGGCCTACGGACCGCGTCGCTGGCCGTCCGGGTCGCGAGTTGGCCCGCGTCGCGCACCAGCGCACAGCGTCCTAGCTCGGGTCGGCGCCCACGCGCTGGAGCGTAGGCGATGGTGAAGAACGGTGTCAATCGAGGGGGACCGGCGCTGGACCGTTCGCTGTCAGGGCGAAGCGACTTGGCACGCTGGCGGCTGGCCGCTACAATCGCGCCGCCCGCAGGAGCGCTGAGCGCGCCTCGTGGCGACCGTCGGGGCGGTTCGTGGTGGCGGCTCTGGCAACGGTCCGCCGCCTTGTTCGGGCGACAGCGCTCCAACTGAGGCTGAAGTGGTCGAATTGAGAAGGGTCCAGCAGATCGGATCGGCAGGGCGCTTCGCCGGCTCATGGCACGGTGGCGCGCGCGCTCGTGCGGTGAGCGGGGCCATGTGGTGGCTGGCCTCAGCCTTTGCCGCCTGCAGCGATCCGGGCAGCGACGACGGCGCCAACGCTGCCATGGCGCCGGCACGCACGGTGCAGAGCCCGCTCGACGCTGCGGCGTGGCAGGCCGAGCTCGCGGCCGACGCTGAGCTGGCCGCGCTGGCCGATGGCGCCAAGGTGGACGGCCGGGAGTGGCGAGCGGCAGGCCTCATTGAGGACGCGTCTGGCAGCCGCACGGTGTGGGCAGACTATGCGCCGCCGGAGGATCTGGAGCGCCTGCAGGCGTTGGCCGTGGTGCGCATGTGCGCCACGCCAGGCAGCTGCACGCACGCCCGCGGGAGCTATACGGCCGGTGGCGCGCGGCTGACGGACGCGGGTGGCGTCGACGTCTCGGCGTGGACCGTTGGGGCGCCGGCCCTCGGCAAGCGGCTGCTCGAGCACAACCTGCAGAAGGGCGCGACTGTCCTGACAGGCGCGGCGCTGGACCGCAAGAATCCGGTTGATCCGTCAATGTTAAAGGTCGATGAGGCTCGGGTGGCGTGGGGCAAGCGGGTGTTGCTGATCTTGTCGGCGTATGGGCCCGAGGTCGGCTTCGACACCGATCCCATCGCCGAGGCGGTAGACGCCAGCGGCGTGTTTGATGCCATCGAGGTCATCCACTACGCGCGGCGTAGCGACCTGCTGGATCGGCTGCCTGCGTTGACTCCGCTCGACGTCGTGGTCTGGATCGGCGCCGGCGTCATCGACACCTTCAGCGATGGCAAGCCGCCCAAGAGCGTCGGAATGACCCTGTCGCGCGGTGTGGTCGGCGACGAGCTTGCGCACCGCGACACCTTCGTGTTGCCGGGCGGCAAGCTTTTTGACCAGGCGCCACTCGGCGGTCCGGGCTTGACCATCCTGGCCGGGGCAGACTCCCTGACCAGCGACCACATGAGCCAGACGGGCCTACTGGCTCAGGCGCTCGCCGAGATGCCGCTGCGGGCGGTCGTTGGATTCGACGGACCGCTGGACGTCGCCTCCGCCCAGGCCGGCGTGGCGGCCCTTCTGAAGCACCTAACCGCTGGCGAGACGCTCGAAGCGGCCGTCGCCGCCACTGACATCGCCGCGACGGCGGCCCACGCCAGCAAGGCGGCCATCGCCACGCAGGCGACGATGGACAAGGCGCAGATGGGTCAGTGGCGGCTGGCGCCGGCGTCGGCCAAGTTTTGGACTGGCGCGACCCCAAGCGGCTTGGCGTCGAAGGCGACACTCAAGCTGTACGTCAAGATCTCGCCGAAGTGCGTCGCGCCGGTCGCGGGCATCTGCGACGAGGCGGCGTTCAAGGCTGGCAAGCCAGTCGAGGCCACGGAGCTCACCGCTTCGACCGCGACCTTCGACTGCCAGGCGACGATCGCTGGTCCTTGGTTCGAGTGCGCGACCAAAAACGAGGCGACCGGAGCCGACTTCCAGGTGCGCGGCGTGCTGCGCGGGCGCGAGGCTGGCGCGAGCTTAGCCCTGGTTTTGCGCGGCTCGGCAGACAAGAAAGTGCGCGATATCGCTGTCATCGGCGCTGGCGTCGTCGAGTCAGCGGACAGTGGCGGCGGCGGGCTGACGCTGCGCTTCGGCGGTCCGGCCGCGGCGAGCCTCTACCTCGACGCCGACAACCGGTGCTGCGTGGCGGTGACGCCGCTCTTGGTGGGACAGAAGGCCACCGAGCAGATCAGCAGCCTCAAGATCTTGCCATAGGGCGGGCGGCGCGAGCCGGCGAAGGACAGGTGCATGGCGGACTATTCAGGCAATCTTTACACCGCGGAGCCCAGGGTGGCGATCGTAGCGGCGCGGTGGAACGGTTTCATTGTCGAGCGGTTGGTCGAAGGCGCCCTCGATGCCTTGGTGCGCAGTGGCGCCGACGCTTCGACCATCGACACGGTGCGGGTGCCCGGCGCCTTTGAGCTGCCGCTCGTCTGTGAGCGGATGGCGGCCAGCGGGCGCTACGACGCAGTGTTGGCGCTGGGCGCGGTGATCCGCGGCAGCACCGCGCACTTCGAGTATGTGGCTGGTGAGGCCGCCAAGGGGATCGCCGGGGCGTCTCAGAGAACCGGCGTGCCTGTCGTCTTCGGCGTGTTGACGACAGACACCATTGAGCAGGCGATCGAGCGCGCGGGGACCAAGGCGGGCAATAAGGGCGCGGAGGCCGCGATGGTGGCGATCGAGATGATCGACCTGTTGCGGAAGCTGCCTACCAAGGTCGGCGGCTAGCCGGGCGCGGGGTACCACAATGGGGACCAGGCGGCGCGCTCGCGAGTGCGCCTTGCAGATCTTGTACGGAATCGACTGGTCGGCCCAGGAGCCTGGGCTGGCGTGCGAGCTATTTTGGGATGCCTTTGCCGGAGAGCGGCCTGCGGCCTACGATGACGTTCGTCGAGCCTGCGACACCTTGGTGGAGGGCGTCATCGGCATGCGCGCCGCCATCGACGCGGAGCTGATCGCCGCCAGCCACAACTGGAAGCTCGACCGCATGAGCGTGGTGGATCGCAACATCCTGCGCATCGGCACCTACGAGCTGCTCTGGCTTGAAGACGTGCCGCGCAAGGTGGTGCTCAACGAGGCCATCGAGATCTCCAAGAAATACGGAAATTTGGAGTCGAGCTCCTTCGTCAACGGGGTCTTGCACCAGATCTCGCTTCGCAAACCCGACGCCGAGCGGGCGCGACCGGCGCGGCGTAAGGCGCCGGCAGGGGCGGCGACGACGGCGACTGCCCCGGCGGAGGGCGCTGTGACCCAAAAGGGCGTGGCGGGGCCGCCGACCACGGCGCGGCAGGTGGAGGCGACGACCGTCGTCCTCGGCGCGCGATCACGGACGGCGGAGCGCAGGGTGCCGTGAACATCCAGTTCGCCGAACCAACGCTTGAGTCTCTCGACGCGCTTCAGGCGGAGTGCCTGCTGCTGACGTCGTTCATCGACGACCGACCGCTGCGCGGGCTGGC
This sequence comes from Pseudomonadota bacterium, assembly GCA_005777155.1. Taxonomy (GTDB): domain Bacteria; phylum Myxococcota_A; class UBA9042; order UBA9042; family UBA9042; genus SXNM01. Next base: position 1,915 of record SXNM01000264.1, on the reverse strand, counting down.
GGGGCACGTCGATTGGCGGCTCTGCGGACGGCTCTCGGGCTACATGCAGGCCGATTTCGTCGACTTGGAGCTTGGCCGGGCGCTGCTGTTGCCGCTGCCTGGCGTTCGCCTGCCGCAACGGCTCCTGATGCTCGTCGGCATGGGGCGACGCGCCGAGTTTGACGGCACGCGCTTTGACGCGGTCTGCGCCGCGACCTTTCGCCACCTAGCCGGGCTCCGGCAGCGCTCGGTGGCGATGGCGCTGCCTGGCCGCATCGGCCTTGACGTCGCGCTGCGAGCCGCGATCCAGGGCCTGGGACAGGCGATGGCGCGCCATCTGCCGCCGGAGGACATCTTGGCGCTGGAGTTGACGCTGCTGGAGCCGATGGAGGTGCAGCGCGAGCTCAGCGATCCGATGCGGGCACTGACGCGGCGCCTCGACGATCACGCGCGATCGGTGCTTGGCTTGGAGAGCGAAGCGCTAGATGCAACTCCAGACGCCACGGCACGTCCGACCGGCGATCAGGCCTCGCGAGATTGGCGACGCGGCCTCGTGCGTCTGCCTCCGGCCGAACCGAGCGAGGGCCTAGCTGGGGAGCTGTAGCGTCGCGTTCGTCGACCTGAGGCGGGCCTGCGGAGCGGCGTCCTAGGGCTGCGGCGCAGACGGGAGGGGCGCGCCGGCCGCCAGCGCGTCCAAGCCGCCGATGCCGTCGGGCTCGCGCAACCTCGCGAAGGTCGTGGCGTCGATGAGGCCACGTCGGCGCAGGAAAGCCGGCCAAAAGACGTGCGGCGCGGCGCGGGCCCCACGACCCTCTTCGGGGCGGTAGGCGACGGCGCGCGTGAGGGCCCGGGCGGCGTTGTCGGCGTAGGGCGGTGGTAGCTGCAGCGCCGCGGCGAGGGTGGCGATCTCGCCCCTCCCGACGGCGTCTACCTTCATGCCCCTGGCGGCGAGGCCGGAGAGCCAGAGCGCCGGGCGGTCGATGTCGGCTGGTAGCGCCGCGGCGTGGGCTTGCCAGGCGGCGACAATGTCGAGATGGCCGTGCCGCAGCAGCAGATCGTCGGTCGCCACGTTGCACAGGTGCTCTAGGGCCGCGATGAGCGCTCGCTCGACCTGAGGCGCCCGCCCGACCAGCGCCGACGCGAGCAAGTTGGCGGCGCGGGCTGGGCCGCCGACTTCGGCCAGCAGCGGCGCCGCGACAGCTGCCACCGGCATCTTCACAGAGCCGTCCGGGGTCATGACCTCGCGATCGGAGCGCAACGCCGCCAGCAGCGGCTCGACAGCGTCGGCGTCGGCCAGGCGGTGCAGCATGGCGGAGAACGCCCCGAAGTCGCTCTCGCGGCCAGCGGCCTCAGCGACGCGCGAAGCCTGGGCCGGGCCGAGCTGCAGCAGCGCGGTGGCGGCGGCGCGACGCACGGCGGGCGCGGTGTCCTGAAGCGCCGTGGCGAGACCATCGGTCGCGCCGTCGTCGTGGTACAGGCCCAGCCGCTGCGCCGCAGCCACCCGCACAGCGACGTCATCACTGTGAAGGGCCGCGCGCAGCGCCGGCAGGCGCGCCCGAACACCGGACGACTGGCCGATGGCGCTCGCCGGCGCCCGACCGACGATGAGACAACCCTCGCTGCGGTCGGCGGCGCTGCAGCGGACGCGAACATGTAGGTGGTCTGCGTGGTCAGCGGCGTTGCGCGGCTGGTGGAGCAGCGCGGCGGCACGGGCCAGCGCGACGTCATCTGCGCCGGTGGCTCGGCCGAAGGCGAGGACGGCGCGCTTGAGCCAATTCGCCATGAAGAGGTACTCGATGTCGACGCCCTGCGCCTGCTCGCAGGTGACCAGCGCCTCGACCAGGGCCCAGTTGGTAGCGACGTCGAAGACCTGTCGGTCGGTGCCGCCGGTGCGCGCGGTCAGATCACGGCCGAACGAGTAGAGGTGATCGGGGAC
>SXNM01000263.1 GCA_005777155.1 Pseudomonadota bacterium | reverse complement strand
GCACTCCGCGGTGCCAGCGGGCGATCCCCTCAGGGCTTGCGAAGATGTGCATCATGCTGCGGTCGTGATCGGCCGTGACGCGAACGCGGGACGTCGCGCTGGGTCATCCACCCCTCAGCGGGCGGGCACCAATCGAGGCTGTCCAACATGGATCAGGTCTGAATGGTTTCAGACAATCATATCATTGCGTTACGGAAGCGCGATCTGGCCTCACTGCCCGGTGAGTGCGCGATCGATCTGGACGCCGATTGGACAGTGATCCGAGCCCTGGACTTCAGGCGCGATCCAGGCCCGCCGCACACCGGCGAAGGCGGCAGGTGACGCCAGCGCCAGATCGATGCGCCACCCGACGTTGCGCGCTCGTACGCCGAAGCGCTGGCTCCACCAAGTGTAAGCGTCGCGTTGAGCCGGATGAAGTGCGCGAAAGGTGTCGACCCAACCCGCGGCAAACCAACGCTCCACCTCAGCGCGCTCCTCGGGCAGAAAGCCGCTGGTGCCGACGTTGTCTTGAGGCCGTGCGAGGTCGATCTCGCGCGGGGCGGTGTTCCAGTCGCCTAGCACCAGCACAGGGCGCCCGGCCGCGACCTCTGGCGCCAAGACGTCGAAGAGGCGCCGCGAAAAGTCGAGCTTGTACGGGACCCGGTCGTTGCTGCGCGCCTTGCCGGAGCCGTTGGGGACGTAGACGTTGACCAGGAGGAGTGCGCCGAAGCGGACCATCTGCACCCGGCCCTCGCGGTCAAACTCCTCGGCGCCGAGCGAGGTCTCGAGCCGCTGCCAGGGGTGCCGGGCGTAGACGCCGACGCCCGAGTAGCCAGGCCGCTCGGCGGGATGCAACGCGACGTGCCAGCCGGGTGGGGCCCGCAAGGCCTCGTCCACCTGCTCCGGTCGGGCGCGCACCTCTTGGATCGCGACGATATCGGCGCCGCATTCGTCCAACGTCTGCACGAAGCCGCGCTTGCCGACCGCGCGCAGGCCAGTGACGTTCCAGGAGAGGATGTCGATCGTTGCCGCCACGCGCGCCTCCCGGGCCGCGCCGAGGTTCGCTGCCTGCCATCAAGGCTGCATCGCGACGAGGCGGAATGTCGAGCACGGAGTCCCCAGAAGCTGCATCGTCGTTCGCTGCCCGCCCGCTGGGCGATCGCGCGCCCGAGGCCTGGATCGCGGCCTTGGTGGCAGCAGGCGCCCGCCCTGCAGCCAGCCGCGCCGCCGTGGCCGCGCTGTGCCGCGCCAGCCTCTGCGACGACGTCCCCCTGGCGACGGCGCTGGGCAGGGCGCCGGCGTGGCTCCAGCGCTTGGCGCCCGACCTGCTCGCCGACGACCCGCTGCCGACGGTCGTTGAGTGCCTCGAGGCCAGCGACGCCACGGTAAAACTCGTGCTGTCGATGCCAGGGCGCGCCGGCGGGCCGTGGGACGACGGCGACCGGATCGAGACCGTCATCATCCCGAGTCGCAGAGGCGAGGCGGGTGGCCGGGTGACGGTCTGCGTCAGCAGCCAAGTCGGCTGCGGTCGGCGCTGCAGCTTCTGCGCCACGGGCGCGCTCGGCCTGCGGCGTCAGCTCTCGGCTTCGGAGATCGTCGGCCAGCTGCGCGTGGCCCGCCAGGTGTGGGCAGAGCGCAGGGCGGCGCAGCCCACGTTGCCGGCGATCGGTAACGTCGTATTCATGGGCATGGGCGAGCCGCTCGACAACCTGGACGCGGTCTGCGCCGCCATCGAGGTCATGACCAGCCCGCTTGCGTTCGGCCTCGCCGCTGGCCGCATCACGGTCAGCACGGTGGGCGTCGGCGAGCGCGTGGCTGATTTCGTCGCCCGCAGCCGCGCTCGCTTGGCGTTGAGCCTTCACGCGCCCGATGACCAACGCCGCAGGGCGCTGATGCCCGTCCACCGCCATACCGACCTGCGCCGCCTACGCGAAGCGCTGCGCGAGGCGCTGGCCGGGGCGCCAGGGCCGGCACGCGAGATCCTGGTCGCCTACATTTTGATCGCCGGCTTCAACGACGCCGACGCCGACGCCGAGCTGCTGGCCGACTGGCTCGGCGATCTGCCGGCGCGGCTAAACCTGATCCCGGCCAATCCAGGGCCCGATCCGGCGCTGCGGCCACCCGACGACGCCGCAGTGCGCGGGTTTCAACGTCGTCTGCAGGCCCGTGGTGTGCGTGCGCTCGTGCGGTGGCCGCACGGTCGCGACATCGGCAGCGCTTGCGGACAGCTGGCGGCACGTTCGGACCGGCAACGCGACCCGATCGTTCGCCCTGCGCCCGCCGCGCATGACCAGACCGCCTGGTCGCCTGCGGCGGCCCTGGCCCATGAGGCGTCGCCATGACCGGTCGCCGGCAAACGGTCCCCGTCGGGGAGGCGGCGCGAGCGGCCATCGCCAAGGCGGCGGTCGCTTGCATCGGCGCCGAGGGCCTCGAGGCGTGCAGCATCGCCGCGGTCGCCCACGCCGCCGGGACCGCCAAGGCATCCGTGCTCTACCATTTCGGCAGCCGCGACGGCCTGCTCTCCGCGAGCGTCGATGCCGCGCTGGTGCCCTGGTGGCGAGCCCAAGGCGAAGCGATGCGGCAGGCCGGCGACCCACGCTCCTGCCTCGACGCCTGGCTGGCGGCTTGCTTCGCCATCGATCTGCCAGCCCTCCGCCTGCGAACGCAGATCGCCACCGCCGATCCCAACACGGCCGCGGCGCGCCGCATCGCCGACGCGGAACGAGAGCTCGAGCTGGGCGTCATCGCGCTGCTGAGCCGCGGCCACCGCGACCAGAGCTGGCGCGCGGCGCGGCCAGAGCAGACGGCGTTGTTGGTGCTGGGGCTGGTCGATGGCACCCTCCTCCACGCGCTGCGTAGCGGCGAGGCTTCAGCGCTCGCGGCGTTGCGCGCGGTCGTCCGCAGCGCCCTCCTTGACCTCCTGGTGCGACCATGAACCTCAGGCCACAGCCATGACCACCCCGCCGATTTCAGCTCCACAGCGACCAGAGGCCGCCGATGCCGCGAGCGCCCTCGGCGCCAATGACGCGCCGCCGCCGGCGACCGACGCGCGCGCCGAGCCGTCGCCGGTCGCCAATAACCACGTCAAGCACCTGACGCTGGCCGGAGAGCGGCAGGTTTGGCTGCTCGGCACGGCCCACGTCTCGCGGGCGAGCGTCGAGGAGGCCCAGGCGCTGATCCGGCGCCTGCGGCCTGCGGTCGTCGCGATCGAGCTCTGCCAGGCAAGGCACCAGGCCCTCATGGACCCGAACCGCTGGAAGAATCTCGATATCTTTCAAGTATTTCGCGAGGGCCGCTCGCTGCTCTTGCTCGCCAACTTGGCCATCGGGGCGTGGCAGCGCCGCATCGGCGCCGAGCTCGGCGTTGAGCCAGGTGCCGAGATGCTGGCCGCCGCCGATGCCGCCCGCGAGGTCGGCGCGCGCCTGGAGCTGATCGATCGCGATATCCACGTCACGCTCAAGCGCACGTGGGGCTCGATCTCGCTGTGGCAGAAGGCGTCCCTGCTGACGGCGATCAGCGGCAGCCTAGTCGGCGGCGAGACCGTGACAGCCGAGGAGATCGAGTCGATGAAGGAGGGCGACCAGCTCTCCGACATGCTCTCGGAGTTCAGTCGTGCGCTGCCGCAGGTCGCCGAGCCCCTCATCTATGAGCGCGATCGCTACATGGCGCGCAAGCTCACAGATCTGGACTCGGAGTCAGTGGTGGCGGTCGTCGGCGCGGCGCACCTGCCGGGTATGGTCGCGAGCCTCGACTCCGGAGGCGCCCGCGCTGTGGTGATCGCAGACTTGGAGCAGCTGCCGAAGCCCAGCTGGTACTGGCGAGCGGCGCAGTGGCTCGTGCCGGCGGCGGTGGTCATCGCGCTGGCGGCGGCTTGGCTGCTCGGCGACATCGCGATGGTCGGCGACCTGGTGTGGATCTGGATCGCCGCGACCGGATTCCCCGCCGCGCTGTTGACCGCGATCGCCGGCGGGCGGCCGCTCTCGATCTTCGCCGCTGGCCTCTTCGCGCCCTTCGCCGCGCTGCACCCAATGGTCGGCACGGCGATGCTGATCGGGCCGGTCGAGGCATGGGTTCGCAAGCCGACGGTCGCCGACTGCGAGCGCATCGCCGATGACGTGCAGAGCCTCGGTGGCCTCTACCGCAACCCGTTCACGCGCGTGCTGTTGGTCGCCACCGCCTCGGCGCTTGGCACCGCGCTGGGCGCCTGGATCGCAGGGGCGATGATGGCGCGCGCTCTGGCCGGCGCGGGCTGAAAGCGGCGCAGCAGAACGCCTCGCCCGGCTCAGCGAGCCTGCGCAGGGTCGGGTGGCGCCTGGATGGCTCCGAAGCGGCGCTCGCGGCCGGCGTAGGCGGTGAGCGCGGCGTCGAAGGCGTCGGCGTCGAACTCAGGCCAGAGCCGCTGATCGACGTGTAGCTCGGCGTAGGCGATCTGCCAGAGCAGGAAATTCGAGACGCGCAGCTCGCCGCTGGTACGGATGAGCAGGTCCGGGTCAGGGACACCCGCGGTCCACAGGTAACGCTCCACGGCCGCCTCGTCGATATCGGCCGGCGAGAGGCGCCCCGCAGCGACCTCCGCGCACAGCTGGCGCGCGGCGCGGACGAGCTCCTCTCGGGCGCCATACGACAGCGCCACCAGCAGCTGCATCGCGCCGTTGTCGATCGTGGACTCTTCCAGCAGCTCGACGGCGCCACGGGCCTCTGGCGACAAGCGCTCGCGCTGGCCAATGACGCGGAAACAGATGGCCTGCTCCTCAAGCAGCGAGCGCTCGTCGTGGCAAAACTCGATCAGCAGCGCCATCAGCGCCTCGATCTCGGCTCCCGGACGGCGCCAATTCTGCGCGCTGAAGGCGTAGAGCGTCAGCACCTCGACGCCACGATTGCGGGCCTGGGTCACCACTCGACGCACCGCGCGCGCGCCCTCGCGGTGGCCTTCGGAGCGGCTCAGCCCACGCTGTTGGGCCCACCGGCCGTTGCCGTCCATGATAATGGCGACGTGGCGCGGCAGCGTGGCTGTCTCAACCCGGGGAGGCGACGCTGCCGGGGGCCCCGACTCGGGCAAAGAGCGAAGAGCGAGGCCGGCGAGCTGCGCAGGGGTGTGCACGATCGTCGTGGGGGCAGAGATCAGACGGTTCATGCTGCGGTCATCCAGCGGCCGGCGCGGTTGGGGGCGGCGCATGGCCTAGTCGCGGGCGTCGACCATCTCAGTAGGCCAACTCTCGGCGGCGGGAAGAGTGTATGCGGAAGCCACGCAACCGTCGACCCTTCGCCCATGCACGGCGTCGACCGCGCCAGCGCCCACTGGCAGACGCTAAGCCACCATCGCGGTGGCAGCCGAGGTCGTGCCGCGCGGACCACGCCGCGAGCCGAGGGCGTCGCAGCGCCGCCGCGGCGTGGTAGCATCACCGCGCCGCGCCTATGCAGCGCCGCGACTGAGGACGACGTGCGAGACGACTTCTGGTGCCTGGATCCAAGTGTCGAATTCCTCAACCACGGCAGCTTCGGCGCCACGCCGCGCCCCGTGCTAGAGGCTCAGGACGCGCTGCGGCGGCGGCTAGAGCGCGAGCCTGTCGCCTTCTTCTTGCGCGACTACGAGGCGCTGCTCGACGAAGCCCGCGCCGCTGTCGCGTCGTTCGTCGGCGCAGATTCTGCCGACGTGGTGATGATGACCAACGCTACCGCTGGCGTCAGCGCCGTGGTGGCGAGCTGGCCGCTCGGCCCCGGCGACGAGGTCCTGGCGCTCGATCATGGCTATCCGGCCTGCCTCAACGCCCTGCGAGCCGCCTGCGCCCGCTCAGGAGCGCAGCTGCGCCTGTGCCAACTGCCCTGCCCGATTGACGGCCCCGAGGCGGCCCAGGCGGCTGTGTTGGCGGCGACGACGCCGGCCACGCGCTACTGCCTGCTCGACGCCATCACCAGCCCCTCGGCCATGGTGCTGCCGGTCGGCCCCATCGTCGCCGCACTGCGGGCGCGCGGCGTCGAGACCCTAGTCGACGCCGCGCACGCACCCGGCATGATCCCTCAAGATCTCAACGCTATCGGCGCGGCCTGGACCACGGCCAACCTGCACAAGTGGCTGTGCGCGCCCAAGGGTGCCGCGCTGCTCCACGTCCGCCGCGACAAGCAGGCCTCGTTGGCGCCCCTGGTCATCAGCCACGGTTGGTCGGCGCCGCGCGCCGATCGGCCCAAGCTCTGGCAGGCCTTCGACTGGCCTGGGACCTTCGATCCCAGCGCGTGGCTGGCAGTGCCCGCGGCCTTGGCGGCGGTCACGGCGACCGATCCCGAGGGCTGGCCGCAGCGCATGGCCGCCAACCACGCCCTGGCGCTGGCGATGCGCGAGGTGCTGTGTGCGGTACCCGGCGCGCGGGCGGTGGCGCCGCCCAGCATGGTCGGGTCGATGGCGGCCGTGCTCTTCGCCGAGGCAGCGTTCGACATACCGCGGCTGGAGCGCGACCTCGCGTCCATCGCGGCGGCGCAGGCTGGCGTCCCAGCCGCGGCGCGCCCGGCGAACGTGACGGTGCTGCAAGAGTGGCTCTGGCGTCGCCACGGCGTCGAGGTGCCGGTGATGGTCGCGCCCGCGGGCCAGGGCCTCATCGTTCGGGCCTCGGCCCAACGCTACAACCGCCTAGCCCAGGTCGAGCGCCTCGCGTCAGCGTTGCGGGCGGCGCAAGTCGGGGCGGCTTTGGGCGACCGCGCGGGCCTGCCATCGTGACCGAGCCGCTCGCCGAGCCAGAGGGCGAAGACGGCGCGTCTGTGCTGGCGCTGCCGTGGGCGCGGCTCCGCCTCCAGCGCTGGCCCCGCGGCGGCCCCACTTCGCTGCGAGCCTTCGGCCACGGCGAGGCCGCCCTGCTGTTGCGGGTCCCAGCGCGCTCCGGCCCGCTGCTGCTGTGCGGCGATGGCTTTGGCGCGCTCCCGCTCGGCAGCGCCGGCAGGACGCGCAGCCTCATCGCCGATCGCGCCACCACCCGCCTCTGCATGACCGCCAACGCGGCGCTGAACCCCACCCTGCCGACAGAGCCGCCGTGTGTGGTCACGACGCCGCTCAATGTGCCGACAACCACCGCTACCGGGGAGCCGTTCGGCGGAGTGTTGCTGAGCTGGCCGCGCAGTCACGACCTTGGCTTCGACCAGCTACGCCGCGTCGGCGCCGCCTTGCCGCCTGGGACACCGGTCGAGGTCGCCTCACGCGCTGAGGACTGGAGCGCCAGCGTCATTCGCCGCATCTGCGCCAGCCTCGACTCCGCCATCGTCCACCGCGCCGAGCGACGGGGCCGCCGCATCGAGGGCAGGCTCCGCACCGCGACGCCACCGACGCCGCTGCGGGTGGCCGGGCCCGACGGCCTGACGCTGTGGAGCTGGGCCGGCGTCTTTGCCCACGGCCACCTCGACGCCGGCACCGCCCGGCTCGTGCCCAATTTGCCGACCCGGCCTCCAGCACGTCACATCCTCGACCTTGGCTGCGGCAACGGGGCGCTCGGGCTAGTGGCGGCGCTGCGGCAGCCGGGCGCGACGGTCACCTTCTGCGACGACTCGGCCCTGGCCATCGACGCCGCCCGCCGCGGCTGGGCTGCCAACGCCGAGCGCCTCGCCGGCCGCAGCGCCGCGTTCTTGCACGCCTGCGACCTCTCGACCGTCGCCGATCAGTCGATCGATCTCGTGGTCTGCAACCCGCCGGCGCACGTCGCCGGCGCCGAGACGCGCGCCGCCGCCGCCGCCATGTTCGCCGATGTGGAGCGCGTGCTGCACCCCGACGGCGCGCTCTGGCTGGTCGCCAACGGCCACCTCGACTATCCTGAGCGCTTGCGCCAGCATTTCGCCCGAGTGGTCGTGGTCCAAGCAGACGCCCGGTTCGTGGTGGTGCGAGCGCAGGGGCCGCGCCAGTACGGGGTTCGGAATCGCGGCGCCCGGCGCCCAGCACCGGAGGAAGGATGACGCAGTCCGCTGTGCCCATGAGCCAAGGCCCCTCGTCGCGACGCTCGCCCCGCCCATGCGTCCGGAGTTGCCTGACCGCCGCCACAGCCGTCGCCGCCCTCGGGTGGATGGCGGTGATGCCGGCTCCGGCCTCGGCCGTGGTGTTCAGCGAGGCCGAGTGGGAGCAGCTTCCGCTCCAGGCGTCGGGCGCGGTGTTCGAGCTCGGTCTGTCGGTCGGCGTCTGGTTCCCAAGCCTGAGCAGCGGACTCGGCGACAGCCACTATCGCTACGACGTGCCCGGCCCGTCGCCCGTGCTGTCGGTGCGCGCGGCCTGGCAGGCGGCGACGCGGTGGGCTGTCGAGGCCGACGTTCGCATCGGCGACGGCGATCTGCGCACGCGCGATGACTTCATCGACTTCGGTGGCGAGAGCGATCTGGCGGCCTGGACGGAGGGTGGTAGCTACCGGCTGCACGGGCTGCGCCTCGGTGTGCGCCGCGACCTGGTCGATCGCGGCCCTGCCCTGCCCTTTCTGCGCATGTACGCAGGCTTTGACGCGACCTCTTCGGGCAAGGCCTTCGTGAAGCGCGATGACCAGGACTGGCTCTTCGGCGTCGGCGCCGGCCTGCGCCTCAAGGTCCATCACCGCCTGCGCCTGCGCCTCGACCTCGAGGGCTGGGCGGGTGAACCAGCGGTGTCGCGGCCAAACGCGCCGGGTGGGGGCGCCAGCGCGTCGCCGACGCTCAACGGCTCGATCCTCTTCGGGGTCGCGGTGCTCGTCGGACTGCCTCCGCCCGACCGCGACGGCGACGGGCTCGCCGACGACGCCGATCGCTGCCCAGACGACGCCGAAGACAAGGACGGCTATCTCGACGTAGACGGTTGCCCCGACCCAGACAACGACGGCGACGGCTTCGCGGACGCCAAGGACCGCTGCCCAGACGAGGCGGAGGACGAGGACCAGCATGAAGACCAGGACGGCTGCCCGGACCCAGACAACGACGGCGACGGTGTGCCCGACGCCAGCGATCGCTGCCCACAAGAGGCCGAAGACAAAGACGGCGTCGAGGACAGCGACGGCTGCCCCGACCTCGACCGCGACGGCGATGGGATTGAAGACGCCCGCGACCGCTGCCCGCTGCAGCCCGAAGACCGCGACGGCCACCAAGACGACGACGGCTGCCCAGACCCGGACGACGATGGCGACGGCGTCTTGGACCGCGCGGATCGTTGCCCGAGCGTCGCCGGCGTCGCAGCGCACCGCGGCTGCCCCGATCCCGACGCCGACAGCGATGGCTTCAGCGGCGACGCCGATCGCTGCCCCAGCGAGGCCGAGACGTGGAACGGCGTGAGCGACGACGACGGCTGCCCCGACGGCGCGCCGCTGCTGACCTGGCAGGGGCGGCACCTGCACCTCTTGAAGCCACCGGTCTTCAAAGGCGCCACGTTGCGCCGCGACAGCGCCCCGACGCTCGACGCCATCGCCGCGGCGCTCCGCCTCGCCCCTTGGCCGCGCGTCGCCATCGAGGTCCACGGTGACGATCGCGACGCCGGCAAGGCTGGCCTAGCCCGCAGCGAGGCGCGGGCGCGGACCCTGACGCAGGCGCTCATCGATCGCGGCGTGGCCGCCGAGCGGCTGACGCCCCGTGGCTACGGTGACGCCCGCCCGCTCTGCCTCGATGCAGCGTCGCTGCGGAGCAGCCGCGATCGCGGCGGCCTCGCCGCCTGCCGGGAGACCAACGCCAGAATCGGCATCAGCGCGATCAAGGACGAGGCGACGCGTTGAGCGTCTCGGCGCGTTGAGCGTCTCGGCGCCTGCGGCGGCGCAGTGGTCGCTTAGAGCGGCACTTCACCGCGCTTGAAGTTACGCCCGTAGAAGATCTCGAGCATCTCGCGGTGCAGCCGCTGGCGCACCAGGGTCCGCTCGCGCGCCGGCAGGTCCTCGCCCTTGATGCCGAACAGGTAGCTGTCGAGGTCGAAATCCTTGAGCAACATCTTGGTGTGAAAGACGTTCTCTTGATAGACGTTGACGTCGATCTTCTGGTAGCGGCGGCGCACCTTGGGGTCGATGTAGTTCTGGACCGAGTTGATGGTGTGGTCGATGTAGAGCTTGTGGCCCCGGACATCCCGCGTGAAGCCGCGCACCCGGTAGTCCATGATCACGATGTCGCTCT
>SXNM01000262.1 GCA_005777155.1 Pseudomonadota bacterium | reverse complement strand
GGGCTGCACCTCGCGCTCGATGAAGCGCCGCGCCGTCTTGCGCAGCGCCTCCAGGTCGATCCCGTCGTCGCCGGACGAGCGCTGCGAAGGCGCCGCCATCAGCGGATGTACACGGCGAGGTCGACGGGCAGGAACTTGAAGAGGCCCGGATCGTAGCAGCCGCCGTTGCCCCCCAGCGTCAACCCCTGGCCGTTGCCCTCAAGGTTGCTAGCGTTGCCGTAGAGGTTGGTGCAGTCGCAGTAGGAGACGATCGGCGCTGACTCGAAGTTCATGCCCCAGCCCGAGTGGATGTGGTGTCCGCCGATGCCCGAGAAGGTGTGGCCGTACTGGCCGTTGGTGGCCGTCGTCATCAAGCGGGCCTTGTTGGCGTTCGAGCTCCAGCCGCTCTGCTTGTTGACCACCAATGGCTCGGTGTTGTTGGGATCGACGAAGGGATCGCCGACCCGCTTCTGGTCGCGCTTGGTGTTCAGCGTCGCGCCCACCGAGCCGGCCTGGAACTTGCGGTTGCCAGAGATGGTCGCCTCACCGCCGCCGAACAACGTCAGCATCGACTTGTTCTGGTACGCCGCGAGGAGGTCATAGCCGCCCCGCGCCATCTCCTTGCCATTGTCGTGGGCGACCACCATCAGCTCCTTGCCGCCGAGGGTGCTGAACGCCAACGTCTTGCTGCCGCTGGCCAAGGGCTGCGCCGCATCGCCCTCGACCCCGCTTTGGGTCCAGAACGCGACGTCGTCATAGGTGTGGCGCTTGTTGTCGCCAGAGTCGAGGTTGAAGACCATTGTCCAGCCGCCGCCTTCGAGGATCATCTCGCAGTGGGTGCGAAACGCCGCGTTGCCGCCGACGCCGTCGGTGTCGAGCCAGTAGACCCCGCTCTTGGCGACGCTGTTGTCGAGCTTCCAGGCCTCGAGGATGGCGGCGCACGTCGGGGCTGGGTTGCCGGCGCCCACGCCGAGGGCGGCCAGGCAGATCTCCGAGCAGCCATCGCCCGGCTGGTTGTTGCCGTCGTCGCATTGCTCGCCCGGCTCCAGGACGCCATTGCCGCAGGCGTCCGCGAGCGAGCGCCAGACCGTGCCATCGCAGAAGCGGATGCGGTGGGTCACTTTGTCATAGAAGACACTACCTTCTGCGACGGCATCGCAGGCGTAGGGCACAGAGTTGAGCTTGTGCAGCTGCAGCGGGGCAAAGGCGCCGACCTTGGTCGTCGAGAGGGTGCCGACCTCGACCCGGAAGGCGGCCAGGGTGCCATCGGTCTTGCCCTGGGTGTCGCAGAGCTCGGAATTGCCGGGGGCCTGCGGCAGGCAGAAGCCGGTGTCGAGCACCTTGAGGGTCCACGGGCCCTTGGCTTGCGTCCCGAGCAAGGTCGCGAGGTCGCCTGTCTTGATCGGTGTCTTGTCTGGGTAGGACGTCTTGAGCGACTTACTGTCTTTGCTGCCGCAGGGGTCGCAGAGGACGAAGCCCTTCTGCTTGTCGCCCGGCGGCAACAGCACGATCGAGACCACCGACAGGTCGGTGTTGGCGACCTCGACCTCGACGCGAATCGACTCGATCTTGCCGAGATCGCCGACCGTCAGCTCAGCGACCGCCGACACCCCTGTGTTGTCCGGGATCTTGACCGGTAGGCTGCCCGCCGCGAAGAGGTCCTTGAACTGGGTGCCGAGGGTGCCGCCCGAGATCTCGTCGAGGCCATCGGAGGGCAGCACCGAGGCCAGCGACTTGCACTTCAGCTTGCCGTCGACCTCGATGCCGAAGACAGCTTGGCCGCTCGGGCAGGCGCCGCTGACGCTCTGGATGCCCGTGAGCTTGCTGCCGTCGCCGATAAAGCTGCTGGCGGTCACGGACTTGGCGGCGAGGTCGCCGGAGAGCGTCACGTTCTTGGCCTTGAGCGAGTTGCCGCCGAGATCGACGTCGCCATCGAAGAGCAGCTCGCCCACGCCGACGCAGTTGCTGCAGCTCAGGTCCAGCGCGGCGCCGCCCTTGGTCGACGAGCCGGCGTAGTTGAAGCCGACTTTCGCGGCTGGGATGGCGCCGTTGGCGATGGCGTCCGCGCTGATGCAGCCTGTGCACTGGAGCTGGCTGGCGATGAGCGCGAAGGGGGTGGCGTGCAGCGGCCGGCGCGGCAGCTCTGGATCCGCCGCGACCTGGACGCCGAGCCAGCCGGCTGCGCCTAGCTTTGCGAGATCGAATGGCTTGCTTGCGCCGAGGCCGACGTGGAAGCGGCCGCCGACGACCTGCACGTCGAGCGGGCCCTCGCTCCAGGCCGCCTGGGCGTCTTTCTCGCCGGCGTAGAGGGCGAATGTCAGCTTGTGGACCCCGTCGACGGCGGGCGCTCCGCCCGTGCCGGTGAGCGCGCCTTCGACCGCGACCGTCTGCGGCGCCGCGCTGAGCGAGACCGGCGCCAGCAGCACCGCTGCGGCGAGGGAGACCCTGCGGACCCATTCCATCGGATGTCGGCCACTCATGATGCGCTCCTCGCTCGGCCTTGTCGGTCCCCGCTGGCTGACAAGGTATCAACCGGCACTTCCGGAGGCAAACCGGCTTGCGGCGGCCAGCGAGGGAGATCATGCTCCCGTCGGCCACCTCGCGGCCCACGCGCGCCGCCCGATCGCGTCGTGGCGCGCCGCGGCACCCTCGACGGCACTCCCTCGAGATCGAAGTCGGAGCCCGACATGGACAGCGCACAGGCACCTCTCGAGCCCGCCGGCGGCGACGCCGACCTCTACGCCCGCTGCGCCGTGGCGCTCGAGCAGGCTCGGCTGCACCGCCAGCCGATTCGGCAGCTGACGGCCGACCAGCCGGACCTGCAGGTCGACGACGCGGTGGCCATCGCCGCCGCCGGGTTCGCGCTGCGCGACGGTGGCGCTGCCGTGCACGCCGGCTGGAAGCTCGGCCTCACCAGCCGCGCCAAGATGGCGCAGGTGGGCGTTTTTGCGCCGATCGTCGGCCGGCTCAGCCAGGACATGCGCGTCGATGACCGCGGCGCCGTGCGGCTCAGCGCCTACTGCCACCCGCGGGTCGAGCCGGAGATCGCCTTCCTGTTGGCCCGCGACATCGACCCGCAGGCCAGCGGCGCCGAGATTCTCGACGCCGTCGGGCTGGTGTTGCCTGGGCTCGAGATCATCGACTCGCGCTACCGCGACTTCCGCTTCACGCTGCCTGACGTCATCGCCGACAACACCTCTGCCGCCGGATTCGTCATCGGCGGCCCGGGCGACGGCGTCAGCGGCCTGCGTGCCCGCGGCCTCGACCTCAGCAACCTCGGCGTCATCTTCGAGGTCGACGGCGTGCAGGTCGACTTCGCCTCGACCGCCGCCATCCTCGATGGGCCGTCGCACGCCCTGGTCTCGCTGGTGCGCAGCCTCGCCGCCAGGGGCGAGCGCCTGCGCGCCGGAGACCTCGTGCTCGCCGGCGCGCCCGTGGCCGCGGTGCCGCTGGCCGGCGTGCGGCAGGTGCGTGTGACGGTGGAGGGGCTCGGCGAGGCCTCGCTGCGCGTCACGCCCTGAGCGGCGGCAGCGTCCCGGCCGAGGGCGAGCTTCAGCGCATGCGCTTCTGCGAGAACCGCTGCACGGGCTGGCCGACGCCGCGCATCGTCGGGTGGGCCCGCATGACCTCGCCGGCCAGCTTGCGCAGGTCGAGGTGGATGCCTGGTCCGGGTTGCAGGAAGCGCGCTAGCAGCTGCGGGTCGACGTCGAAGAGCGCCTTCATGTCCTTGCGCGCGCGGTCGGGCTTGCCAGCGCCGAAGAACGCGAAGATGCGGGCGAAGCGCAGCAGGGTGCGGGCGTCGCCGAGGGTCGGTTCGTCGACCGAGTAGGTGGCGAGGAGCGCGTCGGCTTCCTTGGCCTTGCCGGTGCGGGCCCAGGCCTCCGCGATGACCGCCGCCGCCATGGTCCGCTGCGCCGGCTCGGCGGTGACGGGGATGGCGATGACGTCGGCCAACACCCGCGCCTCTTTGGTCCGGTTGCGGAAGAGCAGCAGCTGGCAATGCAGCATCCGGACCTGATCGGCCGCTTCGCCTGGGATCTTGCTGACATCTACCGCCGCTAGGGTCTCGATGGCGGCGTCCGGATCGCTCTGCGCCAAGATCTGCGCCCGGGCCAGCTGGCCGAGGACGGCGTCGTTGCCGGAGCCAGTGCGCTGCGCCAGCTGCTCGAGCACGGACTGCCGCTGATCGGGCGAGCTCTGCGCCTGCTGCAGCAGCGCCATCAGCTCCCGTTGGCTGTCGA
Organism: Pseudomonadota bacterium; assembly: GCA_005777155.1. Lineage (GTDB taxonomy): Bacteria > Myxococcota_A > UBA9042 > UBA9042 > UBA9042 > SXNM01. Next base: position 2,166 of record SXNM01000262.1, on the reverse strand, counting down.
GCTTGCGCCAGAGCCACCACAGCCCAAGAGCGCCACCCGCGGTGAGCAGACCGGCCACCACCAGCGCCGACCAGTGTCCGATCATCGCCGCTGAGACCCAGATCAGCGCCACGACGCCGAGCAGCATCGGCAGCGACTTCTTGCGCAGCAGCGGCGGCAGCGCGGCGTCGAGGTCGGGCAAGGCGGGCTTTTCGGCGGTCATTGGGTGCCTCGGCGGGGCGCGCGCGGCGGTGCGGGCGTGCGGCGGCGCAGACTGCATCGGCGCTGCGCCGGCTGCAAGGCCGTGCTAGGATTGGCGGCGCCGCGGACCACGCGGCAGGCGCAGACCGCAAGGGTCGCCGCCCGCCTACCGCCCGCCGCCGTGGAGGCTGCCTGATGCTCAAGCGACAAACCGCCCCTGCGTTGACTTCGGCGCGGCCGGCGCGGGCCCTCGGCCTCTTGGCGGCGCTCTGCCTCGGCGCCTGCGGCGGCAAGGACCCAGCGACCGGCGCCGGCGATGTGGGCCAGGCGGACGCCGACGCCGGCGCGGGCGCACCCCTCCCCGGCTTCACCAGCGCGCTGCCCTCGCCCTACGTCAAGCCGGCGTGGGCGGCGGAGGGTTGGCGGCCCAAGCGCGTCCCGCTGCTCGACTCGGCGGTTCGGCGGCGTGGGCTGCGCGAGGTGCGCGGGCTCGTCCATGTCCACACCGCCTACTCGCACGACGCCTGCGACGACAAGCCCTTCGACGAGAAAGGGGTCATCAACTCGCCGTGCGTCGAGGACTTTCGCCGCGATCTCTGCGCCGTCAGTCACGACTACGTGTTCCTGACCGACCACCCGACGCACTTCGGAGATCACCCCTTCCCCGACGTGCTGCACTACGACAAGAGCCGCGGCGACGCCTTGCTGGAGCGCGACGGCGTGATGCTCGGCAACCGCATGGCCTGCGGCGAGGGGCGCAGCGTCTTGCTGCTGCCCGGGACCGAGGGCGGCATGATGCCGGTCGGCCTCAATGGCCACATCGAAGACCCAGCGCTCCGCAAGAAGGCCTATGGCGGCGACAACCAAGCGGCGCGCGATCTGCTGGTGGCCCAGGGCGCCCGCATTTTGGCCCAACACACCGAGGACTGGACGGCGGTGCAGCTGACCGAGCCGGGGTGGTCCGGCTTCGAGATGTACAACCTGCACGCCAACATGATGGCGAAGATGAAGGAGGCGGCGCTCTTGATCCCGGTCCTCATCGAGCCGAGCGAGACGATGGAGCCGGACCTCATCCTGCTCGCCCTGCTGACGCTGGATCCCCGCTACGACAAGACCTGGGCCCAGGTGGCGCGCTCGGGGATCCGGCGGGTGACGACGATGGGGACGGACTGCCACCGCAACACCTTTACGTTGCTGCTCAGCGACAAAGAGCGGGTCGATTCGTACCGCAGGATGATGATTTGGTTCAGCAACCACCTGCTGATCGCACCGGAGCCCGACGGCAGCTACGACGACCGCCACCTGGAGTCGGCGCTCGACGCTCGGCGGCTCTTCGGCGTCTTCGAGGTCTTCGGCCACGCCGAGGGCTTCGACGCCCGCATCGAGTCGGGCACGGGCGCCAGCGCTGCGGTCGTCGAGATCGGCGGCGAGGTCAGCGCGGCGAGCCAACCGACGCTCTACGCCGACACCCCGCGCGTGGCGTTCGCGAAGCCCGGCGCCGAGGCCCCGCTCATCCGCAGCGTGGTGCTGCGCGCTGACGCCGAGGGCTGGACCGAGGTCGCCTCGGGCGATGGCCGCGTCAGCCTGCCGCTCAGCGAACCCGGCGCCTACCGCGTCGAGGTGCGCATCGTGCCGCGGCACCTGCGGACGCTGCTCGGCAGCAAGGCCAGCCTCGCTGACGTCGAATTCCCTTGGGTGTTGGCCAACGCCTTCTACGTCGTGCCGTGAGGCCCGGTGGCGGCCCTCTCGACGGCTGCCTGCGCTGTCGCCGACGCGGCTGGCTACGCCCGCGTAAGCTGACGGTATTGCACGCGGTGCGGTCGGTCGGCCGCCGGCCCGAGGCGCGCTTTGCGATCGGCCTCGTACTCGCTGTAGTTGCCGTCGAACACCACGATCTGGCTGTCGCCGGCCTGGACCGCGATCCGGTCGCGCACGAACTGGGTGATCGAGCCGAGGCATTGCGACACCGTCTCGACGATCATGTCG
>SXNM01000028.1 GCA_005777155.1 Pseudomonadota bacterium | reverse complement strand
GGGGCGGAGACGTCTGGGGCGGAGACGTCTGGGGCGGAGACGTCTGGGGCGGAGACGTCTTTGGCGGAGACGTCTGGGGCGCCGGCTGGCCGCGGGCCGGGCGCGACCATAGCGCACCCCGCAGACGATTCGGCGTGGCCGCGGGCGTTGTGGGCGCTGGCGCTGCCCTGCGCGCTGCTCCTTGGCCTCTGCGTCGGCTGGCGGTTGACCAGCGAGGCGCCCCACCTGCGCGGCTACGTGCAGCTCGGCGCCGCGTGGTGCGTTCTGGCGCCGCTCCTCGGCCGGAGTCTGCTCGGCGCACAGAGCGTCGATCTCGCCCACGTCAACCTGCTGCACGAGGGTTGGACGCTCGACATGGCGCGGGCGCTGACCGAACCTTGGACCGTCGGCAGCCCGACGTGGCTGCTGCTCGGCCCTGGCGAGGGCATCGCCGGCACGGTGGCGGCCAACCGCTTGCTCTACGTCCTCGTCGCCCTGCTGCTCATGGCCCTACTGGAGGGCGATGGGCACAGTCGCAAGCGAGCGCTGGCCATCGCGGCGCTGGCGCTGCTGGCCCCGGCGGCCTGGGCGACCGTCCACTCCGAGACGGACGTACCGGCGATGCTGCTGCGCTGGCTCCTCGGCGCCGTCGGCCTCTGCGCCGCCCTCCGCCCGACGCTCGGCCGGCTCTGGCGCGTCGCCGGCCTCGTGCTCATCGCCGCCCTGACCGTCGGCATCGCGCGTCGCCAGGAGTACTACGGCCTCGCCGCCGCGGCGCTCGTCTACGGCGGCGGCGCGGTCGCGCTCCCACAGGCGGCGAGGACGTGGATCGCCACCAGCGCAGGGCGCCTCTGGGCCGGCGCTCTGGCGCTGCCGGCGCTCTTGCTCGCCGCCCTGCTCTGGCTCGGCAGCAGCCTGCGGCTATCGGGGCTGCGCTTCGAGGTGAATGGCCTGCTCGCGGCGTTGCCGATCTGGCCGACCTGGCTGCGGGCGCCGCTCGATATCGCCGACACCGCGCCGGCGCTGCTGGTCGGGCTCGTCGGCCTCGGCGCCTTGGCCGTCGCGGCGCGCCCCAGCGAGCGTCGCTTGCTGCCCTGGCTCGCCGTCGCCTGCGCCCAATACAACCTGTATTTGCGGGTCGGACACGCCGACGCGATGGAGCTGAAGCGCTATCTCGTCAACCTGACGCCAGCGCTGGCGCTCGTCGCCGGCGTCGGCTGGCGTTGGCTCGACGACCTCACGGCGGACTGGCGCGCCGAGCGGCCGCAGCGGGCGCGGGCGATGGCGCTCGGCCTGTGGGTGTGCGCGCTGGTCGATGGCCGCATCGGCGACAATGACCACCCCTACGGCCCGTCGCTGCTGCGCTCGCCGCTGCAAAACGACGTGCAGGTAGAGGCCCGCTTGGTGGCGCGGCACCTTCAGGCGTCGCCTGATTGCGTATTCGTCATGCGCGGCGCGACTGCGCTGCGTGGGCCCTGCCAGCTGGGACCGACAGAGCTCGTCGTCCTCGGCGCCGGGATCGGCGGACCGCGGCCCTGCGCCGACGACCCCGCGGCCTTGCAGGCGACGTTGGCGCGCCTCGACCGGCCGCCGCGCTGCCTCCGAACGGTGCGAGGCGTCGACTGCGCGCTGACTGGAATGGCAGACTGCGACGACCTCGGCGAGGGGCCACCGCTGGAGTCCATCGTGCTGCGGAGCCGCGCCTACCGGGCCGACCACTTCGGCTGCAACGATCGGGCGACCCTCACCCTCTCCGTGCGGAACCTGACGCCGGCGCTGTCCGGCCAAGCGAGCGCGTCGCCATGACCCCGCCGACCCGGAGCCCCGCCGAGCAGACGCCGCCAGCCGGCCCGACGGGAGCGCCGATCCCCTTCGTCCGCCCGCACGTCGACGTCGATGAGGCGCTGCTGGCGAGCCTCGCCGCTGTCCTGCGCAGCGGCCAGCTCAGCAACGACGGACCGCGGGTGCGAGCGCTGGAGGCCGCGCTGAGCGAGCGCCTCGGCCACGTCACGCTCTGCACCGGCAGCGGCTTCACTGCGCTTCAGCTCGCCATTCGCTGCGTCCGCCGCCCGGGCGCGGTCGTCGTCCCCGCCTTCACCTTCGTCGCCACCGCCAACGCCGTCCACGCCGAGGGCCGGCAGGTGCGGCTCTGCGACGTCGACGCGGCGCACTGGACGCTCTGCCCGACGGCGCTCGACGCCCTGCTGCGCGCCCACAGCGACGTCGCGGCGGTGATGGCGGTCAACGTCTACGGTGAACCCGCCGACCTCGACGCCTTGCTGCGGGTCTGCACCGACCACGACGTCGATCTGCTGCTCGACAACGCCCACGGCATGGGCAGCCTCCTGCATGGTCGGCCCTGGCCCGCCGGCGTCCGCGCCGCCGCCCACAGCATGCACGCTACCAAGGTCCTGCCAGCGGCAGAGGGCGGCTGCGTGGCCCTGCGGCCCGACGTCGACCCGGAGCCGCTGCGTCAGGCCCGCAACCCCGGCCTCGGCGGCGATCCGGCGCAGGCGACGGCCGGGATCAACGCCAAGCTGTCCGACCTGCACGCCGCTGTGGCGCTGCACGGCTTGCGAGACCTCGACGCCGTCCTCGACGGTCGCCGCGCCGCCCTCAGACGCCTCCGCGCCACCGTCGCGCGCCTTTGCGACACCGACGGCGACCGCCCGGCGCTGCAGCTGCCGGTCGCGCGGCCAGGCGCCATCGGCAACGGGCAGAACTTCGCCGTGGCGGCTTGCGATGGCGACGCAGCGGGCTGGCAGGCAGCGCTGGCACGCCATGGCGTCGGCAGCCGCCGTTACTTCCATCCGACGCTGTCGGCGGTCGGCTACCTCCGGCCCGGCCAAGCCCCGACGCCCATCGCCGACGACCTGGCGGCGCGGGTCTTGGCGCTGCCGCTGTGGAGCCGCATGCCGAGCGAGACCTTGGCGGCGGTCGAGACCGGACTCGCGGCGGCCATCGCCGAGCGTCGCCGATGACCGGGCCGGCGGCGGGCGCGACCGCGGACCAGCCCGAGCTCGCCATCTGCGCGCCGATGTTCCGCGAACAGGCGATCGTGCCCGCCTTCGTCGCAGCCGTCGCCGCCGCCGCCGACGCTTGTGGCGTGCGCTGCGAGCTCATCATCGCCGACGACGCCAGCCCAGATGGCACCCTGGCGGCGCTGCAGCGAGCGGCGGAGGGTGAGCGGCGCTTGCGCGTCGTCGCCCTGCCGGTCAACCGCGGCCAGCTGGGCGCCACCCGCGCCGCCCTCGCGGTCGCCAAGGCGCCGTGGGTGGTGGTGCTCGACGGCGATCTGCAGGATCCGCCCGCGCTCATCCCGGCGCTGTGGCAGCGGGCCCAGCGCGGCGACGTAGACGCCGTGTTCGCCATCAAGACGCGCCGCGACGACCCGCTGTGGGTTCGCTTCGGCGCCCTCGGCTATCGCGCCTTGCTGCGCTTGGGCGGCGGCGCGGCGCCACCTTCGGGCGGCGGCAGCTTTGTGTTGATGCGACACGCCATGGCGAGCGCGATCGCGGACTTCGAGGCCGGACGCGCCAACGTTGGGCCGCTGGTGGCGGCGCTCGCGGCGCGGGTCGGCGCGGTGCCCTACGTCAAGCAGGCGCGCTACGACGGGGCGTCGCGGGTCGGCGTGGCGGGCCTCTGCCGCGAGGCCTTTACCTCCTGGATCTGGAGCGGGGCGCTGCGGCGCCTCTGCCTTGGCCTCGGCGCCCTTGGCCTGCTCGGCGCGACGGCGAGCAAGGCGGTGAGCAGGGGCGC
>SXNM01000027.1 GCA_005777155.1 Pseudomonadota bacterium | reverse complement strand
GCAGCAAGCACATCCGCAGCGACCTCCACTTCGCCTGGCCGACGGCGGAGATCGCGGTCATGGGCCCGGACGGCGCCGACAACATCGTGTACCGCAAGGAGATCGCCGGCGCCGACGATCCGGTCGCCGCCAAAGCGGCCTACGTCGCCAAGTACCAGGAGCTGTTCGCCAACCCCTTCAAGGCCGCCGAGCTCGGCTACATCGACGAGGTGCTGGCGCCCGGCCAGACGCGGCTGCGGCTCTGCCAGGGGCTACGGCTGCTGGAGGGCAAGCGCGACCGGATGCCCGCCAAGAAGCACGGCAACATCCCGCTCTAGGCGCGGCGCCGGGCGGCGGGGCGGTGGGGCGAGGCGCCGCAGCCGGTGGCGAAAGCGCTGGGCGCCGACGCCGCCGCTCAGGCCAGCGCCGCCTTCATGCGCGCCAACAGCGGGGCGACGTCAGCGTCGAGGCCGAATTGCCGACCTGCGGCCTTGAACTCTGCCGTCCCGCCGGCGGCGTCGAGCCCGACGACGGCGAAAGCGCGCTCCTGAACCGCCATCGGCAGCGCCACGAGCTGCCCGACGTCGCCGCGCTGCTGGGCCGCCGCCATCGCCGCCTTGAAGTCAGCCGCCTCGAATCCCTCGACGATCGCGCGCGTAACCTGCAAAAACGCCGCCTTGTCCATCGCATCCCTCCAGCGTGCCGGCGCGGACCCCGGGGCCCCCGCTGGCGCTCAGGCCGTGGCCGGCTCATCGGGGTATTCCCGCACCACCCGGCCCATGTCCTTGTACTCGCGTTCGGCGGCGCGGGCGAGCAGCGCTTGGCTCAGGCGCCCCTTGGCCTCGGCGGCCCAGACCGCCGCCCGCAACACCGCGTTCTGCACCTGGCCGCCGGTGAGCTCGTAGTCCTCGGCGAGGAACCGCAGCTTAAGGTCAGGGTCCTGCGGCGCGTCGGGCGGGATCATGACCCGCCACAGCCGCTCGCGCTCGTCGACGTCGGGGGCCGGGAACTGTGGCTTGAAGCGGATGCGGCGCATGAAGGCGCTGTCGATCGAGTCCGGGTGGTTGGTGGTCAAGATGACGACGCCGTCGTGCTCTTCGAGGCGCTGCAACAGGTAGTTGACCTCGAGGTTGGCGTAGCGGTCGACCGATGACTGCACGTCGGTGCGCTTGCTGAACAACGAGTCGGCCTCATCGAAGAGCAGCGCCACACCGGACTCCGAGCTGGCGTCGAACAGCTTGGACAGCCGCTCCTCGGTCTCGCCGATGTACTTGCTGACGACGTTGGCGAGGTCGACGCGGAACAGCTCCAGGCCGAGCTCTCGGGCCACGAGGCCGGCGCAGAGCGTCTTGCCGGTGCCCGAAGGCCCAGAAAACAGAGCCGTCAGCGCCCGGCCATAGCCCATGGTCCGGCCGTAGCCCAACTCATCGAGCACGTGCCCGGCCTGGCGGCCAAAAGCCACCATCTCGAGCAAGATCTCGCGCGTCTCGGCCAGCAAGACGGTCGACTCCCAGGTGCCTCGGACGTGGATGCGGCTGGCGAGGCCGGCGAGGCGGCTGGCGGCCACCTGACGAGCGGCGTGCTCGATGTCGCCGACGGCGACGACGGGCGCCTTGGCGTTGCGCTGGCGGGCGCGGGCGCGGGCGAGGTCGACGGCGAGGTCGATCTCGTCGACGCCGAAGCGATAGACCGCCGCCAACGGCAGGGTAGCGGCGAGCTCGCCCTCGGCCATCTTGCCGACGAGCCGCTCGCGCCACAGCTCCCGCCGCGCGTCGACGCCAGGCATCGAGGTGCCGAGTTCAATGGCGCCGAGGTCGCGCTGCAGCGCCAGGTGCACCTGGGGCGAGATGCGATCGCTCTCCGCCTTGAGCTGGCCGCGGCTGTGCAGCCACATGGTCGTCGTCTCGCCCTGCAGCAAGCGGACCAGCGCCAGCAGCCGCTCCTGGCCGCGATCGCCGCGGTCCATCGCCTCGACAGCGCCGAAGAACACGCCGGCCCGCGCCAGCCGCGCCCGACCGAGCACCAGACCCACCGCCGCGACGCCCCCTTGCTCCAGCACCGCGTCGAGGCGCACCTCCAGCAGCCCCTCGCCAAACATCGCCTGAGCTTCTCGGGCGATGCGCAGCGCGCCGGCGCGCGCCGGGCCCTCCACCAGAAAGCGCCGCCGTCCCCGGTAGCCGCGGCCGATGGCGGCGCGCAGGGCGTCGTCGATGGGCACGCTCGCTTGGGGCTCGTCGGCGCTCGGCGCTTGATGCCAGAGCGCGCCCGGCAGGTCATCGAGCCCGACCGGCAGGCCGAGCAGAAAGCCGGTGACAAAGGGCGCGGCGCGGAACCGCCGTCCACCGGCGCCGTCGTCGGCGACCAGCCGCAGCACGCCGTAGCGCTGCAACGTGGCGGTGGCGCCGAGGGCCGCCAGCGCCTCACCGTGGCGGATGGCGAAGGGGTCGAGGGCGTGGAGGAGGAAGTCCTCGCTCCAGGCAGTGCGGGCTGTGTCGCGCCACAACGCTCGGTAAAGCCAGAGGAACTCCGGAACCAACTCCGGCGCCAGCAGCAGCCAGAGCAGGTCGGCCTCCAGGTCCGAGAGGCCGAAGACCGCGCGCAGCTCGTCGAAGCGGCGGGCGCCGTCGCTGGCGATCGCCAGGGTGTCGTAGCGCGCCGAAAGGCGTTGCTCGCAGCGGGCGACGAACTGCTGCCGCTCGGCGTCGAGCGCTTCGCCCCGCAGCACCCGCAGCGCCGTGCTGTCGAGGCTGGCCACGGCGCCGGCCGGCAGCGGGTTGCGCGTCGGGTCGTCGGCCGGTCGCTCCCAAGGCCGCAGCACGACGAGGTAGCGCTGGACCATGGCGCGCACGCGCTCGAGGTAGGTCGCGAACTCGACCCCGCTGCCGGCCAACCACGGCTGGGGCGCGTCGCCCGAGGCTGCGGCGGGCGCGGCCTCATCGGCGTCGCCGCGCAGCAGCCGGCGCAGCAGGTCGATCTGCAGCTCGTCGAGGTCGTCGGTGCGGGTCTCGGGGTCGATGCGCGCCGACTCTAGGATGGCGCGGGCGCGGGCGCGGCTGACGCCGGGCAGGTAGGTCAAGGCCGTCTCGACCGGGCGCTTGGGTGGAAGTCCTGACAGTCCGGGCTTGGCCATGGGCGCGAGTTTGGCGGCTTGGCCCTGGGGTGGCAAGCTGGCGGTCGGCCCGAAGTGAGGCGCATCGGCCGCAACGCGGCGGGCTCCCTGGCGGCGCTCGGTCGGCGCTGTCCGGCGACGCGCCGCGCTGTAACATCCAGGGGCCTGTGAGGCTCTGGAGAGGCAATGGTCCGCCGCACGTGCCGGGCCGAGGAGGCATCCCATGGAGACGAACCCGCAGCCGGTGGCGACCACGGTGGTCCGCTGCCCGCAGTGTGGCCGCATCAATCGCATCCCGAGCGCTCGCCGCGACGACGGCCCAAAGTGCGGGCAGTGCCGGAGCTCGCTGGCGGCGCGCGGCCAGGTCGGAGTGGTCGACGACGCTGGGCTGACCACGCTGCTGGAGCGGTCGCCGGTGGCGGTGCTGGTCGACTTCTACGCCGACTGGTGCGGTCCATGCCGGATGCTGGCCCCGGTCCTGCAGCAGATCGCCGCAGAATTTGAGGGGCGGCTGCTCGTCGTCAAGGTCGACACCGACCGCGATCAGGGCTACGCCAGCCAGCTCGGAGTGCAAGGCATCCCGGCGGTGCACCTCTTCGTCGGCGGTCGTCACGTCGCGGCAGAGAGCGGGGCGAGGCCGGCGGCGTTCTGGCGGGAGTTTCTGGCGCCCCACCTCAGCTAGGTCGTTTGGGGTCGGTGGCCGGTGGGGTATCGCGCCAGCCGCCGGCGGCAGCGGCGCCCTGCCAGCCCGCGAGGAGCTGCGCCATCCCGACGACCGACCGGCGCGGCGGCGGCTCGACAACTGCGGGCGCCCCCTTGTCGCAGCGCTCAACTCTTGGTCTGCTACACAGCGATGTGGATCCCAGCCGCAACCGCCAGTCGACTTCGCGGGCGCGGCGCCCTTGCTAGGGCGACGCGGGCGGTGTCGATCGTGGGCTGCTGCCTGCTCGTCAGCCTGGCGTTTGATGGCGTCGGGCAGCCTCGGCGGGCGAACGCGGCGACCCGGCGGGCGGGCAAGGCGGCGGTGGGCGCGGCCAGCGTCGCTGCGCCCAGCGCGTGGGCAGAGTTCGCTGAGCTGCCCGGCCTGTGCGTCCGAGTCGCAGCAGCGCCCGCCTCGCCGGACGCCTTCCTGGCCCTGCTGCGGCTGCAAGCGCTCGCCGACCTGCTCGGCGCCGAG
>SXNM01000026.1 GCA_005777155.1 Pseudomonadota bacterium | reverse complement strand
GGCTCGGCGCCAGCGGTCGGCGCGACACCGCTACGCAGGTCAGCAGGGCCGCGCCTTCGATGAGCGGCCTGAGCTTGGCGCCATAGATGGTTCGAGCGCCGAGATCGCCGCCGTCGACGAAGAGGCGCAGCGCCGCGTGGAGGCGCCCCTGGCTGCGCGCTTCGCCCCGCGCCTCGACGGTGAGCCAGAGCTCGACGACGCGGCCGCCGGCGCAGCGGGCGATCTGATCGCGCAAGGCTCGCTGCAGCGCCTCAATGTCAGCCTCGGCGCCCGCCACGGTCAGCGCGACGTGGACGTCCTCGGCGCTGCCAGCGACCCGCGTGGTCGGGCCTGAGGCCCAGGCCGCCGCGCAATGGCCGAGCAGCAGCGCGCCCCAAGACAGCTGCAGGGCCAAGCCGCCGCCGCCGGCCCCGGGCGCGACGCCCTGGCGCCGGGTCATGGCGTCGATCCGGGCCAGATCTGCCACAGCGCGGCCAGCACCATCGCGGCTGTGGTCCAGCGCACCCCGGCGGCAGCGCCGCTGCCGAGCGCCCAGCCGGTCGCGACCCAGGCGCCACCGGCCATGCCGACGCCCAGCACCGCGCCGCTCGCCCAATCGACGCGGCCATCGGCGGCGAAGGTCAGCAGCGCGAGCGGGGTAAAGAGCAGGACGAGCTCCAGCTTCAGGGCGTTTGCCGTGACCAGGGGCAGGCGTCCGAAGCGCCGCAGCGCCAGCAGCAATAAGAAGCCGACGCCAGCCTGGATGAGGCCGCCGTACCAGCCTGCGACGAGCAGCGCCAGCCAGAGCCCAACGCGGCGACGCATCGCACCCACCGACTCCGAGGCCTTCCCGGCGGCCTCAGTCGCTGACGTCGGCGCCGGCTCATCATCGGAGGCGCCAGCCGCCGCCAGGCGCGCCTCACCGACCACCCAAGCCGCGGTAGCCAGGAGGCAGGCGCCGAGGATGAGCTTCCGCGTCCCGGCGTCATCGAGGCGCGTGGCGTGAAAGGCTCCGAGCAGGGCCCCGAGCATCACCGGGGCGGCGAGGCTGAACCGCGCGCGCTGGGCGCCGGCGTCGAGGCGGCGCAGACGCGCAACCGCCGCAAGAGACTGGGCCAGCACCGCGACGCGGAAGGTGCCATTGGCGACCGCAGCGTCGAGGTTGGCCGCGAGGACAAGCGCCGGCAGCGCGAGCAGGCCGCCGCCGCCGGCGAAGACGTTGATCGCGCCAGAGACCACGCCCACCAGGGCGAGCAGCAGCGCGGTATCGACTCCCAGGGCGGCCTCCTCGGGTGCGATGGCGCTGGGCTGGCCGCAGCGCCCGTCTCGTGGCTCGACCATCGCAGAGTGGAGGATTTGGCGCCACACGCCGGGCCATCGAGGTCTCTCGGGCTCGTCACAGCGACATTGACCGCCTGCCCAGGCCCGGGGGCCACCCGCCGCCGCTGTCGCGCTGCGGGCGCCAGACGCGATGGCCCAAGACCGCCTGCCCAGGGCCGCCCGCCCCATGGCGCTGACCGCGAGGGGGACCGCCCCGCACCAATCCACTGGCCGGCGACACGCCCACGATCGCGCCGCCGTCATGGCCGTGACCCAGGGATGCGCGAGCGCCCCGGAGGCGCTAGCATCGCGGTTGGCAGCTGTCGCCGACGGCCGCCGCGACCTGCCACGTCCTGGGCGTGGCGCCCGCTGCGGCGCTGCCGACTGAGGTGCTGATGGCCCGCCGAAGACCTTCGCGATTCGTCGTCCCTGAGCAAGCCGCTCGCTGTCGGCGCGCGATGCCGCGCTCTCCGACGATCGCCGCAGCCCTCGCCGCAGCCCTCGCCGCGGTCCTCGGCGCCTGCGAGGCGCCCGCCGCGTCGGGCGGTGGCTACCTCGAGCCCCAGCCCGATGTCACCGCCAACTTCGGCGACACCCGCATGGCCGGCGCTGACGGCGCAGCAGCTCCAGCCGCGGCCCTGGACGCCGGAGGCGCGGCTGACAGCGGCGGGGATGGCGGTCCGGATGCTGTCACGGGCGCCGGAAGCTCAGACGCGACCGTCGGCGACGCTGCGACCGAACTCGGGGCGGCACAGGACGTCGTCGACACCGCGGGCCCACCAGACGCCGGCCCGACCCCAGACTCCGGCTCAACCAGCGACGCCGCGAGCCCACCGGACACCGCGGACGCGCCCGACGGGGAAGGCACCGCCAGCGACACTCCGGCCGATGACAGCACAGACGCTGGCACCGACGGCGCATCTGAGGCCGACATCGGCCCCGCAGACGCCGACGCCGCGGGCGACAGCGCAGGCGCTGACGCCGAGGACACCGCCACAGACGCCGGCCCAGGCCCGTCTGACGCCACCACGACCGGGCCGCCGGCGCCAGCAGCGGGCCAGCTGGTCATTACGGAGCTCCACGTCAACCCGGCGGCGGTCGCCGACGCCGACGGCGAGTGGTTCGAGGTCTGCAACGTTGCCGGCAAGTCGCTCTCGCTGGCTGGCGTCATCCTCGGCGACGGCACGGCGCTCAGCGACCCGACCAAGGCCCACGCCGTCTTCGCCGGCGAGACGCTCACGATCCCAGATGGCGGCTGCTTCGTCTTTGGCGCCAAGGCCTCGACCGCCAGCAACGGCGGCGTCGAGGTCGGCTACGCGTACAACGGAGCATTTTCGCTGAACAACACAGGCGCCGAGACGGTGTTTCTGCGCGTCGGCGCCACGACGATCGACAGCGTGTCGTACTCGCCCAAGGTCAACGGTTGGCCGGCGATGCCGACAGGCGCGACCTACATGCTGCCCGCCGGCAAGATCTCAGCCACCGCCAACGACAGCGGCGCCAACTGGTGCGTCTCGGCCGGAGCCAAGTACGGCGCCGGAGACCTTGGCACGCCGGGCAAGCCCAACGGCGCCTGCCCGTAGCGCTGCTCAGCCGCCCGGGCGCACGGTCGAGGGCGTCGTCTCGCCGTTGGTCAGCACCTCCCAGCGGAAGTTGTCGAGCAACACCGACGAGTCGTAGATGCGGTCGCCCTCGTCGAAGACGATGAAGCGCAACGTGATGGTCTCGCCTGGCTCCACCGGCGAAGTCGTCGTCAGCCAGCCGGTGCCGCCGCCGATGTTACCCTCAAATCCGGTGCCTTGCAGGCCGGCGTCCCCCTGCGTGCAGCCGCTGCAGACCGTGAAGAAGGCGTTGTTGATGGAGACGCAGCTGCCCTTCTCGTCGAAGCTGATATTGCCTTTAAACTTCTTACTATCCAGCACAGCAACGAACTTGTCGTTGAACTGGGTGCCGACCCACTCCGGGTACTCAGCGCTCATGAAGTTGAACTGGAAGCTGAGTCCGTTGACGTTGCCCGGCACCTTCAGGGTCAGCTTCCACTCCGTAAAGTCGTTGACCGAGCCAGAGGCGTTGCACGCGACCGGTGGGTAGGGCGCGGTGTTGGAGAACGAGGTGCCCGGCTGCGGCAGGACGTAGCCGGACTGGCCCTTCGCGGCGGCGTTGCCAGAGGAGAGCACGACAAAGTGCTTGCCCTTCAGCGGCTTGTTGGGCGGTCCGTAGGCGTTCTTGATGGCGCGCGCGCTGCCTGCCGCCAAGACCGGGAACGCGCTGCTGCTGACAATGGTCGAGCCCGTGGGGACGCACAGATCGATGGCCCGCACGTAGTCCTCGGGCTTGCCGTCGGCCATCGGCGCGACGTCGCAGCTGCTGCCGACCTCGTCCGTGCTGCCATCGCAATCGTTGTCGACGAGATCGGAGGGCAGCTCCCAGGCGTTGGAGTTCTTCGCTGGGTTGGAGTCGTCGCAGTCGGCGCAACCGACGAAGCCGTCCTTGTCGAAGTCCTCTTGGCTGTCTGGTACGCCGTTGCAGTTATTGTCTTTTCCGTTCTTGCAGTTGGGCGCAGACTGCGGGTTGATCCCGATGTCGCCGTCGTCGCAGTCGCCGCCACCGCAGGCGTTCCAGCCGTCGCCGTCGAGGTCGAGGTCGTCGGCGAGGCCGGTGCAGTCGTCGTCTTTGCCGTTGCATAGCTCCGGGGCGAGCGGAAAGGCCTTGGGATCCAGATCATCGCAGTCGACGCAGCCTGAGAAGCCGTCCTTGTCGCCGTCTTCCGCGGCGTCGATGACCCCATTGCAGTCGTTATCTTTGGCGTTCTCGCAGGATTTGGCCGCGCCCGGGAAGATCTTGGCGTCGGCGTCGTCGCAGTCCTGGCAGGCATTGAAGCCGTCGCTGTCCTGGTCCGCGGTCTGCGTACCATCGACGGTGCCGTCGCAGTTGTTGTCCAGGCCGTTGGCGCAATCGGGCTGCGCTCCAGGAAAGACCTTGGCGTTGCTGTCGTCGCAGTCAGGCTGGGCGCCGGCGCAGGGCGAGTGGCCGTCGCCGTCGCCGTCGATGTTGTCGGCCTTGCCGTCGCAGTCGTTGTCCTTGGCGTCGCAGACTTCTGGCGCGCTCGGGAAGATGGCCTTGTCTTCGTCGTCGCAGTCACCGTCCATCGGCGAGAAGCCGTCGAGGTCGAGGTCTAGCATCGACAGCGCTGCGTCGCTGCCGCCGCCGACGGAGGTCTCTGCGGTCGCGCCGCCGGTGTCTGCCGCCGAGGCCTCGGCGTCTTGGCTCGCGCCGATCTCGGGCGTCTCGCCTACCCCGTCGCTAATCGCTGCGCCCGCAGAGTCCGAAGCGTCGGGCACGAAGACCGCCGGACCGGGATCGAAGCGGCCAGGGACACCAAATGTCGGCGCCGGCCCCTGTGCTGTCGTTCCGCCCATACACGCACTAACGAGCGCTGCGCTTGCGCAGAGGGCAGATGCAAGGTAAGCAGCGCGCCGCAAGTCGCCCTCCATTCGGGCCGGGCGACTGCGCGGCGCGATGGCCGGGCCCGCCAAGGCGGATCGGAAGATCCGAGCGACCAGGGTACTTCGGACACAGGCCGCAGCGCAAGGACGACCGAGTTCCCTGGCCTTTGCTGGCGCAGGGAGGGCCCGCTGCGGCGGGCGCGTTCGGGTGGTGGCGAGGTTCGGCTGGAGCGAGCGCGACTGGGACACCCGGAGCGCGAACGGCAGCCAAGGCGAGGTGGTGAACGGCCTGGGCCGATTCAAGGCGCTGGCGGACAAGGGGGTCGATGGGACAGTCGCCCAGGAAGCTGCGTCTGCAGGGGTTCAATAACCTCACGAAGACGCTCAGCTTCAACATCTACGACGTCTGTTTCACCCGGACCGAAGAGGAACGTCGAGGCTACATTGCCTACATCGACGAAGCCTACAACGCCGAACGGTTGACGCAGATCCTCGTTGACGTCGCCAACATCATCGACGCCAAGATCCTCAACGTGGCGC
>SXNM01000261.1 GCA_005777155.1 Pseudomonadota bacterium | reverse complement strand
TGGGCATGACGCCGGACGGGAAAGGCACCTGGGTGTAGTAGGCGCCGAAGTAGCGGGCCGGGGCGGGGTAGAAGTACGTCGGATCGAGCACCGTGATGCGGTCCATCATCGCCTTGATGTTGTCCTTGTACTTCAAAATCGTCATGATCCCCTTTGCTAGACCCCACTTGCCGAGGTTGCTGGCGTACCAGTACATGGCCGGCACCGCCGCCTTGTTTGCCTGGGTGATCGCCTCAGTGAATGGCTTCTCGGCGCAGATGTCTGTCCGGTAACCACTCGATAGCTGGGCGATCGCGACCTCGGCGTCCTTGATGCCCTGGTCGAAGAGGCCAAGCATCTCGGCCTCCTTCTCTTCATCGGTCCGCACGTAGCCGTCAGCGAGCAGGTACCGACCGCGCGAGAGCTTGACGCGGGCGTCGGTGTTCTTGGGGTCGATGGTCAGGGCCTTCTCCCAGGCTGCGATAGCGGCGCGCAGCCGACCCTCGTCGCGGCGATCGGCCCACGCGGCGTCACCGGCGGCGACGAGGGCCGTGGCGTCGCCCTGGGCCGTGGCAACGTCGATGTCGCCGCAGATGCCGACCTGTCGCTTGGTGCCGCAGCCACCGAGGACGACCGCGACGGCGCACAGGCTGAGGGGGAGCCAGCGGAGGCTGGGACGACGATGCGTGACGGAACTCATGGCAACTCCTTCCAAATACTGTGCTTGGCGCCTGGGCTGGAGTTCGAGGCGCGGCGATGGACCAACGTGCGGGGCGCGGCTAGGCTGCGGAGCCTTGCGTTCCCGTGGCGGCGCCCGAGGCTACCCCGATTCGACTTCGGCGGCAATGGCCCCGACCGGCCAGCGACGGCCAGGCAGCGACGGCCAGGCAGGGCCGGGCGGACAGGGCCGGGCGGACAGCGCCGGGCGGACAGCGCCGGGCGGACAGCGCCGGGCGGACAGCGCCGGGCGGACAGAGAGGCAGAGATGTCCACCAAAGAGCCGGCCATCACCGCCGCCGAGTCCAGAGCCGAACGCCCTACCGACCCCGCCGTGCTGTTCGAACGCCGCGGCCCCATCGGACTGCTCACGCTCAACCGCCCGGACAACCGCAACGGCATGACCGCCGAGCTGTTGGAGGCCTTCGCCGTCGCCGTAGACCGAGCGCGGAGCGCCTGCGACATGACCTCGGGCGGTGGTTCATCGAGCGACGGCGCATCCACCGCCGCCGACGGGCCGATGCGCGCCCTGGTCATTACTGGCCGCGGCCCCTGCTTCTCCGCGGGCGCCGACCTGCGGGCCCAGGTACAGGCCAGCGAGGCCGCGCTGCCGCACGAGCGCAGCTTCGCCATGTATCGACCCTTTCTGTCTCTGCTCGACCTGGAGGTGCCGACGATCGCCGCGATGAGCGGTCACGCCGTCGGCGGTGGCTTCGGCCTTGCCCTGCTCTGCGACCTGCGTGTGGCGGCGCACGAGGCGCGCTATGGCGCCAACTTCGTACGAATCGGCCTGTCGCCGGGCATGGCGATTAGCGCCCTGCTGCCGCGCCTGGTTGGCGCCCAGCGGGCGGCTGAGCTGTTGCTGACTGGACGCCTGTGCGACGGCGCGGAGGCGGCGCGCATCGGCCTCGCGCTAGAGGCGTTGCCGGCGGCGCAAGTGCTGGATCGCGCGATGGAGCTGGCGGACACCATCGCCCGCGCCGCCCCCTTGGCAGTCCGCGAGACTCGGCGGCTGCTGCGGGCAGAGTCCGACGCCGCTGCGATCGCGATGGCGAGGCTTGAAGCGCGCGCCCAGTCGGCCATCCTCGACAGCACTGACGCCGCCGAGGGCATCGCCGCCCTGTTGGAGAAGCGCGCGCCCCGCTTTGGGGGCCGTTAGAGACGCCCTCACCGGGTCGACGTCGGCGCTGAGTGGGCCGCGGCGCTGGTCGGGACAGGCCCGAAAATCGACCTTCGCCGATGAAGACACGCCAATCCACCCAACACCGATGGCTGGGGTGCGGACCGTAGGCGCTGGTCGCGGTACCAGGGGCCAGGGTCGCTCGTCGGCGGCGCGCCGGGCCACAATCGGCGGCGTGGGCCGCCTCAGGCCGGCGTGAGCGTGGCAAGCGTCGAAGCCGCCGCCGCGCTCTCGACGCGGCGAGGCTCGCTGCCTAGCGTGCCGCGGTGGAGGACCATGCGGAAGTCGACGCCGACATACTCGTGATCCTGCAGCTCGAGCCAGACGTTGTTGCCCTGCAGCTCCTCGCTCGAGACGATGAGGTGGTTGACGTGGCCGTCGGGGCTCGGCGCCTCGCAAGACGGTCCAAGCCAAGCGCAACCGTCCCGATCGGGGCAGCGGCGCTTGTGGGTCGAGAACAGCAGCGGCTTGCCTTCGCGCACGCCGATGATCGACGCGCCGTCGGTGACCAAGAAGGTCAGCAGGCTTGGCCCGCCGTCGGCGACCGGGGCGCAGGCCTCGCCGCCCGTCGACAGCGCTGGGTTCGGCAGGTCGGCGTCGGCGATGGCGCGGGTCAACTCGATGACAGCGGCGAGCGCGGCGGCGATGTCGGCGATCGGCGTGCCGCGACGGTGCAGATCGACGCGCCGGGCCAGCTCACCGAGGAAGAGATAGAAGAGCAGCTCCGAGTCGGTGTCGCCGAGCACGTAGCGCAACAAGTTCGGCGCGACCCGGCTGCGAAGCGCGGCGCGGTGGGTGTCGAAATTGCGCACTTTTCCGTTATGGGCAAAGATCCAGCGTCCGTACTGAAAAGGGTGCGTGTTCAGCACGTTGACCTCGCCGGCCGTGGCCTGGCGCAGGTGGGCGAGCACCGTCTCTGAAGCGACGACGCCGCCGACGCGGCTGAAGATCGCGTCCTCGACCGCCGGAGATAACCCCTTGATTACATGTGGGACTTCGGCCACGTAGTAGGCGACGCCCCAGCCATCGCGGTGGGCTTGGCTCTGCACCGCCAGCGCGTTGTCGGCCTCGACGAGGCTGCGATGGACCGCCGACTGGATCACCGAGCGAAAGCCAAAGAGCCTGCACATCGCGACCTCCGCCGGCGAGCCGCGGGGCCTGGACGCGCCCGCCCCTGCATGATGGTGGCTCACTCGCGCCGGCGCCAATTCCTGAACTCGACCTTGCGACTCGCCGCGCCGCGCCCAAATTGTACCGAGCGATGGCAGCCCTGCCTGTCGCGTGGAGAGGGCCCATGCGGTTGCTGAGCTGGAACATCCACAAGGGCATCGGCGGTCGCGATCGCCGCTACGACTTGGCGCGCGTCTTCGACGTGCTGGAGGCCGAGAACGCCGATCTCGTGCTGCTGCAGGAGGTGGACGACGGCGTGCAGCGATCGCGTTTTCACGATCAGCCCGTGCTCTTCCTCGAGCGCTTGTCGCTCCAAGACGGCCGCTTTCAGCTCAATGTCGCGCTGAAGCACGGCGGGTATGGCAACCTGCTCCTCTCGCGGTGGCCCATCGCTTGGCACGAGCACATCGACCTGCGCTGGCAGTTCAAGAAGCCGCGGGGCGCCCAGGCCGCCGAGATCGCGACCCCCGAGGGAGCGCTCCTCGTCGTCAACTGGCACCTCGGCCTCGCCGAGTTCGAGCGCACCTGGCAGGCAAAGCGCCTCTTCGCCTCGGCAGACCTGCAGGCGCGCGCCGCCCTGCCGACGATCGTCGCCGGTGACACCAACGACTGGCGTAACCAGCTGCACAAGCGCTGCTTTCTACCCGAGGGCTTTGCCCACGCGTCGGCGCCACCTTCGCGTTTCCGCAGCTTTCCTGCAGCGCTCCCGGTCGGCTCCCTCGACAAGGCGTTCGTGCGCGGCGACGTGGATGTCCGCGCCGCTCGGGTCGTCCACGGCCCGCAGACACGCGACGCCTCGGACCACCTGCCGCTCATCCTCGACTTCCACCTCGTGGCCGCCGAACGCGAGGTGGAGGCTGAGCTTCACCCGCGAGGCCAGCACCGCTGACGGCTGCGACGGGCGACCGCGCGACCGCATGACCGCGCGACCATACGCGCCCTCCACCTAGGGAGGCGCGAGACGGCGCAGCTCGGCGGCGGTGGTAAAATCGATGGACTGCTCGCCCAGTGCGCTGCGCGCTGAGGCCACCGTGCCGAAACACTCGGCGACCCAAGCGAGGCTGCGGGTGACGTACTCGAACACGCCCACCTTGCGGGTCAGCGTGGTGCGGACTCGCAGCGCCGGAAAGTTGCCAAAAGGGGTCTGTACGATGCCGCTGGCGTCGACCTGCGAGGTCCAGGTCTCAGTCCACAGCGCGAGCACGCCGTCCTTCTCGCCCTTGACGGTGGACGTCGAGCTGTAGGATTTGCCCTTCTCGAGCGGCAGCGCGAGCACTTGCGCTGGCGGATCGTAGAGCAGGCGCGTGCGCAGCAACCCGTCTTGTGGCGACACGACCGCGCGAAGCAGCAGCGCGTCGCCTGTCGCCTCGAAGACGCCGTGCAGCGGGCTGTCTACGGCGAGCTGCGTCGCGTAGGTGGCGCCGGCGACGTCGTTGGCATACCAGGCCGTGGACGGCGCCGCGGTCTCCACCAACGTCGTCGCTTGCCCGGCATAGGGGCCCTTCAGGTTCCACACCGCGACGCCACCCTCGCCCGGCGTCGAAGCCGACTGGAAAGGCGTGTCCTTGGCGACGCTGAAAGGCGCCTTCAGGCCGGGGGCGAAGTGCAACTCCTTTCGTTCGATCCGTCCGTCGTGGTTCGGTCCACAGGTGAAGCCCGGCAAAGGCCCGGCGTCGGCGCCGGCCGCGACATCCACGGCCGCGTCGCTGGTCCCGCCGCTGGCGTCCCCTTGTACCTCCGCGGAGGAGGGCTGGCCGCCGTCGGACCCGCCCGCACCGGCGTCGCCCGCGCCGGCGTCTGTCACCGCATCGCCGAAGTGTGGGGAGGTGTCGAGCGCGGCGTCGCTGATGTCGGCGACGGCGCAGCGTCCGTCGGCGAGGCACTTGCCGTGTGCACAATCGGCGTCGACGCGGCAGGCCGTTGCGTCCGCGTCAGCGCAGGCGACGAGCGCCATCGACAACGCCAGCGACAACACAAGCGCTCGGGCATTCGCCGCCGCTGCGGCGCGCGCCAGGGCGCCGGCGATCCAAGCGCCACGGCCCATGAATGCCCCGCAAGTTGTTGACCCTTGGCCCATCGCTGACTCCACCTCGTCCCCCCGCGGCCGCGGGCGGTCTGCCGGCGATGGCCGTCACCATGCGGAGCGCTGCGGTGGAAGTCAAGCCACGCTGCGTCGCAGCAAACTGCAGCGCCGCACAGCACCTAGTGCATTGATCTCGCTAATTTGCTGCACCGCACAATGAAGCCCTTGACGACCGCCGGGCGCCGCCTACCTTGCCGCCAGCGCTGGCCGACGGACGGCCGGCCAGGACCCTCGGGCGCAGCCCAGGCACATCGCCGCCTGCGCCCCTCGCGCGACACAAGGAGCCCGTCATGGCCCACTCGAAGCACCCTGCCGCCACTGGCGCTGACACCGCGCCCGGCAGCGACGCCCACGCCCACGCTGAGACCCACGCTGAGACCCACGCTGAGGCTCACACCGACGCCCCCGCCGCCGCAGGCGCAACGGCGGCCGCGCCGGAGCCCCATCACACCGAGTCCCAGCCCAAGGTCGCCGCGGTCGATTGGACCCGTCCCGAGACGTGGCCGCAGCCCGGTGCGTGGCTCCGCGCCGAGACGTGGCAAGTGCCCGCATGGTCTGGCGCCGGCCTCGACGCCTGGCAGAAGCCCCTGCAGCAGATGGTGGATGAAGGCCGCAAGGCCTCGCAGGCGTGGACGCAGCAGCTTTGGTCCGGCCCCTCGGCGCCTTGGGCTTCCATGCCGCGGCCCCAGCTGCCGGCGCTCGAGCCCGTCGCCGCCCTCGCCACGCTCGCCCTGGACAGCCTGGAGGCTGCGAGCCGCGCGATGACCGAGACGCAGCAAAGGGCCCAGGCCGAGGCGCAGGCCAACGCCCGCCGCTTTGCCGCCGAGTCGACGCGGCTGATGGAGGCCGCCCTGGAGTGGCCGCGTGAGCTGAAGGCCGCTGGCTTCGATCAGGCGATGGAGGCGGCTCGCCGCGGCGTGGAGCGGTTGCGGCCTGACGCTCGCGGCTGAGCCTGGGCTTTGCCCTCGTCGTCGGGCATCGGCACGGCGGCGAGGGCTGGGCCGAAGGCCATGGCGGTGGGTCTGGAGGCCGACGTCGATCGGGCCGCTTGCCGGCGATCCGCCAGGAGCGTGCTCGCAGAGGCGACCGACGGCGCCTCAAGGCGTTGGCAATGAACGACTCTAAAAGTCGTCGTCCTCAAGCACGAATTCAATGGGGAGCAGCACCTCACGCGTCGCCCCCTCGAACCCGGTCGGCAGCGGTGCGAAGGGCGCCGCGGCGCGGACCATGCGCAGGGCCTCGCGGTCCAGGGCGCCAAAGCCTGAGCTGCGGACGACCTCGGGCTCCTGGGCGAGGCTACCGTCGCGCGCCACGTGCGCTCGCACGGTGACGGTCCCTTGCCAGCCCGCCTCCTGAGCTTCGGCCGGATAGCGCCGTCGTTGCACGATCTTGGCGCGCAGCCGAGCGTTGTAGCCGCCCCAGTCGAGGCCCTCGCCGTCGGCCACACCCTGGATGGGCGCCACGGCCGAAGCCGCAGGCGGGGCGTCTGCTCGCGCCGGCGCGCCATCGTCGGCCGGCAACGTGGGCAGCGCGACCGTTCCAGGGCCGCCGATGGCGATGGCGACCTGGGCCGCGACCGGAGGCGCTGCGGCGGGCGGCGTCGGCGTGGAGGCCGCCTGCAGCCTTCGAAGCGGTCGCGGCGGCGGCGGGCGCACATCGGGCGTCGGCGCTACGACCTGCGGCTCCGGCTTCGCTGCCGGCGGCGGCGCTTCCTTCGGCAGGCTGACGTCGACGGCGATGGCGGCCACCCACTGCAGCGCGGGCTCGACCTCAGCGCGAATCGGCCCTGGTAGTCCTTGGGCCCAGGCCAGCGCCAAGACGTGAACGACGACGGATCCGCCGACGATCCAAGGCAGCGGCCCGCCCGCCTCGCGACGCCCAGCGGCGTACGCCAGGGGCGGCTGGCCGGCGTCGCTATGCGCCGCGCTCGCCGCTGCCCCGAGCCGAGTCGGCGCGACCGAAAGCGCCCGCGCCACGCCGCCAAGAGCAGCGAGCCATCCTGCGAACGCGGCAATCACGTTGTGCAAGCATCATGCCAAGATAGTCGCGCGCACGCTCAACAAGGGGCGAGACGAATGCCAACGCGCCAAATCCTCGATGGATTTACTTCACATTAGAAAAATCGAGCGCAGTATTTTCCGCGGGGACGCGATCCGCCCAATCGGTAGGTAGCGCCGATTGCGCGCAAGCGTGCCACGGGAATGTGCACGTGACAGAGAAATCGCCGCCTTCGATGCGGTGCGCCCGTCCCGCCTACAAAATGTTCGGCCAAATCACGGCACCAGTTGACCGCGACTCGTCATATATCGACCTTCCGCATGCGGTCCCGGTTCATTGGCAAACATCGCCGCCTGAC
>SXNM01000260.1 GCA_005777155.1 Pseudomonadota bacterium | reverse complement strand
GGTCGCCGCCGTCGCTGGCGCACCCTGGCCCGAGCGGCGGCGCCCCGACGCCTGGGACGAGCCCGCCAGCGCCGTGAGCGACGCGTGAGCCTTCGGCGTCCGTCGGGGCCCCCGGGCGTGCTGCGGTCCCGGCGGCTGTCGACGCCGCCCGGCGAGACTGCTCGCGCCGCTGCGGAGGGCAGGGCAGGGCGTCGCCAACGTCGCCAACGTCGCCAACGTCGCCAACGTCGCCAGAGTCGCCAGAGTCGCCAGAGTCGCCAGAGTCGCCAGAGTCGCCATCAGCGATCAGCGATCAGCGACCGCAGCTGTCGCCGTCGGGGTATCGGGCTCGGCGCCCACGGCGCCCACAGCGCCCAATTGCGGGCTTCGCTAACGCGCCAGCGACTGCAGATCGGCGTAGGCCAGCTCGAAGTCCGGCACTTCGCGCACGACCGACTCAAGGCCAGCCCGCGCCGCCGCCTTGTCGCCACGGTCTTTGGCGTCGAGCGCCGAGGCATACCGCTCAGCGAGGGCGCGCGACAGCTTCTGTGGCCGGCGCAGGGACGGCCGCTTCGCCAGACTGGAGCCACGCGGCGCCGCTGCGTCACGGGCTTCAGGCGCGCTCTTCTCTTGCGACTTTTCGCCCGCCACCGCCCGCCGCGTCGCCAAATGGCGCTTCAGGCCGACCAGCAGCGCGCTCGCCAACACCCCCTCGGCTGCGAGGATATCGTCGTCGCGCGCCGTCGCCTTTGCGGTCACGACGACCACCCCGGTCTCGGCGTCGACGACGCGAGCGTCGAGCCTGAGCGCGCTGCCGAGCGCAAACGCCGAGCCGAGCACGAGAAGCCGCGCGCCGAGCAGCTTGCCGACCCGTGCGGCGGTCTTGGCGTCGACCTTGCCGCTGGCGTGGAGCCGTTGCTCGACGAACACCGCCTCCACTTGGTCGCGTTCGACCAAGCGGCCCCCCTCGACGGCTGAGAGGTCCGTGACCAGCATCTGCGCCAGACCCTTGCGCAGCAAGCGCAGGCCCTCGTCATTGGCGTGGACGTCGAAGTAGAGCACGGCGATCGTCGTGTCCGCAGCGGCGGGAGCCTGGGTCGGTGTCGCAGCACTCACCAACTGGGCCGTGGCCAACGGTGCAGCCCCGCTGGATCGGCACAGCACGGCCGACGCGAGCAACGCGGCGCTCAGCAGCAGCGCCCAGCGCGACCGGATCATTGGCCCTGCGCTGGCGCCGGCGGCGGGGCGGGCGGTGGCTCTTTGTGTGCTGGCGACGCGTCGTCGGTCTTGAACGTGCGCGTCTCTACTGCGGCGCCATCGCGGTAGACCGTCTCCTCCACGACCTCTTGACCGTTGGGGCCGAACCTCCGCTCCGTGCCGTGCTTGACGCCGCGCTGCCAAGGAATCAGCGCCCAGCGCTTGCCGTCGCGGCCAAAGACGACGCCCGGCCCCTCACGCCGACCGTCGACCTGCGCCGTCAGCTGCCCGATGCGGCCGTTGCTATGGTAGGTGGCCTCGAAGCCGACCTGCCTCCCGCGCAAGTACGAGGTGCGTGCGACGTCGAGGCCGTCGGCGCTCTGCAGCCGCGCGATGCCATGCCGCGAGCCAGCCACCATCGGTACGGTCATGCGCACTTGGCCGTTTTCGTGATACTGGACCTCGACGCCGAAGGCCGCCTTGTCGCCGGCTGGATAGCGCGCCGCGATCGAACCGTCTCGCCGATAGCTGACCACGTCGCCGCGTGGCTTGTCGTCAACGAACGGGATCTCCATCTCTTTCTCGCCAGTTCGGAAAAAGCGCAGCTCTCGACCCTGCCGCAAGCCGGCGGCGAACGGCACCCGCGCGGCGATCGGTCCATCCTCGTAGTAGTAGATGGCTTCGCCGACCCAGTCCCCGCTCTTGCTGCGGTCAACCTCAAACTCGATGGCGCCGCTCGCGTAGTAACGCCTCTCGCGCTTGCGGTCCTCGGCGCCGATGTCGACAAGCTCGCGACGCTTGGTGCCGGTCTCCTTGTCCGTCCAGGTGTCGCTCTCCACCGGGACTGTGTGGCGCCGGCGCTGCTGCAAATAGCGGACCCCCTTCAAGACGCCCTGCTGCCAAGTGGCGATGGCCCAGCGCGTGCCGTTCTTGGCGTAGCGCACCTCTTCGCCGTCCTCTTTGCCATCGCGGTAGGGCAGCTCGCTCCAGAGGTAGCCTCCCTTCTCGGCGTAGATTTTGGCGACACCGTTCCACTTCTCGCCTTCGACGGGGTACACGCCGAGGACCTTGCCGCTCTTGTAGAAGCGCTTCTCCTCGCCGACCCAAGTGCCTGCAGCCCACAGGCGATCGGCCCAAAGCCAGCCCTCGGGGTGCCAAATCTGCTCGTGGCCCTCCTCCTTGCCGTTGCGCAGCTCGACCTCGAGGTTGCGGTTGCCGTTGTCGTGCCAACGGGCGAGCAGGCCGGAGCCGGCGGGATCGTGTGGCCTCTTCTCCATCAGCTTGGCGTTGGGATGCCAGCGCTTGAACTCGCCGGTGGGCTTGCCACGCTCAAAAAAGCCCTCCGTCGCCACGGCAGGTTTGGCGTTGAGCGCCGGATCCTGGGGGTAGACCGCGATCATTCGCCCGTGCGGCAGATCGTCCTCATATTGGACGTAGCGCTCAAGCCAGCCCTTCTCGTCGTAGAGCCTCACATAGCCCTGAGCGAGCCCGGCCTTGCGGGGAACCAGCGCCAGCAGCGTGCCGTCATCACGGTAGCGGAGCTCCTCTCCCTCGGCGTCCCCGTTCTTCAGCGGAACTTTGGCGGCCACCTTGCCGTTCTCGTGGTAGAAAGTGGCGAGGCCCTCCATCTTGCCATTCGCGAAAGGGATCTCGGCGAGGAGGCGGCCTGAGGCGAAGAACCGCTTCTCTACGCCGACGGTCACGTCTGCTTCGTACGTAACCTCCGAGACTTTGCGGCCTTCGCGATCAAAGCGCTCGGCGAGGCCCTGGCGCATGTCGTTGACCCGGGGGACGCGGAAGGCGACTTGGCCGTTGTCGTGCAGGTGCTCTTCGGCGCCCTCAGCCCGCCCGTGGACGTAGGTGATGCGCGTCTCGACGGTGCCGTTGGCGTGAAACGTCTCCGAGAGCCCGTGCAACTCGCCCAGCTTCCAGCCCTGCCGCACCACCAGCTTGTCGCCTGGGCCATCGGCGTAGATCAACTCTTTTCCGCTGCGGACCCCTGACTCCAGCTGAAACTCGGCGCGGCGGTTGCCGCTCTCATAGAAGCTGCGGCCGATCTCCGCCGGCACGCCGCGAGACCAGAGGATCTCGCTCTCGAGCTTACCGGAAGGGTAGTAGGTGCGGGCCGCGCCATCGCGCTCGCCGAGGCGCCATGTGGCTGTGGCGACGCGCATACCGTTCTCGTCGAGACGCTCCTCCAAGCCGTCTGTGCGGCCGTCGCGGTACGTCCGCCGCGCCCGCAGCTTGCCCGCGAGGTCCCACTGTTCGGCGACACCCTCCATCTGGCCTTTGCGCAGGTTGTAGCGCATCGCCAAGGTCTTGCCGTCGTCATGATAGACGAGCACGTCCTGCACTAGCGGATCGGCTGTCGTTCGCACGGCGTGTTGGGTCGCCCCGCCGGGGTAGAGGTGGCGATCTTCGAGGAGCCTCTCTCCTTGCCAGCGCTCCACGCGGCGAGGCTTGCCGTTGGCGTACGTCTCAATGACGCGCGTCTCGATGCCGTCGGGGCCGATCACGCCGCGGGTGACACCGCAGCCGGGCGACGACAGCGCGACGGCAAAAGCCAAGGCGAAGAAGCTGACCGACCGGGCGCCATGCGAGCGTGGGTTGGCACCACTCGCCGCGGAGGCGTCCGGGCGTGGCCTAAAGCTGGAGCTGTTCATCATCGCTTGATCCCTGGGCAGGGCTTGTGGACCCCAGACGCGCCGGCGGCGTGGCGACCTGGTCGCGGCAGCACCTTCCGCACTATGGCCGACCGGCGGCTGCGTGCCAAGGCCGGAGTCGGCAGGAGACCACCTGGCGCGCGCTTGACAGGATCGCCCCGATCCGAGCCTACTTACGCGCCCGCGCTCAGCCCGCCCGCCGCCTGGGCGCCGCAGCGCCGCCCGGAGCCGCGCCATGGCAGACAAGCACCCGACAAGTCTCGACTCTTTCCGCACCTGCGGCGACCTGCAGATCGGCGATCGCACCTACCGCTATTTCCGCCTCGGCGCCCTGCAAGAGCAGGGGCTGGGCGACATCGCGACCTTGCCGTACAGCACGCGCGTCCTGCTCGAAAACCTGCTGCGCTACGAAGACGGCGTATCGGTGAAGCGGGCCGACATCCGCGCCGTGGCCGGTTGGCGGCCAGAGGCCCACCCAGAGCACGAGATCGCGTTTGTGGTCGCGCGGGTGGTG
>SXNM01000259.1 GCA_005777155.1 Pseudomonadota bacterium | reverse complement strand
TTGGCCCGCAGCGCATAGCCCAGACGGTCGGTGAAGCGATAGCTGGCGACCCAGTCCTGGGCGACACCGGCCTCGGCCTCCAGTTCGATATTGCCGATGGCTTTCGTGATTGAGACCTCGCCCTGGTAGCTGTGCGGCAGGTAGGCGTATTCCGCCGAATTGACGCGCGCCGAAGCCACGCCACGGGCTGCGACAGACAACGAGGCAGACAGCGGCTTCCTCACCGCCACGCCCGCATTGACGCCGACGATGCCGCGGCGCCAGGCGACACGTCGACGACCGACGGCGCAGACACGGGCGACGCGGCAGACGCAACAGGCGACGGCGACGGGCTCGGCCCGCCCTACCCGATCGTCCTGGCACACGGCTTCTTCGGCACCGACACCTTCGCCGGCCTCGACTTCGCGACGTACTTCTTCGGCGTCAAGGCTGATCTGCAGGCCCACGGCGAGGCCCTGGTCTTCACCCCAGCGGTCGAGCCCTTTGCCAACTCGATCGTCCGCGGCGACCAGCTCCTGGCCCACATCAAGGCGATCGCAGCGCAGACCGGCCACCGAAAGGTCGTCCTCATCGGTCACTCGCAGGGCGGCCTGGACGCTCGGCGCGTCGCGACCTTGCGGCCGGACCTCGTGGCGGCGGTGGTGACCTTCTCGACGCCACATCAGGGGTCCACGGTGGCCGACGTAGCCCTCGGCTTGGCGCCTTGGCCGCTGGCGCAGAGCGTCGTCGACGCGCTGGTCAGCTTCGCCGGCGTCGGGGTGTGGAAGTCGATGACCGGGCAGTCCAGCGTCTCGAAGGCGGTGGCGCAGCTCACGGTCGAGGGGATGAAGGCCTTCAACGCCCAGCACCCAAAGATGCCTGGCGTCGCCTACTACTCGCTGACCGGCCGTAGCGCCCATGCGCTCGCGATCGCCGAATGTCAACCAGACCTTCCGGTGCCATTCATCATGAAATGGAATTCGGCTACAGATCCCCTCGACGCTGCCTTCTGGGCGACCCAACAGGTGATCGACGGCGGCCTGCTGAAGTCGCTCCCACACGACGGCCTCGTCCGGGTGCTCGACGCGCGCTTTGGCGTCTTCCTCGGCTGCGTGCCAGCCGACCACCTCGACGAGATGGGCCAGGTCCTGGGTGACAAGCCAGGCCTGCTCAACCCCTTTGACCACAAGGAGCTGTACCGCGAGCTGGTCCAGTGGCTGCGGCAAGCGGGCTACTGACCGCCAGCGCCTTGGGCTGCGGCGTCTTGGGCTCGAGCCATCGGCGATCTGGCGCCGTGGGCCGCGACTTGGGCGCCGCCCCGGTGGTTGCAGGCCACAACAGGTCGCTTTCTCAGTCGGCCGGCGCCGATCCGCCAGAACGAAAGGCCGCTGGAGCCGCGACGCCTGCGGTTCGGGTCACGCCTCGCCGCAGCCTACCGGGCCTTGGGTAGCGCCTGCGGTTCGACGAGCCGCCCACCAAAGGCCGGGTTGAAGCGGGCATGAAATGCCGCGTACCTGCCTTCCATGCGCTTGGCCTGACGCCGCATGCCCAGCAGAGTGCCGAGCGGCAGCTTGCGGGCGGCGCGGTTCGAGAGCCAAGCCGGCAGCAATCCGCCGGTGTCCGCGACGACCTGGTAGGTGACTCGAGTGCTGGTGTCTGTCAGCGCCTCGAACTTGTAGAAGCCCGAGAGCGTGGGCATGCGGACGACCCCCGACACCGGAGGATGTCCCGCCAGCTGCACGGCGCGAAACCGGCTGACGACGGTGCGGGCCTCGATGTTGGCCTCCACGGTCCCGTGGACGACGACGTCGCGATCGCTCACCGGCCACGGCGAGTCGACCCGGTGGTAGATGTAGCGCTCGAACTCTCCGACGGACTTCACGACCTTGCTGACAATGCAGTTGGCCTGCCACTCGCAATGCCGAGACGAATCGTCAATGATCGCTAGCAGCTGGAAGATGTTGGCCTGGATCACGCCGACACCGCGAAACTCGAGGTTCGGGTTGTCCGGGATCTCGCGCGCGGCGACGTTGATGCCGTCCTCGGACAGCACGCGCTTCCAGCCGCTGTCGTTGGCGCTGGCAGCCCCGACGCCGAGGCACAGCGTCATGGCGACAGCGAGGGCTACCGTCACCGCGACGGCGGCGAGTGATCGCTCGTGCAGCCGGTGGCGGCGACTCCGCCACTGCGCTGCGTCTGCGGGCAAGCCAGTCATCGCGCCTCCTGTGTGCCGCGCATCGGCTGGGCCGCCACCCGGTCTAGGTGGTCGCGGACCAGCTCGAGCACCCGTTTGGGCCGCTCCATCAACACGAAGTGCGTGCCGTGCAGCACGTGCAGGGTCGCGCCGGGCAAGCGGGCGGCGATCTCGCGCGACTGGTAGCACGGGGTCAGCGGATCGTAGCGGCCGGCGATGACGGTGGTCGCGACCTGCATCCTCGGCAGCAGGTGGTACACGGAGTGCGCATCCAGCTCTTGGAAAAGTCGCAGGTAGTTCGCGGTGTTGGTGACGGCGACGTCGCGCATGTACTGCCGAAGGCCGAGGGTGCGCTGCGAAGGCCGCCCTGGCAGCAAGCGCTTGCGGACCGCAAACGCGGCCTCGGCTGGCAGGCGCGCCGCCGTACGTAGCGCCGACAGCGCCTGAGGACGCTGGATGAAGGCCTCCATCGCGCCATGCCAGAGCGTGTGGGGGACGGGTAGGCGTAGCAGGGGCTGCCAGGCCGTTGAGAAGACTTGACCATAGGTGCCGTTGATCAGCAGCAGGCTCTGGACGCGGTAGCGATGGTGAGCCGCCAGCTCCAGGCTGACCTGCACGCCCATCGACCAGCCCACGAAGTGCGCGCGCTCAATGCCTTCAGCGTCGAGGATGGCGAGCGCGTCGGCGGCGTGATCGGGCACTCCCAAGGCGCTCGGATCGCTGGGGCTGCCGGAGTCGAAGAGTCCGCGATAGTCCCACGAGATCAATCGGTATTCATCTGCGAGCGCGTCGATCAGCGGCAACCAGGAGTAGAGGCGCCCGCCGAGGCCGTTGGCCAACATCAGCGTCTCGCGCCCGTCGCCGACCACCTCGTAGGCGATCTGAGTGCCGTCGGCCGCCTGCGCCGTGCCGCGCCGCAGCCGCGAAAACACGCGCTCGTAGGGCACCACGAAGCCGCGGCTGGGCGCGAAGTCGCTAGAGGCGGCGCTCACCCAGCGCCCCCGACGGCGCGCAGATCATCGTCACGGATGCCGAGCAGGTAGAGCACGGCGTCGAGCTGACGGTGGTTGATCGCGGTGTCTGCGGCCTCGCGCACCACGCGCTTGGCGCAGAACGCGATGCCAAGGCCGGCGCGATCCAGCATGTCGAGATCGTTGGCGCCGTCGCCGATGGCGATCACAGACTCAAGGCTGACGCGCTCGGCCTGCGCCATGCTCTCCAGCAAGTCGGCCTTGCGGGCGCGATCGACGATGGGCCCGATGAGCCGCCCGGTCAGCTTGCCGTCGATGACCTCGAGCTGGTTGGCGAAGGCGTAGTCGAGCCCGAGCTGCTGACGAATCGGCTCGGCAACCTGGATGAAACCACCAGAGACAACTGCGGTCTTGTAGCCAAGCCGCTGCAGGGTGCGGATGAAGTGCTCGGCGCCCGGCGTCAGCTCGATGCGCTCGAGGACGGTCGCAAAAACCGACTCCGGGGCGCCTGCCAGCAGGGCGCAGCGCTGACGCAGCGCCTCGCCGAACGGCATCTCGCCCTGCATCGCCCGCTCGGTGACGGCGGCGACCTCGGCAAAAACGCCGTGGACACGAGCGATCTCGTCGATGACCTCTTGCTGAATCAGCGTGGAGTCCATGTCCATGACCACGAGGCGCTTGCTCCGGCGCAGCAGCGACTCGCGCTGCAGCGCGATGTCGACGGGCGTGCGTCCCTCGATCTCGACCAACGCCGCCTTGAGCGCGCGCGGATCGGCGGACTCGTCGCCCGAGAGCAGCAGCTCGATGCTGCACAGGCGCCCCTGCGCGAGGCGCTCGATGCGGTCGATGTTGAAGCCGTGGCTGGCGATGGCCTCTGCGGCGGAGGCCAGGACCGCAGGCCCGAGCTCACGCGCCACCAGCGTCACGGCGAAGCGCCGCGGGCCCGTGGCCGACAAGGAGCGCGTCTGCCGAGGTACGACGTCAAAGTCGATCTCAACGCCCAGCGCGCGCGCGCGCCAGAGCAGATCCTTGAGCAGCGGGTGCTCCCAGGCGCCCTCGAGCCCGACGAGGAAGTGCAGGATCAAGTGGCCGTGGACCACGACCTGCTCGACGTCGAGCAGCTCGACGCCGGCGGCAGCGAGGATCTGCGCGACCTGGGCCGTGATGCCGGGCTTGTCGCCGCCTGTGATGGTGATGAGCAGCGCGTCGGCCTCGGTGGCGGCGCCCTTGCTGCCGGAGGTGGCGGCCGGGCGGCCCGTCGTCGGAGTGGTCGCGGCAGCGGCGCCCTCGGCGACGTTCGCCTGGAGGACGGCGGCGGCGCCGTGGCCGGCGGTGTGGTCAGCGTGGGCCGCGTGGGCGCGGCGTGCGGTCAGGAACATGGGCGGTCTTGGCTCCTCGGTGACGACATGTGGCCGTCGGCGCCGCTCGGCTGGCCTCTCTGGTTGGGCTCCGAGCTAGAAGGTCGCCGCGCGGCACGGACAGCGCGGGGTAACCTGCGCCGCCGCAGCGGTCCTGCCGGCCGCCCGCAGGCCGACAACATGCCAGCGCGGCTGCCCGAGGTCCACCGCTTGAGCCCGTGGCCGCGATCGGCGACGCTGGCGGCGATGCGTCTACGCCACTCCCAGCACCTCGCGTTCTTTCACCGCCGCGAGGAGGTCTACTGTCGCCACGGGCTAACCGGTGAGCTCACGGCGATGTCGGATGACGTGCGCCAGTTGATCGTGGCGTTTGGCGAAGGGCCAGGCGTCGAGCCCGCCGAGGTCCTGGCCAGCGCGCACCTCTCTGACCCCGACCAGGGCGCGTCATTCGTCGAGACCCTGACCCGCCTCTCGATCCTGGTGCCGGAGGGCGCCGACGAGCGGGCGCGCATCCGGTCGATGGTGCCGGTCATCGGCCGCTGGGTCGCCTGGCTCGACGATGGCCGTGTGCAGGTGGTGCAGGGCCGCAACCTCCAAGTGGCGCCGGAGATCCGCGTGTTGGAACCGTTCGAGGCTCGGGTTTTCCGAGCCATCGACGGCGAACGCGACGTCGCGGCCCTGGCAGCTGCGCTCGACGGCCGACCCGCCGGCAGGGCGCCTCGCCCTGGCACCCTGCAGCGCGTGCAAGAGTCGCTGCGCGACTTCTGCCACCCCGATCGCCAGTGGGTCGCCCTCTCGCCGGCGCGGCTCTCGTACTTTCGCCGCGGCATGCCACGCCCGCCCTGGCTCGACAGCACCATGCCCTACGCGGCCCTCGCCGATGACGCAGCGCCGACAGATCCCTTCGTCACGAGCGACGGCGGCATCGACATGCGCGACTGGCACCGCGAGGAGATCGTGGACGCCGTCGCGCAGTTCGAGGACCGCGAGACCACGCTCGCGCACCTGTTCCGCCACCCCCCTCCGGCGCTCGGCGGCGTACCCTTCGGCGCCGCGTTGCTGCGGGGACTCCGCGCAAGGCAGCTGTGGCCGGGCGTGCCGAGGGCGGTCCTGGAGGTCGGCGCCGGCAGCGGCCAGCTCGCCGCGGCGCTCCTGCAGGCGCATGGCGACGCAGTTCAGGCCGAATCGTGGACGATCGTAGAGATCAGCCCTGCGCTGGTCGCGGCGCAGCGCGCCTTGTTGGGGCCCATCGCCACCGCGTTGGGCGTGCAGCTGGCGGTGCACGAAGCCGACGTCGAGTCGGCCGACTGGGCGCCTGGCTCTGTCGACGTCGTCATCGCCAACGAGATGGCTGGCGACCTGCGCGCCGATCGCTTGGAGGTCAGCGACGGCCCAGACGGCGCAGCCCCGGCGCGCTGCGGCAGCCCACAGGCAGCGGCGGCGATCGCCCGCTATGAGCTTGACCTCAGCGGTGCTCCAGACGGCAGCTGGCTCAACACAGGCGCCATCGGGCTCGTCGAGCGCGCGGCCGCAGCGTTGCGGCCTGGGGGCCTGCTCTGGCTCTCTGAGTTTGGACACCGCGACGCGTGGCCGGTCGAGTCCACCCATCTCGACCACCCCGAGGTGTCGATCCACTTCGGCCAGCTACAGCGGGTCGCCGAACGCTGCGGACTCCAGGCTCAGATCGTCGACGTCGCTGACGTCATCGGCCTGCAGGAAGGGCACGAGGCGCTGCGGACCACGGCGACGTTCTTTCGCAACCTGCGCGCGCTGCTGGCGGCACATGGCGTCGTGATCGACAAACGCGCCTGGCTCCGACCGGCGCTCGAAGACGTGCTCGGCCCTGCGCTGCCGATTGGCCGCCTACGCAACCTGCACTTCGGCCCCATCGGTGAGCGCGTCATGGGCTTGCAGCCGCGTGAGTTCCTCGCCCTGGTCGCGCGCAAGCCGGAGTCAGTCTCAGCACTGCCGGCGACCGCGCGGAGCCGGGCCAAGCGCGCGCGGACGCTCAGCGAGGACAGCGCCGGGAGGCCCAGATGACCGCTCCAGGACCACAGGCCCGGGTGGCGCTCTGCACCCTGGACGAGTTCGACGACGACCGCTGCATGGTAGACCTGCCGGACGGAGATCCGGTGCTGGTGATCCGCCACCAAGGCCGGATCTTCGCGGTAGACGCCATGTGCCCCCATCAGTACGCGCCGCTCATCGGTGGCGACGTCGAGGACCACGTGCTGGTCTGTCCGTTGCATGGCTGGCGATTCGACGTCCGCACCGGGCTGGACCCTGGCAACCCCTGGTGTCGCATCCGCACCTTCGGCGTGGAGGTCGAGGGCGGCGTGGTCTACTGGCTGCCTCCTGCGAGCCCGGCCGCGGGCTGAGGCGCGGTGACGCCGCGTTCGGCAGCCCCAGCGCGGCGGCCAACCACAGGTGACGCGACGTGTACGACGCGCTAACCTCCCTGGGCCACGGCCAACGCCGTTCGGCACGACGAGATGGAGGCGCCATGACCGAGGCGAAGCGCGGCGACGCAGTCAGCAAGTCCGCGGCCGTCAGCGCCGCCGGCCAGGCCCACGCCGCCGCCTCGCTGATCGACCTGCTGGCGGAGGCGACCGACGAGGCCTCGCTCGCCAAGGCGCTCCAGGCCGCTGGGCTCACCGGGGTCACCGCGCCGCTCCTGCCGGCGCTGGCCTGCGCCCGGTCGAGGGTGCGTGAGAACGCCTGCCACGCCCTGCGCCTGCGCGGCAAGCTGGGCGACGTGGAGCTGGCATCGCTCAGCGTGGTCGTGCGCGACGAGGACCCGACGGTGCGGGCAGCGGCGGTGCGGGCGGCGGCCGCCGTTGAGCGGCCCGAGAGCGTCGGCGCGATTTTGCTGCGCGGCCTCTGCGACCGCGACGAGACGGTCAGCCTCGCCAGCGCGGCGGCGCTGGTCGGTGGCGCGGCGGCGGCGCTGCCCGGCGTCATCATCGGGCTCGGCAGCGTGGCGGAGCCGACACTGCTGCACGTCGTGGTCGGGCTGCGGCGAATTCCTGCGGCGCCTTCGACATTGGCCACTACGCTCGGCCATGGCGATGAACGTGTGAGGCTGCGGGCACTGCAGGCGATCTGCGCCATCGGCGACTCCGCGCTCATGCAGACCGAGGCCGCGGTGCGGGCATTACTGCACGACGACAGCCGAGAGGTGGCAGCCTGCGCGCGCCGCGCCACAGCGCGCTTGCTGCGCATCGGCGGGCCGCAGCTGCGCGACGAGGTCCCCCTGCCCGCCGCTGACTTCGAAGGCGGCGTGCTCGACGCGAAGGCCGCTGAGCGCGCCAGCAAGGCGGGGCCCTCGACGCTGCGAGGGCTGGCCAACGACGGCCGCCTGGGCGTCCGGCGCAACGCTTGGCGGGCCATCGCGGCGGCCGGGCGCCTCGACCACGAGTCGACGTTGCTCGCCACCGTCGCGCTCAAGGACGCCGACGCCGACGTCCGCGCGCTCGCTGCGGTGGCCCTGGAGCAGCCCGCAGCGTCGGCGATGGCCGAGACCACGTCGGCGCTCGTCCTCGCCCGGCGCGACGGCAACCAGGGGGTCAAGGTCGCGGTCCAGCGCGCGATCGACCGCAACGCCGACGCGATGGTGGCGCACCTGGAGCCGCTGCTCGACGCCCGCGTCGACACCATCGCTGACGCCGTCGTCGACACCCTGGCCCAGATCGGCTTCGCCAAAGGCAGCGCCCTGTTGCGCGCTGGCCTCGCCCTGCCCGGCCCGATCCAGCGCACGGTGTCTGCGCGGGCGTTGGCGCGCCTTGGCGCCGAGGCGGTGCAGAAGTGCTGGAAGGAGCTCGTGGCGCTCCTTGGAGACGCCTACGACCCGGCCCGGGCGGCGGCGCTGCTCGCGATCTCGGTCCAGGGCGCCAAAGCGCGCGCCGACGCCGCCCTCATGGAGCGAATTCGGGGCATGTGCAGCGACGATGGCAGCCGGCTCGTGCGCGCCGCCGCTGACCGAGCGCTGCGGCAAATCGGCGCCTAGTCGCAGAGAGTCGCCGGCGCCACGGTGGCGCCCCCAGCCGAGCCAAGGACCGACGTGACCTCCCACTACGACTCCATCTTCCGACCGCACCTCTTCGCCGGGAAGGTGGCGCTCGTCACCGGCGGCGGCAGCGGCATCGGGCGCTGCATCGCCCACGAGC
>SXNM01000258.1 GCA_005777155.1 Pseudomonadota bacterium | reverse complement strand
GTGAAGGCAGAGCTGGCAGCGATCGCACGCAAGGCCGAGTCCGACGCCGACGCGCTGCTGGCGGCGGCGGAGGCCGACGCGCTGCAGGCCGACCAAGCGGCGCGGACCGCAGCCCCGGAGCCCTACGCGGTCTGGCGGGCAGGGCGGACGATCGAGCGGGCGCTGGCGGCGGGCGGCGGCGCAGTTCAGCTGTGGCTCGGCCGTGACAACAGCGCCTTTGCACCGTTGTGGCCGGCGAGCGGCGGGCCGGCGGCGGCAAGCGGCGCTGGCAGAAGGCCACAAGCGGACGGCGCACCGGCGGGGGAGGCTGAGCGATGAGTGAGAGCGAGTGGCGGCGCTTTGAGCGCGAAGAGGAGGGCGTACGCCGGCACTGGCTGATTTCGTGCCGCGGTCGCGCGGTCGAGCTGGTGTGGGGAGCGCAGGGTGGCACGCCGAGCCGGCTCATCAAGGAGCTGCCGAGCGAGGGCAAGGCGAAGGCAGAGGCGGAGCGCCTGATTCGACAGCGCCTCGGCATGGGCTACGTCGAGGTCGCCGCGAGCTGAGATCGCCGCGGGCGCCCGCCAGAGGTGGTGCGAGATCGCCGCGCGTTCGTCGTGCAACGGCACAGCGGGCGGCGAGCGCCGACGTGGTCCAGCGCGCCACTTGCCGCCGGGGACGCACCGACCGCGGTTCCGCTACCGGGACGCAGCGTTGACATCGACCCCGCATTGGGGCAAGGCTCCACGCCCCGTCCAACAACTGGGCGCCCTCGCGCCAGCGCGCGCTCAAGAGAGTAGGAACATGCGCTTCGGCAACGTTGCTATCGCCGGCATGGCGCACCTGGAGGCGCCTCATCGGCTGACCTCGACCGAGATCGACGCCCGCCTCCGCGACACGATGGCCCGGCTCGGCATGCGGGCGGGCCTGCTCGAGGGGTTGTCGGGCATCGTGGCGCGGCGCTTCTGGGACGAGGGGACGATGCCCTCGGACGTGGCGGCCAAGGCGGCCGAATTGGCCTTGGAGCGCGCCGATCTTCCGCGCGATCGCGTCGGGGTCTGCGTCAACACCAGCGTCTGCCGCGATTGGGTGGAGCCGTCGACTGCCTGCATCGTTCACGGCAAGCTCGGACTGCCAGCGACTGCGATGAACTTCGACATGGGCAACGCTTGCTTGGCGTTCATGAACGGCATGGACGTCGTGGCCGCCATGGTTGAGCGGGGAGCGATCGATTACGGCCTCATCGTCGACGGTGAGAGCAGCCGGCACGTCATCGACAGCACGATCGCGAGGCTGAACCGACCCGAGTCGACGGACCACGACTTTCG
This sequence comes from Pseudomonadota bacterium, assembly GCA_005777155.1. Lineage (GTDB taxonomy): Bacteria > Myxococcota_A > UBA9042 > UBA9042 > UBA9042 > SXNM01. The sequence continues at coordinate 9,072 of SXNM01000258.1, read as the reverse complement.
CAACCAGTTCGCGGCATTGACGCTTGGGTCTGGCGCTGCGGCGATGATCCTGTGCCGGGCGGACCGCCACCCCGACGCACCGCGCTACCTCGGCAGCACGACGCGGGCGGCGACGGAATTCAGTCACCTGTGCCGCGGCCAGAATGACTACATGGAGACCGACACCCGCACACTCCTCGAGCAGGGGCTGCTGCTGGCGCAGCGCACTTGGCAGGCGGCGGTCGCCGAGCGGCAGGACTGGCGGGCGGAGGCCATGGACGAGCTGGTCATCCACCAGGTCAGCAGCGTCCACACGGAGATGCTCGCCGAGCTCTTGGGCCTCGACCTGCAGAAGGTGCTGCGCGTCTACCCCGAGCACGGCAACATCGGCCCGGCCGGCGTCCCGTTCGTGCTCAGCAAGGCGCTGGAGCAGGGCCGCATCGACAAGGGGGCGCGAGTGGCGCTGATGGGCATCGGCTCGGGGCTGAACTGCGCCATGGGCGAGGTGCGGTTTTGAGCGCGCGGCCGGCGACGCACGATGGCGACTGCGCGGGCGCGAGTCTCGGCGTGGCCGACACAGGCGAGCGGCGGACCTGGCGGCGCAGCGGTGATCATGGCTGAGGCGTGGCGCGCGCTGTACCCGTTTGACGGGCGCCGGCTGTCGGTTTCGGGCCACGCGCTGCACGTCGTCGACGTCGGCCCAGAGGCCGGCGTCAGCCAGGGCACGGTCCTGATGCTGCACGGCAACCCGACCTGGTCATTCTACTACCGTGATCTCATCGCGGCGCTGCGCGAAACCCACCGCTGCATCGCGCCGGACTGGATCGGCTGCGGCTTGAGCGACAAGCCGCCGGCGGAGGCCTACCCGTACACGCTGCAGAGCCGCGTCGACGAGCTCGATGCGGTGATCTCGGCGCTGTGCCCCGAGGGGCCGCTGACGCTGGTGGTGCACGATTGGGGCGGCATGATCGGCATGGGCTGGGCCCACACCTACGCCGAGCGGGTGCGGCGCTTGGTCATCTTGAACACCGGCGCCTTTCCGCTGCCCTCGGACAAGGCCTTTCCCTGGCCGCTGGCGCTGACACGGACGGGGCTCGGCGCCCAGTTGGTGCTGCGCCTCAACGCTTTTTCGGCGGTGGCGGCGCGCGTCGCCTTTCGCCGAAAGGTGCCCGACGCGGTCCGGGCAGGCTTCATCGCCCCCTACGACACACCGGCGAATCGTGTGGCGACGCTGCGCTTTGTGCAGGACATTCCGCTGCGCAGAGGCGACCCGGGCTATGATCTGGTCGCCGAGACCGGCGCCGCCCTGCGTCGTCAGCACGGCGAGAAGCCGGCGCTCATCTGCTGGGGCGCCAGGGACTTCGTATTTGATGACGCGTTCTTGCGCGTCTGGCAGCGGGAGCTCCCGGGCGCCGAGGTGCACCGCTTCGCCGACGCGGGCCACTACGTCCTGCAGGACGAGGCTGCGGCAATTGCGGCTCTGGTGCAGCGCTTTTTCGCTACCCACCCCGTCGGCGCCTAGCCGCGGTCGCCCGACACCCCTGTGGCGCTCGCTGGCTATTCTGCTGGTGGCTGGGCACGCAGCGCCAGGAGCTCGACCGCCAACGCCGCGAGCGCAAAGCCGAAGCTGCCGGTGACCATGGTCGCGGCGCCGAACCCCTCAGCGCAGTCGAGCCGCCGCGGGCGTCCCCCGGGCGGCGGCGTGACGCTGACGCAGCCCTGACCGTCCGGCCAGCGTTGCGGCTCCACCGACCAGACGGCTTGGATCCCCCACGGTCCTTGGCCGAGCCCGGGCTCGCGCTGGCGCAGTGCCCGCCGGAGGCCACGCAGCAGGCCATCGCCGCCGCTCTCGGCGAGGTCACCTCGGCGCAGCGCCAGCGGGTCGATTCGGCCGCCGGCGCCGCCGCAGACCACCAAAGGCAGGCCACGCTCGCGGCAGCTGACGACCAGCTCAAGCTTGGCGCGAGGCGAGTCGATGGCGTCGACGACGACGTCTGGGCGACGATCGAGCAGCGCGGCGGCGGAGCGGGCGGTGAAGAAGTCGACGACGGCCTCGACGTGGCAGCCAGGATCGATGGCGTGTACACGCTCGGCGAGCACCTCCGCCTTGGGCCGACCGACGGTGGCGGTGAGGGCGTGCAGCTGACGGTTGGTGTTGCCGAGGCAGATCTCGTCGAGGTCAACGAGCGTCAGGCGGCCGACGCCGCTGCGCGCCAGGGCCTCGACGGTCCAGCTGCCAACGCCGCCGAGGCCGATGACCATGGCGTGGCCGGCCTGCAGACGGGCGAGGCCGTCGTCGCCGTAGAGTCGGGCGATGCCGTCATAGCGGCCTGGCGCTGGCGCCGCCGCAGCCGCCGCCGGGACGACGCAGGAATTCGCTTCACTCGCACCGTTATGCACCATCATGCACCATGTTATCTCACCCTCTGGCCGTAGGTCGAGGCCGCGCCGCATTGACCGCGCCGCCGCCGTCTGCAAGCGTGCCGGCCACCGCCGACGCCGATGGTGGCGCCTCCCACCTGCCGCGTCGAGGGAGTGATCATGACGCCGCCCACCGAGCACACCGTCGCCGCGCCGACCCAGCACGGCCTGGGCGCCTTTGGCACGCCGGGCGAGGGTGCCGCCGTCAACATCGCTTACGCGCTGCAGGAGATGGCCGGGCGTCAACCCTACACGCCCGCGATTTTCGTGCCTTGCGACCACGACGGCCACGGCAGGCGCCGCTACGTACACTTGACCTATCGACAGCTCGACGCCGAGTCGAGCCGCCTCGCCGCCGGCCTCGCCGCCCACGGCATCGGTCGCGGGGTGCGCGCCGCGCTGCTGGTGCGGCCGAGCCTCGAGCTCTTCACTTTGATGTTCGCGCTGTTCAAGGCCGGCGCCGTGCCCGTCCTCATCGATCCGGGCATCGGCGTCCGGCGCATGGGGCGGGCCTTGGAGGAGGCCGAGCCGGAGGCCTTCATCGGAATCCCGGCGGCGCACTTGGCGCGTCTGCTGCTCGGCTGGGGCCGCCGCACCGTGCGACAGCGCGTCGTCGTCGGCGACGGCGGCGGGCTCCAAGGGCTGCTCGGCGGCGTCTCGTTGGCGAGCCTGCGGGCAACGGGCGCCTCGGCCAGCGCGCCGCAGATCGCCGCGACGGCGGCCAGCGACGAGGCGGCCATCCTGTTCACCTCGGGCTCGACTGGGGCCCCCAAGGGCGCCGTGTACCGCCACGGCAACTTCGCCGCCCAGGTCGAGATGCTGCGCGATGCGCTCGGGATTCGTCCAGGCGAGGTCGACCTGCCGACCTTCCCGCCGTTCGCCCTGTTTGACCCGGCGCTCGGCATGACCACGGTGATCCCCGACATGGACCCGACCCGGCCAGCCCGCGCCGCGCCGGAGAACCTAATCGAGGCAATCCGTGACTTCGGCGTCACAAACCTCTTTGGCTCCCCTGCATTGCTCGACACCCTGTCGAGATATGGTCAGGCCCATGGTGAGCGGCTGGCGAGCGTCCGCCGGGTGATCTCGGCCGGGGCGCCGGTCCACGCCCAGATCTTGGCGCGGATGCGGGCGATGCTGCCAGAAGATGCCCAGATCTTCACGCCCTATGGCGCGACAGAGAGCCTGCCGGTGGCCATCGTCGAGTCGCGGGAGGTGTTGGACGAGACCGCGGCCGCCACCGCCGCCGGCGCCGGGGTGTGCGTCGGCAGGCCTGTGCCACCGGCCCGGCTGCGCATCATCGCCATCGACGAGCGGCCCATCGCCTCGGAGGTCGAGCTGCGGCTCTGCGCGACGGGGGAGATCGGCGAGATCACCGTCCAGTCCCCCTCGACCACCAGCCACTACCACGGCCGACCGGAAGCGACGGCGGCGGCCAAGGTGCGCGCCACCGACGGCGGCGTGATCCACCGCATGGGCGACGTCGGCTACCTCGACGCCGCGGGGCGGCTCTGGTTCTGCGGGCGCAAGGCGCACAGAGTCGAGACCGCCAAGGGGCCGCTCTACACCATCCCGGTCGAAGGGGTCTTCAACGCGCACCCGAGGGTCTATCGCACCGCGCTCTGCGGCGTCGGGCCGCGCGGCAGCCAGCGCCCGGTGCTGTGCGCCGAGCTGGAGCCAACGACGGCGGCCGAGGTTGATCATCGACGACTCGTCGAGGAACTGGCGTCGCTCGGCGCCGGCCACGCCCACACCGCCGGCATCTCTGACTTCTTGGTCCACCCTGCGTTTCCTGTCGATATCCGCCACAACGCCAAGATCGACCGCGAGGCGCTGGGCCTGTGGGCGGCGCGGCGCTTAGGGGTCGGCGCCTGAGGCGGGCCGGCGACGCGCCCGCTCACCTGGACGGAGAAAGCGATGCGGATTTTGGTCACCGGCGGCGGCGGCTTCCTCGGCACGGCGATCTGCCGCGCCCTGGTCGCGCGCGGCGACGCTGTGCGGAGCCTGTCACGCGGGCCACACCCGGCGCTCGCTGTGCTTGGCGTGGAGCACCGACGTGGCGACCTGGTCGACGCTGAGGCGGTCGCGACGGCCATCGCGGGCGTCGACGCCGTGATCCACACCGCGGCGCTGGCCGGCATTTGGGGCGCCGAGCGCGACTACAGCGCCGCCAACCTGACGGGCACGTTGAACGTGCTCGCCGCCATGCGCCGCCACGGCGTCGGGCGCTTGGTCTACACCTCGACGCCTTCGGTCGTGCAGACCGACCTGGGCTGCGAGGGCGGCGACACCTCGACGCCCTATGCCCCCGCCGCACGCACCGCCTACCAGCGCACCAAGATCGCCGCCGAGCAGGCGGTGGTCGCGGCCAATGGCGGCGATCTCTGCACGGTCGCGCTGCGGCCCCGCCTCATCTTCGGCCCCGGCGACCCCCACATCGCGCCGCGCCTCGCCGAGCGCAGCCGGGCAGGGCGCCTGGCCCGTGTCGGTGCCGGCAACCCGCTGGTCGACGCCACCTATGTCAACAACGCCGCCAGCGCCCACCTGGCCGCCCTCGACCGGTTGGCGCCGGGCGCCGCGCTCTGCGGCGGCGCCTATTTCGTCAGCAATGGCGAGCCCTGGCCGCTCTGGGACCTTGTCGCCGCGCTGCTCGACGCCGTCGGCGCTCCGCCAGTGCAGCGGCAGCTGCCGCAAGGCGTGGCGTTCGCCGCCGGGGCGCTCTGCGAGGCGCTGTGGACCGCGCTGCCGCTGCGCGGCGAGCCGCCGATGACCCGCTTCCTCGCCCGTCAGCTGAGCACGGCCAACTGGTACGACATCGGCGAGACGAGGCGCGATCTAGGCTGGCAACCCCAAGTGACCATGCAGGAAGGCATCGAACGCGTGCGTTCCGCGGCTGGCGGTTGACGGGGCCGTGGCGGCGGCCAGCGGACCCACAGTTTGCACCCGATCGCAAGCGTGTCATCGTCGTGGGCCGACGAGCTGACGCGGCGAGGGGTCGGCAGGGCTGGAGGGGACGAGATGGCGCGCAAACCGCTGGTGGACTCGCGGCTCGACGGCAAGTTCGCGGTCGTCACCGGCGCCAACGTTGGCATTGGCAAGGTCACGGCCCTCGAGCTGGCCCGCGCCGGCGCCCGGGTGGTGTTGGCCTGTCGCAGCGATGAGCGAGCCCGCGCCGCCATGGCCGAGATCAGCGCGCAAGTGCCCAACGCGGCGCTCGACTTTGTGCGGCTGGACCTCGCCTCCCTGCAGTCCGTGCGCGAGGCCGCCGAGGAGATCGGAGCCCTGTCGCCACGCATCGACCTGCTGATCAACAACGCCGGCATCGCGGGTCTGAAGGGCCTGACCGCCGACGGCTTCGAGCTGACCTTTGGCACCAACCACCTCGGCCCCTTCTTGCTGACCCAACTCCTGCTCGAGCGGGTCCAGGCAGCAGCTCCGGCGCGCATCGTCAATGTCGCCAGCCGAGCGCATTACCGCACCGGGCCACTGGAATTCAGCCGCCTCCGCAAGTCGACCGCGTCACCGACGGGTTTCCCAGAGTACTGCGCCAGCAAGCTGGCGAACGTCCTGTTCAGCCGCGAGCTGGCCCACCGACTCGAAGGCAAGCGCGTCGACGTCTACGCCCTGCACCCGGGCGTGGTGGCGAGCGACATCTGGCGCGAAGTGCCGGCGCCGGCGCGGGCGCTGATGAAGCTGTTCATGCTGAGCAACGAAGAGGGCGCGCGGACGACGCTCTACTGCGCTACAGCGCCCGAGGCCGCCGGCCGCACCGGGCTGTACTGGGACCGCTGCAAGCCGCGGCAGCCGAGCCGCGACGCCCAAGATGACGCCGCGGCAGCCGAGCTCTGGCGGCGCTCGCTGGAGTGGGTCGGCCTCTAGGCGGCGTTCAGCCGTGGGGCGCACGCGCCGATCGGTCTCGACCCTGCTGCGCCCGACTGGCCGGCGGCCGGACGACGACGGCGCTCGCACCATCGCGATACGCGGCGGTGGTCAGGGCGGCGGTTCACATTGGCAGCGCCCAGCGGTGCAGCCGCAGCTCCAGCCGCCACCGCTCTGGCAAGGGCTCGCGGCGCTGCAGACAAAGCCCGGCTGCACACCTACGGGGGCGCCGCCGACGCCGACGAATCCGGCGAGGCTCCAGCCCTTGTTCATCGCATCGCCTGCACCGCCACCGTAGCCGACCATGACCGGAAAGACCCCAGCTTCCTTGGCCTTCCACTTGCCCCTTAGGACGCAGCGCGGGCCGTACTCATCAGCGAGCGAGGCCTCGTCGCCGACCCGCATCCACCACATCAGCGCGCCGATGTGGTAGTCGCCGCCCCGCACTTCGAAGTCGACCTCCGCCCCGGCGGCGACGGCGGTGGGTTGCAGGCGCAGCGCGTCCTGACCAAAGCCCATGGCCTGACCGGGGACGCAGGTCGGCTGCGCCACATCGGGCTGGCATGGCTGGTGCGCCGCCTCCTGGTCGCAGCTCGCTTGCGCCGGGCAGGCCGACATCGACTTCGCGACACAGGTCGGGCCGCAGCCGAGCTCTGGCGTGGGCACGCAGGCGCCGACGCGCATGACCTGACCGATCGGACAGGTGCAGTCGGGCGCCGCGTCGATGGCGTCGGCGGCGTCGGGCCCGCCGTCGGGCGCAGCGGCGTCGGGACCGCTGTCGGGCACGGCGACATCCTCCGCGCTGGCGACGGGCCCGGTGTCGGCGTCCACGACGGCGTCGGCAGCCGCGGCCGCCGTGGCGGGCTCAGGGAATGCGCGATCGCAGCTGGCGGCGCCAAGGGGAAACGCGCAGGCGAGCCACGCGCCGAGGACGCGGAGCAGCCGCAAGTCGGGTCGATTTGGTCGCTGCATGGGAATGTCGAGCCCCCGAGGCGCCTGAGGCGGCGCGTGCTGGCGAGTCTACATGCTCCCGCGGCGCGCTGTCAGCGGCGAGACGCGGTGGCGGCAGCGCGACGGCTGGCGGATCGGTCGGCGAGGTCGGGCAATGGGCGCCAGCGCGCGGCAGGGGCGCGTCGCCGCCGTGGCTTTCTGGACAGCCCGGGCGGCTCGGGCAGCCTCTGCACATGGCGCCTGCTCCTGCCATCGACGCTTTCCTCGCCGCCCTGCGCCACGAGCGCCAGTGCAGCCCGCTCACGCTGCGCGCCTATGCCCACGATCTCGCGGACCTGGAGACCTGGCTGCGCCAAGAGCGCGGCCTATCGGTGCTGGAGGCGACGCGGCTCGACCTGCGCTACTTCGCGATGTCCCTGCACGATCGCCTGGCTCCAGCCTCGATCGCCCGTCGCTTGGCTGCCGTGCGCAGTCTCTACCGCCACATGCGACGCCACGGCACGCTCACCGTCGACCCGGCTGAGGGGCTGCGGAACCCCAAGCAGCCCAAGACGCTGCCGCGACACCTGAACGTCGACGAGGCCCTGGCGCTCGCCAACCACCGCGGCGAGAGCGAGGCCGCGCTGGACCCGGCCATCGAGGCCCGCGATCGGGCGATCGTCGATCTGCTCTATGGCGGAGGCCTGCGCGTCGCCGAACTCTGCGGCCTCGATCTGCAACAGCTGGACTTCGAGCAGCGCCAGGTGCGCGTGGTCGGCAAGGGGCGGCGCGAGCGGCTGGTGCCGCTGCTGCAGCCCTGCCTCGACGCCTTGCAGGCCTGGCTAGCGCTGCGTCCCAGCCTGGTCGCGGCGGACGTCAGCCGCGCCGACGCCTTCGCTGTGTTCGTCGGTGCCCGCGGCGGCCGCCTCGACCCGCGCATCGTGCGTCGGGTCCTCGACAGCCGCATGGCGGCGGTTGGCAGCCACCGCAGCGTCCACCCGCACGGACTGCGCCACAGCTACGCGACGCACCTGCTCGACGGCGGCGCCGATATCCGCGAGGTGCAGGAGCTGCTCGGACACGCCCGGTTGTCGACGACTCAGCGCTACACCCATACGTCGATGGCCCAGCTGATGCGGGTCTACGACGCGGCGCACCCCCGCGCCAAGCTGCCGAAGGCGGAGTCTGACCGATGAGCCGCCGCACCGAAGCCTGCTGGGCTGGGCACGGGCGCCGCTGGCCGCGGCTGGCGCTTCGGGCGAGCGTCGCGGCGCTTTCGGTGGCGACAGCGTCCCTCGCCTCCGCTGCGGCGCCCCCTGTCGCGAGCGGCGGCTCGACGGCCCGCGCAGCGGAACCGCAGGCCGTGGTCTCGCTACGGGCTGCCGCCGACCTCGGCGCGGGCTTCGAGCGCCTCGACGGGGGGCTGTACGCCAGCCTGACGCCTCGGCTGCTGCTGCAATCGGAGTTCGCATCCCTGCACCTCGGGCTGCCGCTGCGCCGCGCGGTGTTCGGGCAGGCCGATGCCGGCGAAGGGCTGCGCCGCCGCGACTTTGACCAGCGCAGCGAGCTGCTGCGGCCACTGCAACGTCTGCGCCTCGGCACCGCCAGCGGCGACGTCGAGCTGCTCGCCGCCGGCGATCTCGGCCTTTGGCTGGGCGCCGGCGCGCTCGTCGATGGCCTCCGCCCGAGCTTGCTGCCGGACCATGGCCGCGTCGGCGGCCGCCTGCGTGCCGACGCCGGTCCGGTCGCCTTCGAGGCCTTGACCGAGGACCTGACGCGCGCTGGCCTGCTGGCGCTGCGCGTCGCGGTGCGGCCATTCGCTGGTCCGGGCTCGCCGGGCCGCCTGGGCGTCGCCCTCGAAGC
>SXNM01000257.1 GCA_005777155.1 Pseudomonadota bacterium | reverse complement strand
GGTACTCCAGCCGCCGCAGACCGTCGACCAGGATGGTGGCTGCCTCTTGCGGGCCGACGTAGCCGATAATTCCGCACATTCCGCTTCCTCCAAGACGCTCCTTGCGAGCGCGCGATGCCGTGGGTTGCCAGGTGACGGGCCGCCGATCAACCGCGGTGAAGGGGCGAGGGACGATGGCTCGGGCGCGCAGGCCGCCGCGGCCCTGCAACGTCACAGGGGCGAGACTGCGTGGTCGACGGCGCCGCCACGGCGAGCAGGATGGCAGAGCCGAGCGTCGGCGCAAGACAGCGCAGGGCGCCTCGGGGATCGGCCAAGCGCCTCTGCCGCGGCAGCGCCCTCGCGGCGCGCTGGCGCCCGAATCTGGCCAGCAATCGTCGCATCAGGCGCCTTGACCGCCGTTTGCGCCGCCGGTCGCCTTCTCGGCCTGCTTGGCCGCCTTGCGCGCCACCCACCCCTCGATGTTCTGCTGCGGCGCCCGCGACACCGCCAGCGCCCCCGCCGGCACATCCCGCGTCACCGTGGTGCCGGCGCCGACATAGGCGCCGTCGCCGAGCGTCACTGGCGCCACGAGCTGGGTGTCGGAGCCAATGAAGACGCCGGCGCCGAGCACCGTCTTGAACTTGTTCTTGCCATCGTAATTGCAGGTGATAGGGCCAGCGCCGATGTTGCTGCCGGCGCCGATGTCGGCGTCGCCGATGTAGGAGAGGTGGCTGGCCTTGGCCCCGACGCCGAACTTGGCCTTCTTGGTCTCGACGAAGTTACCGACCTTGACCTTGGGCCCGAGCTCGCTGCCCGGCCGCAGGTGGGCGCAGGGGCCGACGCTGGCGGCGGGGCCGATGCTGGCCTCGCTGGCGATGACGTAGGGCAGCAGGTGGGCGCCATCGGCGACCGTGCAGTCGCGGAGCACACAGCCGCGCTCGATGACCACGTCTTGCCCAACGGCGGTCTGGCCGCGCAGCTCGACGCCGGCGCCGAGGGTCGTGTCGCGGCCGAGCTGCACCGTCACCTCGACCCAGCAGTCAGCGACGCGTTCGACGCTGACGCCCTCGGCCATCCAGCGGCGCAAGACCCGCAAGCGCAAGATCTCACTGGCGTCCGCGACCTCCGCGCGGCTGTTGCAGCCCAAGATCTCCTGCCAGTCGTCGGCGCGAGACACCACGGCCCGCAGCCCATCGCCGCGGGCCAGCGCCGGCAGGTCGGTCAGGTAGAGCTCGCGCTGGGCGTTGTCGTCGGAGAGGCGCGACAACGCGCTCCGCAAAAAGGCCGTGTCGACGCATACCATTCCGGCGTTGACGAGGCGCAGCGCGCGGGTCGCGGCGTCGGCGTCCTTGTGCTCGACGATGCGGGCGATGGTCTGGCCGTCGGCGTCGAGCACCACCCGACCGTAGCCAGCGGCGTCGGGTACCTCGGCGGCCAGCAGTGACATCGCCGCCTGCCCGCGCGCGGCGCAGAGGTCGAGCAGCGTCTGCAAGCGCAGCAGCGGCGCGTCGCCGTAGAGCACCACGACCTCATCGACGTCCTGCACGTGCGGCAGCGCGAACTGCATGGCGTGGCCGGTGCCGCGCGGATCGACCTGCTCGACCGCGACGCGGGTACGGCCGCCCGCCGTCGCCTGCAGATAGGCCTCGACCGCCTGGCGCTCGTGGCCGGTGACGACGACGACGCGGCGTGCGTTCAGCGCAGGGTCCTCCGCCAGGCGAAGGACGTGCGCCAGCATCGGCTCGCCGAGGACCTCGTGTAGCACCTTGGGTTTGTGGGACTTCATCCGCGTGCCCTTGCCGGCGGCGAGGACGACGATGGCTCGACGGGTCTGGTTGGCGCTCATGGGGCTCCGCATGGGTGCTCGTTGCGCAGCGGGCGCTCTCTGCGGCGGCGCGAGCGAAGGTTGGCAGACTCAGAGGGGAGTGCAAGCGTCGCGCACTGCGATCGCGGGGCCAGAGGCGACGGCTCAAGCGGCGACGGCAGCCTGGCGGGAGCGCTAGGCGCGGTGCGGTTCGGCAAGCTGCACGCCCACTTGACTGGATTTGACACTCGGCCGCAGCCGCGTAGCCTCCCGGAGTCGGCAGGACAACGGTCCGACATCGATCCAGACCCCACGCGCAGCTGGGCCAATCCGGGCGCCAGCGCTCGCGGGCGCCGCCAAGGCGCGGCGACGAGGAAGCACTCATGCACGACCCCAACGCCTTGCGCGACGCCCTCGTCGGCCTACCCGAGGACATCCACGGCTCGCCGCTGCTCAGCGCCGACCTGGCGCCGGTGCCAGCGGCCAAGCGCGTCTGGACCACCTACAACTACGCCGCGTTGTGGATCTCCATGGCGCACTGCATCCCGACCTACACCCTGGCGGGCGGCCTTATCGCCAGCGGCATGAACTGGTGGCAGGCTCTGCTGACCATCGGCCTCGGCAACCTCATCGTCTTGGTGCCGATCTTGCTCAACGCCCACCCGGGCACCAAGTACGGCATCCCGTTCCCGGTGCTGGCCCGGGCGTCGTTCGGCACAGTCGGCGCCAACTTGCCGGCCATCTTGCGCGCCCTGGTCGCCTGCGGCTGGTTCGGCATCAACACGTACATCGGCGGTGAGGCGATCAAGACCTTCATCGTCACGTTTTGGCCCGACTACGCCACCCTCGGAGGCGGCATGGTCATCGCCGGCCTCGGTCTGCCGAGTGTCCTCACTTTCCTTTTGTTTTGGAGCATGAACGTCTTCATCATCTACCGCGGCATGAACGCCGTCCGCGTCTTTGAGAACTGGGCGGCGCCCATCGTCCTTGTCTTGGCGGCAGCGCTGCTGTGGTGGGTCGTCGATCGGGCGAACGGCGTCGGCCCGCTCTTCGATCAGCCCTCGAAGTTCAAGGACCTCGGCGCCTTCTGGCCGGTCTTTGTGCCCTCGCTGACCGCCATGGTCGGCTTCTGGGCGACGCTCTCGCTCAATATCCCCGACTTCACGCGCTACGGCCGCGGACAGCGCGAGCAGATGCTGGGCCAGACGCTGGGCCTGCCGACCACCATGCTCGCCTTCTCAGCCATGGCGGTGGTCATCACCTCGGCGTCGCAGGCGGTGTTGCCGGGCGCGAGCTTGTCGGAGCTGTGGCAGCCGGAGTTCCTGCTCGGCCAGATGACCTCGAGCACGCCGCCCAAGGGGCTGACCGCGCCCCTCATCGACTCAGCGCTGACCCGCGCCGTCGTGGCTGTCGTCGCCGTGTTCGGCATCGTGATCGCGACGCTGTCGGTCAACATCGCCGCCAACGTCGTGAGCCCCGCCAACGACTTCGCCAACCTAGCCCCGCGCAAGATCAGCTTCCAGACCGGCGGCCTCATCACCGGCCTGCTCGGCATCGCCTGCATGCCCTGGAAGCTGATGCAAGATCCCGCGACCTATCTCAGCGGCTGGCTCGGTGGCGTCTCAGCGCTGCTCGGCCCGGTCGCCGGCGTGATGATCGCCGACTACTTCCTGCTCCGCAAAACCCAGCTCGATGTCGCGGAGCTGTACCGGCCCGAAGGTCGCTTTGCCGGCGTCAGGCCGCTAGCGCTGGTCGCGCTCGCCGTCGGACTGCTGCCGAACCTGCCCGGATTCGCCAAGGGGATCCACCTCCGCAGCGGCCCGCCCGACGTCTTCGACGACCTCTACGTCTACGCTTGGTTCACCGGCACGCTGCTCGCTGGCGCGGTCTACTACCTCGGCGGCCGCGGCAAGGTGACCGCCAACAGCTAGAGCCGACTTCGCACCCGCTCTGGCGCCCGGCGCATCGGCGGTCAGCGGCGAGGCGCGGCGCCTGCAGCCAAAGACACAGCGTCCGGGCCGGCCGTTCTTCGAGCGCGCGGGCGACGACCAGCCGCGCCACAGCCACGACGAAGTGCCCCGAGCGAACGGAACGCGCTGAGGGCGGCGCTACGCTAGGGCGCCGGGCGGCGGCGGGCGGCGAATCCCGGTGCGCGACGGCGGCGGCGGCGCGGGTGGTGGCGCCAGCACGGCGGCCTTGACGGTGCCACCAGCGCTGGCCTTGGCGGCGGTCTTGCGCGCACCGACGTCGGCCTTGGCGCTGGTAGCGCCAGTGGCCTTGCCAGACGCGGCGGTCGGCTTCTTGGCGGCCGCTGCTGGCGCCTTGGCGGTCGACTTGGCCGCGGTCTTGCCGGCCCCCTTGGCGGTCGCCTTGGCTGCTGTCTTGACCGCGGGGTCGGCGGCTGTTCGCGCGGTGGCCGCGGCCTTGCCGGCAGGCTTGGCCGCCCGGGCCCCCTTCTTGGCCTTGACCGGCTTGCCGTAGTCGGCCATGCGCTGCACGGCCCACACCAGCTCGACGTCGTCGCCATCCATGCCGCGCGGCAGGCTGGCGTTGATCGCGCCGTCTGTGAGGTAGAGCCCGAAGGGGCCTTTCATCACACGGATCTCGGCCCCGCTCGCCGGGTGAGCACCGACCAGCTTGCCGGCCCGCTCTTCAGCGGCCTTGGCGATCCACTTGGCGGCGGTCTCGGCGTCGAGGGCGTCTGGGTCTTCGTCCTTGAGGTTGCAGTGGGCCTTGCCGTCGGTGACGTAGAGCCCATAGCGTCCCTGCCAGAGCGAGATCATGGCGCCGTCCGAGGCCCGTACCCCAAGCTCGCGCAGCAGCTCGCGACCGCCAGGGGCCCGCGGCTTGTCCCAGTGGGCGACGGCCTGGTCGAGCCCGACGTCGATGGCAAAAACGCCGACCGGCAGTGAGCGCGACTCGGCGCCAACCTTGAGGTAATCGCCATAGCGGCCGACGTGGGCCTCAATCGCCTGGCCGGTGCGCGGGTGCTGGCCGAGGGTACGCGGCAGGGTGAGCTGCTGCAGGGCGCGCCCGATGTCGAGCGACTCTGGCGCCATGCCCTTAGAAAGGCTGACGATCTTGGGCTTGTCGTCGTCGCCCTGCTTCACGCCGAGCTGCAGGTAGAAGCCGTAGCGGCCATTGCGGAGGAACACCGCGGTGCCATCGGGCGCGACGCCAAGCGGCGCGTCGCCCCGCTCTTTGGCCTCGAAAAGCTCGATGGCACGGCCAACGGTGAGCTCGTCTGGCGCAAGCTCCTCAGGCACGGTGGCTGTGCGTTCGCCGCAGCGGGCAAAAGTGCCGAAGCGGCCGATGCGCACCTCGACCTTGTCGCCGCCATCCTCGCCAATGGTCAACCCGCTGGCGACGGCGGGATCGATGCGATCTCGCACCTGACTCAGCAGATCCGTCAGGCCAAGCACGTGGCCGGCGCCGGCGTCAAATCCGTCGCGATAGAAGTTGCGCAGGTAGTGAGCACAGTCCTCTTCGCCGCGGGCGATGGCGTCGAGCTGCGCCTCCATCTGGGCGGTGAAGGCGTAATCCACGAGCTGCGGCATGTTGCGCTCGAGCAGATCGGTGACGATCATGCCCATGAAGGTCGGGATCAGCGCATTGCCGCGCCGAAACGCATAGCCACGGTCGAGCAGGCCCTGCAAGATCGCGGCGTCGGTGCTCGGGCGGCCGATGCCCTTCTCTTCGAGGCCGCGGACCAAGCTGGCGTCGTTCAGGCGGGCGGGCGGCCGCGTCTGGTGCTCGCGCGCCTGCAGCGGGTCGTCGCCATGCCACTGGAGCGACTGGCCCTTCTCCATCGCGGGCAGGCGCCCGGAGTCGGGCTCGTCCTCTGCGGCCTCGCCAAACGCCGCGAGAAAACCATCGAAGCGGACAATGCGCCCGCTGGCGCGCAGGGTCGCCGGGGCGCCGGCCTGCGGGGTCACCGCCACGTCGAGCGTGGTCTGCTCGAGCTGGGCGTCGGCCATCTGGCACGCCAAGGTGCGCCGCCAGATCAGCTCGTAGATCTTGCGCTCGGGCTCGCTCAGGTCGCGCCCGAGCTCCTCGGGCGGCAGAAAGCGCTCACCTGCGGGCCGAATCGCCTCGTGGGCCTCTTGCGCGCCCACGCTACGCGTCTCGTAGACCCGCGTCGCTTCGGCGAGCCGGCGCTCACCGAAACGCTCGCGCACCGCCGCCTGCGTCGCCGCCACCGCCTCGTCGGCCATGCGGGTGCTGTCGGTACGCATGTAGCTGATGAGACCCTTCTCGTAGAGCCCCTGCGCCACGCGCATCGTCTGCTGCGCCGACATCTTGAGTCGACGGTTGGCCTCATGCTGCAGCGTCGAGGTGGTGAACGG
>SXNM01000256.1 GCA_005777155.1 Pseudomonadota bacterium | reverse complement strand
CCTCGGCTGCGCCACCGGCCACCCGAGCTTCGTGATGTCCCACTCCTTCACCAACCAGGTGCTGGCGCAGCTGGCGCTCTGGACCGAGACGTTCGCGCACGGCGTCCACACCCTGCCGAAGAAGCTCGACGAAGAGGTCGCTCGCCTGCACCTCGCCAAGCTGGGCGTGCAGTTGACGACCCTGACGGCGGAGCAGGCCGGCTACCTCGGTATCCCGGTCGAGGGCCCCTACAAGCCCGCGCACTACCGCTACTAGGGACAGAGCGGCCGCGGGGGCCGAGCGCGCCCGGCCATCCGCGGCCACGCTCGGCCCTCGACGGCGCGCTGATCGCCACCTGCGCGCCCTCGCCTCCGCGAGCGCGGCGCAGCGCCGAGGCCTTGCATGTCCAACGCCTGGATCGCCACTGGCCTCAGCCCGATGGCAGCGTCGCTCAAGGGGTCTTCGATCCTCGCCATTGCGGCCCGCGTCCGCGAGCTGGTCGCCGGCGGTCGTGAGGTGTGCAACCTCACCATCGGCGACTTCGATCCGCAGGAGTACCCGATCCCGGCCGCGCTGATGCAGGGCGTCATCGCGGCGTACGAGCAGGGCTACACCAACTACCCGCCCGCCAACGGCATCGCGCCGCTGCGCCAGGCCATCGCCCGCCTCTACAAGAAGCGCCTAGGCATCGACATCAGCCCCGACGACGTGACGGTCTCGAGCGGCGCGCGGCCGATCTTGTTCGCCGCCTACCGTTGCTTGGTCGGCCCCGGCGACAAGGTCGTCTACGCCACGCCGTCTTGGAACAACAACCACTACTGCCAGATCACCGACGCCCGAGCGACGGCGCTGGCGGTCGACGTCGAGACCGGCTTCTTCCCACGCCTGGATGCGTTTGCGCCGCATCTGCGCGACGCCCGCCTGTTCTTCATCAACTCGCCGCTCAACCCCTCGGGCACGATGATCCGCGGCGACGTGCTGGCCGAGCTGTGCGACTCCATCGTCGCCGAGAACGAGCGGCGCAAGGCGGCGAACGAGAAGCCACTCTTCCTCATCTACGACCAGATCTACTGGATGTTGGCCTTTGGCGAGCTGGACCACGTCGATCCGATCGGCGTCGATCGCCGCATGGCGGACTACACGATCTACGTTGACGGCATCAGCAAGTCGTTCGCCGCCACCGGGCTGCGCCTGGGCTGGGGCGTCTCGCCGCCACCGGTCTGCAAGGCGATGAACGCGCTGCTCGGCCACATCGGCGCCTGGGCCCCACACCCCGAGCAATTCGCCACGGCCAACCTGCTGCAGGACGACGCCGCGGTGGACGAGTATGTCAATTGGATTCGCCGCGAGGCGAGCGACCGCTTGGCGATCATCTACCGCCGCGTCGAGGCGATCCGGGCCGCGGGCGTCCCAGTGCGTGCGCTAGAGCCGCAGGGCGCCATCTACCTGAGCGTCGAGTTCAACTTGCTCGGCTACCGC
This sequence comes from Pseudomonadota bacterium, assembly GCA_005777155.1. Taxonomy (GTDB): domain Bacteria; phylum Myxococcota_A; class UBA9042; order UBA9042; family UBA9042; genus SXNM01. The sequence continues at coordinate 6,423 of SXNM01000256.1, read as the reverse complement.
CACGGCGACAAGGTGCTCTCGAGCACGACCGACATTGGCGCCTTCTTGCTCGACGCCGCCGGCGTCGCCGCCGTCCCCTTCGACGCCTTCGGCGCCGACCACGCCGGTCCCTGGTTCCGCCTCTCAGTGGGCGCCGTGTCGCGCGAGACCCTGGAGCGCGCCTTCGACCGCATCGAAGCCGCCATCGCCGGCCTGCAGCGGCCCTAGCGGCGCGCTGCGCTGCACCCAGATGCTGTCCGCATCGACCGCCGACGCGACGCCACAAGGCACGGCCGCCTGCTCGCGCTGGATCTTCCTTTGCCGCCACGGCGCCGAGACGCACCTGGCCGCCGAGCTGCAGCTTGGCGGTGCCAGCGCGCCGGTTTGGCTGCTCTCGGGCGCGGTCCAGGCGCACCTAGGCCCTTGGCCCGACGAGCCACAGGCCCAGCTGGCGCTGGTCGCCGCGCTGGACCCGGTCTACGCCCTGCAGGTGCTGCCGGCCGTGCGACGCATCGGCCCCGGACCCGTCGAACGACAAGCCCTTGCAATCGCCGACATGTTGGCGCAGGCGCTCGACGGCGTGCGCTCCTTTAGCCTGCATGCGCTGTTGCCTGGCGATCTGCGCGGCAACCCGCGACCGCCTGGCGCTGGCCGCCGCGACCGGCTGCTGGCGGCGATCGATGCGCGCATGTCGGCCATTCGGCGCCGAACTTGGCGCCAGCGCTGCGCCGATGACGATCCCTGCGCTGCCGTGCGCGTTCAGCTGCTCTTGGACGTCGACGGCGACGCCGCGATCGGCGGCGGCAGCCTCGAGCTCAGCGTCGCCCCGGCGTCGCCGCGACCGATCGGCAGCCCCTGGCCCTCCGCGCTCCCCGGCGGCCGCCTGCCCGTGGACGACGATCCGACGGCGCCAGCGAGCTCGTTCCGCAAGCTGGCGGAGGCCTTTGGCCAGCTCGGCGTCTGGCCGTCGCGCGGCGAGGTGGCCCTCGACCTCGGCGCCTCACCCGGCGGCTGGACCGTCGTGCTGCGTCGCGCCGGCGTCAGGGTGCTAGCCGTCGATCGCGCCCCGCTCACGCCGGCGTTGATGCGCGACCGCGGCGTCCAATTCTTTGAGGCCGACGCCTTTCGCTACGACGCCACGCCGCACCTCGCGCCGGGCACGCGGCTCGACTGGCTGGTCTCCGACATCGTGGCGTATCCGGCGCGGATCGTCGCCCTGCTCGGCGAGTTGGGCGCGAGCGACCGCTTCGGCGCGGGCGGCCCGCCGCGCTTCGTCGTGGTGCAGATGAAGTTCCGCGGAGCGCCGGACCTCGCCGCGGTCACCGAGGGCTTGGTCGCCGCAGCGGCCAGCGGCTATATCGCTGCCGCCCGCCACCTCTGCCACGACAAGAATGAGGTGACGATCGTGGCACGCATCGGCGGCGCTGGGGGGCGCTCGGACGGCGGGGGGAGCAGCGCCGACGCCGCGAGTCCAGGCGGTGCCAGCGCCGCCGCGGCGGTCGTCGACGCCGAGCCGGAGGGTGCGTGACAGAGATCTGGACCCTCGGGCGGATGCTGGCTTGGGCGACGCCATTTCTGCAGAAGCACGGCAGCGAGTCGCCCCGCCTCGACGCCGAGCTCCTGCTGTGCGCGACGACCGGGCTGCGTCGACTCGACCTCTACATCGACCACGAGCGCCCGCTGCAGCCCGACGAGCTGGAGCGCTTTCGCGCGCTCATACGCCGGCGGGCGCGAGCGGAACCCGTGGCCTACATCCTCGGCCACAAGAGCTTCCACGGCGTCGAGCTGCAGGTCGGCCCGGCGGTCCTGGTGCCGAGGCCCGAGACCGAGTCCCTGGTCGACCGTGCGCTGCAGTTTCTCGCCACGGAGGCGGCGCCCAGCGGGATGGTCGTCGATGTCGGAACTGGCAGCGGCGCCGTCGCCTTGGCGCTTGCGGCGGCGTTGCGGGCACGTGGCGACGCCAGGCCGATTGGCGCCACGGACATCTCGGCGGCCGCCTTGGACGTCGCCCGCGCCAACGCCACGCAGCTCGGTCTCGACGCCGCCTTGACCTTCGCCGAGGCCCCGCTGCTCGGGCCCTTCGCCGCGCCGTCTAGCCTCGCCGGCGTCTACTCGAACCCGCCCTATATCCGTCGCGACCGCCTCGCCGGGCTGCCGCTCACCGTCCGCGGCTACGAGCCACGGCTCGCCCTCGACGGTGGCGAAGACGGCCTCGACGTCTTGCGGCCCCTGGCGCGGGCGGCCCTGGTCGCCCTCCAGCCTGGCGGGCAGTTCGCCGCGGAGTTGGGCGACCGCGAGCAGGGGCGGGAGATGGTCCAGCTGCTGCAGGGCGCCGGTGCCGTCGACGCCCGCTGCGACCCCATCGGGCCTGGACCGACCGCGATCGTCAGCGCCCGCCGCGCCGTCTGAGCGAGACCGTCGCCGCGGGGTCGTGCGCTACGGAGCTCCGCTGCAGCGCCCACCGCTGCACTTTGCCGCCAGCGGCGCGATCTTGGCCTTGGCGCGGGCGGCGTTGATGTAGACCGCCCTGCCCTCGCAGTCGGCGTCGCTGGCACATGCGCAGAACGCGCGCTCCGGCGCGTCGAAGCAGAGCCAATCGCTGGCGCAGAGCGCGGCGGTCCCAGCGCCGCAGACCGCCAAGGAGGGGGCACCATCGCAGCGTTGGCCGTTGCCAAAGCGCGTCACGGTGGCGCAGCTGGGGACCGTTAGCGCTTGTTTCTCGGGCTCCGCGGGCGTCCCGCAGGCGGCGATGGACAGCAGCGCGCCTGCCAGCCAGTCGCCGACGCGGCGCAGGGGCGAAGCGGGTCCGCGGCGCATTCGGCTCATGGCTGGAGACCGTAGCGGTAGGTGTAAAAGGCCGTGACGACAAGGACGTCATCAGGTCCGTGCGGCAACACCGCCAGCAGATCAGCGCTGGGAGCCGGGAAGGGCTTGGGCGTCCCGACCGGCGGCGCGACGTCAACGACGCTGACCGCCTTGCCGTCGAAGCGGCGCAGCTGGCCCTTGCGTGCGCCGAAAAAGACGAGATTGTCGGCGGCGCCGCGCACGCTGCGGAAGCCCAGCGACCACTGCAGGCCCGGCAACTGTTCAAGCTTTGCGCCGTCCCAGCGGGCGACAAAGGGCTCCAAGGCGCCTCCCGCGAGGTAGACCACGCCGCCTGGGGCCCGCCAGACCTGGGCCGGGGCTACTTGGAGCGCGAGCCGACGCCAGCCGCCCTCCACCTTTTCGAGCAGCGCGCCTCCTTCATTGCCGAGGTCGACGCCGACGTAGACCACCTTGCCGGCCTCGGCCACCGCCACGGCGGTGAAGTCGGCCCCAGGCGGCAGCGCGGCGGCAGGCGCCCCTGCGGCCCCCTCGGTCACGCTCACCGCTTCAGAGAGCCAGACGCCCTTGTCGTCGCGACGCCAGGCCACGCCGTCGTTGCCCACCGCCCAGACGCTGCCGCCGTGGCCGTCGACAGCGCGAAAGGTCGCCGGCGGCGTCGGAGGAATCGCAGCCACCAGCTGCCACTCGTCGCCGACGCCCGTCGCCAGCACCGAGTGCGATCCACCGACCACTGCCTCGCCATTGGCGCCGACATAGGCCGCGTGCAAGTTGGCGCTGCCCGCCCCTGGGATGCTGTGGAGCTGCGTCCCTGTCGGCGTCACGACCGCCACAGCCGCCTGCTCGCCGACCAACACGAAGTGGCCCGGCTGTCCCGGCACGATGGCCCCGCCATGCGCCTCGCCCGGCAGGGGTGGCGCCGACTGCGTCCACTTGACCGTCCAGCCGATGGTGTCGGCGGCGTCGCCCGCGCTGTCGGCGCCAGCGTCGACGGTCTTGGCGGTGTCCTCGGCGTCGACGTCGCCTTTGGCGTCCGCCTTCGCGTCTTCGGGCTCACCGCCGCAGCCGAACGCCAACGTGAAAACCATCGCTGAAGCGAACAGCGCGGCGCGGCGGCTGCCCACCCATGCTGCGGAGAGAATCGCGACCCAGGGGCGAGCCGACGGCGAGGTGCTGGATTGGCGCTGCATCGTGGTGGTTCCTCCGGAGCCGGACGCAACAGGGGCCGCCGGGCCCGTGTCGCCATGGACTTGTAGCAAAAGGGGCCGGCGCTGGCGACTGGGGCGCGGGCTCCCCAGCCGGCGGTCACGCTGCCCCAGATTGTGTTGCGGACCAGACCGCCTCAGCCCTAGTGTCCATTGCATCGGGGGTGGACAGCGACTGTCCGCCCCTCGACCGCACGAACGCCAAGAGAGGACACCATGCCAGAGGTCGCCGGTCCGCAGCAGCAGGACGCCCGCAAGAAGCCCAAGGTCGAGCCGAAGGATCTCGCAGATCCGCGGCTGCGTGACGAGCACCAGGGCGCAGACTGGGGCTACGCGAAGTCGGGCCTCGACCCCAAGAACAAGCTGTTCTCCAACGGCGTCCGCGCCACCGACGTCGCCCAGGGTGCCGTCGCAGACTGCTACTTCGTCGCCGCGCTCTCAGGCGTCGCGGCGGAGAACCCGAACTTGGTCAAGTCGGGCATCGTCGACAACGGCGACAACACGTACAAGGTGCGGTTCTTCACCAAGAAGAACTACTACGACACCAACTACGAGCAGACCTGGGTGACCATCGACGGCGACATGCCGAGCCAGCAGGGCCGCACCGACCTGCGGTACGCCAAGGGCGAGCAGCTCAAGTCCGGTGGCCGCGAGTTCTGGCCGGGGATCTACGAGAAGGCGTGGGCACAGCTCAAGGGCGGCTACAACGTCATAGGCGAGGGCGGCAGCACCGCCGAGGCGATCGAGGCGCTGAGCGGCAAGCGTGTGTCGTACATGTCGACCGACACCACACCTGACGACATGCTCTGGACCAAGCTCGTCAACGCCAGCAAGAACGACCAGGTGATGGCGGCGGGCACCCGCGGCAAAGAGGATGAGGCGATCTACCAGGGCACCAACCTGTACGCCTGGCACGCCTACACCATCCTCGGCGCCTACGAGAAGGGCCGCGGCAATGACAAGAAGCGGTTCGTGAAGCTGCGCAACCCCTGGGGTCGCGTCGAGCCCGGCCAGGACGGCAAGGACGACGGCGTCTTCGAGTTGCCGTTCGCGGACTTCAAGAAGTTCTACCAGAACGTCAACATCGCCGGTCTGTGAGCGCAGCGAGCGCCGAGGGCTTGCCGCACACGGTGGACCATGGCCCGGGCGATGGATCGCTCGGCGATCGGCTCTGGCGCCTCCCGCCGGGCTGCGTCGTCCGCGTCCAGCCCGGCACCTACACAGCGCCGGTCGCGCTGCCGCACGACGTCGCGTTGGTGGCCGCGCAGGGCCTTGGCAGCGTGACGCTGCGGGCGCAGCGCGGGCCGGTGATCAGCGTGGAGGGCGCGCGGCGGGTCCGCCTGGAGGGCCTGCTGCTGCAAGGCCCAGAGGCGGGCGTAGGGGCCTGCCTGCAGGTCTACATGGCCAGCGAAGTCGAAGTCATCGGCTGCCTGCTGAGCGGGGGGCGCGGCCGAGGCGAGGGCGGCGGCGCCGTCGACGTACAGCAGGGACGGGTCCGCCTCTGGCGCTGCAGGTTGACTCGGGGCCGAGCGCAGCAAGGCGGTGGCGTCCGCGCCGCGGGCGCTTGCCGCGTCGAGCTCGAGAGCTGCGTCCTCTCTGACCTCAGCGCTGATGGCATCGGGGGCGGAGGCCTCTTCGCCAGCCGCAATGGCAGCATCTTGGCGCGAGGTTGCTCCTTTGGCCGCTGCCGAGGTGCCCTTGGCGCGGTGGCGCTGGCCGGCGGCGGCGCTGGCGGGCCGGGGACCATCGAGCTCGACCACTGCCTGCTGGCCGCCGACGCCGAAGAGTCAGGGCGCCCCCTCTGCGGCCACCAGGGCGGCAGCGTGGCCCTGCGTCACTGCGTGGTGCCCCGGCTGCAGGAGCGCCCGAGCGACGACGGCCTCCACCTCGGCGACGGCGTGGTCGGTCGACGGGTCGAGCTGGCGCCGCAGGGCGAGCGACCCTTTGCGCCGCGGTTTCCAGGGCTGCTGTTCGGACAGGGCGTCGCCTGGTCCACGAGCGAACCTGCGCCTGCCGACGCCGGCTGGCACGCCGAAGAGCCTAGGGCAACGCCGCCCGCAGCGCACACTGCGCCCGCCTCTGACGTCTACGGACGACCCAGGGGCCGCCTCTGGATCGGCGCCGTCGGCGAATAAGCGGCCCAGGGGCCCGCCGTTCAGGGGTGGGCGGCGCCGGCCTCCTCGGCAGACAGCGGACGCAGCACCAGCGTCTGGCCCGCGGTGAGCGCGGCCTGAACATGCATCCCGGCGCGCAGCTCGCCATCGAGCAAGGCGCTGCCCAGCGGCTCCTCGATCCACTGTGCTAGGCGGGTCAGCAGCGTGCGTGCGCCACCCTCATCGGCGTCGGCGCGGCCAACCACCTCACTGGCGACAGACGGCGCGAACTGCACGCGCACGAGGCGCTCCCGCAGCAGCGT
>SXNM01000255.1 GCA_005777155.1 Pseudomonadota bacterium | reverse complement strand
GGCGGAGGCGGCGGCGCAGGCGGCGGCACAGGCTGCGCAGCAGACGTCGGCGGTGGCGGCCGCGGCGGCGGCGGCAGCCCAGGCGCGAGCCCAGGCTGTGGCTGAGACCGTACAAGAGGCTTCAGCGCCGACCCAGGCCGGGGCCGAGCCGGCGGTGCGGACTCAGGCTTGGGCCCAGACGCAGGCCAAGACTCAGGCGCAGCGCGAGACGGAGCCCGAGTCGCAGGTCCAGCCAAGCGCCGATGGGCTGCCTGAGCCCGCCGTGCCCGCCGACGCCGCAGCAGGACAAGCTCGGACACCGGCAGAGGCGCCCGCCGGCGGCCCGACGTGAGCGCCCTCGGCCGCCTCTTGGCCCTTCCGGGCATGGCCCGCCAGGTGCGTCGCCTGCGTCAGGTGCTAGGCGTGGCCGTCCGCTATGGCTTTGGCCACGTGCTCGAACGGGTCGGCTTGGCAGGGCTGGTGCGCCTCGGCCGTAGCGTGGAGGCCGACGCCAGCGTGGCCGATCGACGTTGGGAGGTGCGCCTTCGAATGGCGCTCGAGGAGCTTGGCCCGACCTACATCAAGCTCGGCCAGGCGCTGGCGACCCGCCCCGACCTGGTGCCGATGTCGCTGATCGAGGAGCTCAGGCGCCTGCAAGACGACGTGCCGCCCTTCGACAGCGAGCTGGCGCAGGCCATGATCGTGGCCGAGCTCGGGCAGCCGATCGACCGTGTCTTCGCGCACTTCGAGCCGAAATCCATCGCCGCGGCCTCGATCGCGCAGGTCCACCGGGCTACGCTGCACGATGGCTCGCTCGTCGTGGTCAAGCTGCAGCGTCCGGGGCTCGATGACAGCCTGCGGCGCGACCTGGAGCTGATCACTTTCGTCGCGGGATGGCTCGAGCAGCAGCTGCCAGAGGTGCGGCGCTTCAAGCCCGTCGAGGCGATCGAAGAGTTGGCCCGCAATCTGCGGCTCGAGACAGACTTTGGCAATGAGCTTCGAAACATCGAGCGCTTTCGCCGCCAGATCGTCGACCACCCGCGCATGGTGGTGCCGCGCACTTGGCCGGAGCTGTCCACCCGGCGCATGTTGGTCATGGAGTTCCTCGACGGCTGCCGCATCACCGACCGTGAGCGCCTCGCGGAGTGGGGTGTCGACGCGGTGCAGATCGCGGAGTTCTCCACCGAGCAGGTGATCTCCAGCATCTTCGAGCACGGCTTCTTTCACGGCGACCCGCACGAGGGCAACTTCCTGGTGCTTCGCGACGGTCGCCTCGGCGTGCTCGACTTCGGCATGATGGGGTCGCTCGATCGCGAGCGAATCGACGAGCTGCTCACGTTTATGGCGGCGCTGCTGCTCGGAGACGCTGAGCTCTTGGTGTCGCTGCTCATGGACCTCGGGCTGCTGGGCGACAGCGTCGATGTGCGGCGCCTACGCGGCGAGGTGGCGGCGTTGATGGGCCGTTACCATGGCGTCGACATTCAGAGCGTCGAGGTCAGCACATTCCTCGGCGAGGCGATCGAGGTCATCGCCCGCCACGACATCGACCTGCCGGCCGACCTGCTGCTGATCGGCAAGGCGCTGTCGACGATGGAGGGCATCGCTCGGCAGATTCACCCGACCTTCAACCCGCTCGTGGACCTGCGCCCGGTCTTTGTTCGCCTGTATCTGGCGCGCGCCTTGGACCCCGAGACCTACAGCCGCCGCATCACCCGCACGGCGCGCGACTGGTGGAGCCTCGCCAACGTCATGCCAGGAGAGCTGCGGGCGATCTTGCGCCGAGCCCGCCGCGGCGAACTCCGCTTTGAGGTTGCGGATCCTAGTCTGGAGCGCGTGATCGAGGCGCGCGACCGCCAGGTCAACCGGGTAATTTTGACCGCAACGACGTTGGCGGCGTGGGGACTCTTCGCGGCGCTGCTGCCCACCGCGGAGGTGCGGGGGTGGTGGTCGCCGACGACATGGTGGGCGCTGCTGCTCGCGCTCACCGGCCTCTGGACCGGTACGCTGGTCGGCATCTCGCTGCTCCGCTCGCGGGCGATCTAGCGGCAATCCGCGGCCCCTGCGGCGAGGTCCTCCGCGGTGGGCCAACCGCCCGCGCAGGCCAGCGATTGCCAAGCACCTGCCCGGCACCTATCGTCTGGCCGCCCGCGCCGTCGACGGCGGCGAGGCAGAGGAGCCTACCGTGACCCTGCACCGCCTGCGCCGAGCAGATGTCTTGCCGGCGGTCGGCCGCGAAACCGAGTCTTGGTGTACGGCCTGCAAGCGGATCCTAGATCACGACATTACGGCGATGGACGGGCGCTCCATCGTGCAAGTGCGCTGCCGGACCTGCGGCTCGGTGCACCGCTACAAGGGCGCGCCAGGTGCGAGCGCCGCCCAGGCGGCTGGCAGCAGCGGCGCGGCGTCATCGACGCCGAAGGCCAGCGGCGGCGGCAAGACGGCGAGCGCAGCAGCCGCAGAGGCGCGGACTCCGACCCAGCGGCCGGCGGCATCGGCTGAGCGGCAGCGCTACCAGCGCCAGCTGGCCGAGCGCGACCTCGCGACCGCGCTCGAATACGGCCCGACGTTGCGACCAGCGATCGGCAACCTGGTGCGCCACGTGCGATTTGGCTACGGGCTGGTCGAGGCCCTCGGCGACGGCAAAGCGCACATTCTTTTTGCCGATGGCGTGAAGCTGCTCGTCGTGGGTCGGTAGGCGCGGCCTCGCGGTCTGCGGTTCTATCGGCGCGCTCGGCGGCGTTGGTGCGGATTCTTCGACTTTCCAGTCACGTGGCTTTAGACTCTGGGTCTGGTCTACGCCCGCGCTAGGCCGTGCCCCACCTCCTGGTACCCTTCACATAGCAGCTGGAGATCCCTCCCCCACCCGCTTGGATCGCGATGGAAGAGCTTCTCGGCAACCGCCTGGTCACGCTTGGGATTGGCATCCTTGTGCTCGGCGTCGGCGCCGTCGCCATCAAGCGGATGGTGGCCAAGCTCTCCGAAAGTGAAGCATCGCGTGGCAGCCGGCTTGTCGACGCCACATTGAAGAAGCAGGGCGCGCTCGCCGCCGCCAAGGTGGCGTCCGAGAACGACTTGCACCAGCGCGCGGCCCAGCTCTTCCAGCAGGCGGGCCGGGCAGCGGACGCCGCGCGAGCGCTGCGCAAGGCCGAGAAGTGGGCCGAAGCGGGCGCCGCGTTCGAGAAGCTGGAGGACTGGGCGTCGGCGGCCTTTTGTCACCGCAAGTCCGGGGACCAGCGCGCCCTGGCGCGGGCCCTGGCCAAGGACGGCGCCTTCGTCGAGGCGGCCAAGGTTGCCGAGCAGTTGGGGGCGCTCGTCGAGGCCGCGGACCTGCTGCTCAAGGCGGGCAAGAAGGCTGAGGCGGCTGAACTGTTTAAGCGCACCGGCAACCAAGCGCGGGCGCTGGAGCTGGCCGCAGAGGCGCGGCTAGAGGCTGGCGACTATGACGGAGCAGGCCGCGCCTACGTCAAGCTCGAGCAGTGGGATCACGCGCTCGACGCCTTTCGCCGCGGCAACTTGCCCGAGTTGGCCAGCAAGGTGCTGCAGCGCCTCGCGCGCTACATCGAGGCTGCCGAGCTCTTGGCCCAGTCGGGGAGGCCGGGCGAGGCGGCGGCGGCGTTCGAGATGGCGCAGCAGTTTCGGCTGGCGGCGCAGCATTGGCAGCTGGCGGGCGAGCCGGAGCGGGCGATCGTGGCGCTGGAGCGTGACGGCGACAAGATCGCGGCGGCCAGGCTGCGCTTCGCCCGGGGCGAGCACGACCGGGCGCTGGCGCTGCTCAAGAGCGTCAGCGAGACCGAGTCGCAGTATCCGCAGTCGCTGCGGCTGCGCGCCGATCTCCTGCGCGAGCGCGGTGATCTAAAAGGCGCATTCCAGGCGCTCCACGGTCTGCTCACGCTGCCCGGCCAGCCGGAGAAGTTGGCGCAGTGGACCCGCGAGGCGGTCGAGCTGGCGATCGAGTTGGGCCAGGGTCGCATCGGCAAGGCGCTGCTTGAGCGGGTGGCGCCGACGCTGGGAAATGCGCCGAGCCAAGCCGCCTGGGTCGAGGCCCTGCGGGCGCGGCTCGCCAAGCTCCCTGACGCGCCGGAGGAGATGTCGCTGGTTGGCGCCGTAGGAGCGCGTCCGACGGGTCGCTTCCAGCTCGGCGGCGCGGTCGAGACGGAAGCGACACAGACCTATACCGAGGGGACGGTCGCCTATGTCGGCGGCGAAGCGCGGGCGGTGGCGGTCAAGTCCTTCGGCGTCGAGTTCGGCACTGACGGGTGGCCCAAGGGCGTGCCCGTGACGCTGGCGCGCCGCTACAAAGGCCTCAGCCGACTCGGCCAGGGAGGCAACGGCGTGGTCTTTCGGGCCGAAGACGCGCTGTTGAACCGCGTGGTCGTGCTCAAGTTCATGATCGATGGCTCGATGCCTACGGAGGTCGCGCGCAAGTACTTCGACCGCGAGGTGCGCATGGCGGCGAGCCTTAGCCACCCGAACATCGTGCACATCTACGACATGGGCCACGAGGACGACGTGCCCTGGTACTCGATGGAGTACATTGAAGGCCAGCCGCTCTCAGCCCACCTGCCGTCAGGCAAGCCGGTCAGCGACAAGCTCTTTCTCATGAGCGTCGTCGAGCAAGTCTGCGCCGCGCTCGATCACGCCCATGGCCGCGGCATGATCCACCGCGACTTCAAGCCGGACAACATCCTGGTGTCCAACGACGGCACGGCGAAGCTGCTCGACTTTGGCCTGGCGCGGGTGCTCGATGATTCGTTTGGCGAGCTATCTGTGCTCGCTGGGACTCCCTACTACATGGCACCTGAGCAGATCGACGGCTCGCCGGTTGACCACCGCGCCGACATCTACGCGCTCGGCTGCATCTTGTACCGAGCGTTGGTCGGCCGCTTGCCCTTTCAGGACGGCAACATCTTCGTCGCGCACGCGCTCGAGCCGGTACCCGATCCGCACAAATTCGTACCCGACCTCGACCGCCGCATCGTCGTCTTGCTCAACCGCTGCCTCGCCAAGCGACCAGACAATCGTCCGGCCAACTGCGGTCAGATCAAGCTCGAGCTCCACGAAGCGCTTTTCGGCGCCGCCCGCGTCGACACCGGTCTGATATGAGTCTTCGCCCTGCGCGAGCGCGTTAGCGTTGCCTCGGCGATTGCCAAGCGACGCTCGCCACTGGACGTCGTGGGCGCCGAAAGGGAGCGCGGCTCTGGTGCGAGGGAGCCGGCGACGACGCTTTTCGAGAGAGAGGGCGCGCCGAGGCCGGTGAGCACAGACGGCAACAGACGCCGCCGGTCAAAAATGGCTCGCGTCGCTAGCGCCCGGCGCGGGCGTGGCGCGCCATGGCCGCCAGCGTCGCTTCCAGGGCCAGCTGCGGCGAGGGGTTGTAGACCGACTCCGTCTCGGTGCGCTCAAGCTCATCGATGGCGCTGGCCAGCGGCTCCACGCCGACGCGCTGCGCCAGGGCCTGAAGGGCCTCGGCCCACGGCGCATGGGGCAGCGATCTGGCGTCGATGCCGGCGCCGATGAGGACGGCGTCGCGGAGCACGGCGCGCAGCAGGTCCAGGCAGACCAAGAGTCGCTCGCGATCCATGCCCTTGCCCTTGCTAGCGCCGCTCGGCTTCGGGCTCGTGTCGCCGTCAGCGTCGCCAGTGGCGCTCGCCTGAGGCGCGGGTGCGGCGGGGATCAGCGCTGCGAGGAGTTCGACCTGGCCGACCTCGTGGCCGACAGGGCGGAGGCCGAGGTGGACCACAGCGTCGACGACGGCGGTCACGACGGGATGCCAAGCGGGATCTGCCCTCAGCCTCGCCGCGCTGATGCTGCCGTCTCCAAGGGCGGCGCCGAGGCGCAGCAGGGCCGGATCGAGCGCTTGGCCGCGCTGGGCGGCCTCGGCGGCGAGCACGACGCTGATCTCCTCCGCCGCGAGTGGCCCAAAGCGCAGCGTCTGACACCGCGAGCGGATGGTGTCGAGCAGCAGCTGCGGGCGCGACGTGACGAGCAAAAAGTGGGTCCGCGAGGGCGGCTCTTCCAGGGTCTTAAGCAGCGCGTTGGCGGCCTCTTCGCCCAGGCGGTCGGCCTCTAGCAGGAGCACGACCTTGTGACGTCCCAGCACCGGCTCGTATCGTAGGCGAGGCGTCAGCGCCCGCACCTGATCGATCTTGATGGTGCGCCCCTGCGCCTCGACGCGGGCCACGTCCGGGTGCTCGCCGCGCCCCATCGCGACACAAGATCGGCAATCGCCGCAGGCATCACCCGGGTGAGGGCTATCGGGCCCCTGCGGCCGCAGGCAGGCGAGCGTGGCGGCGACGGCCCCAGCGAGCGTCGCCTTGCCGACGCCCACGGGCCCCTCGAAGAGCAGCGCGTGCGCGGGACGACCGACGGTGAGCAGTCGCGCCAGCGCCGTCCGCTGTGCCACGTGGCCGGCCAAGGTGGAGAGCAAAGGCAGCATGGGCCCGAGCCTAGCCACCGCGCCTCGCCGCCGCAATGCAGGGGTCGGTCGCCCGCCACCGCGACCGCCGGCGGCCCGAGATGGCCTGCCACGTCTGGAGACGCGCACAAGCTTGCGACGTGGGGGTCGCTGCTGGCGTGGCTCTGGCTGGGTAAGGCATGACAGAGCCGATCTTGCGGGCCAAGGCATGCCGAGGCGCCAGTGGCAGACGGCGAGAGACGCGGCAAGACGTCACCGGTCGTCACGCTCGCTGACCACGGCGTCTCGGCTGCGTCCGGGAGTGTCTTACTGTGGACGACGGAAGCTAGCGTTGGCCCCCACGAGCGGCTATCCTCGTGGTCGGCGCGCGTGCGCAGCAGGAGGTCCGTGATGTCTCGTCGTCTCGCTTCATCGTCGCGGGCGGTGGTCGCGCTCGTCGCTGGCGCCACGCTGCTGGCTGCCCCCGCGTTCGCCGAGAAGACCATATGGAAGTACGACGACTTGCCTGGCGATATGGTCGTGCTGGCCGATGGCCTCAAGAAGCACCCGATGTCCGCGCACCCGGGTTTTGTCAAAGGCGAGGCCTTTGGCCAGATCTACAAGCCACAGCCTGGCGACTATCCGGTCAAGGTGTTGAGCGTCGAGCTGGTGATGGCGGCGGCTGAGAAGGCGCAGCAGCCCTTCCCGTCGGTCGCGGCGTCGATCGAGTTCTACAACGACAAGGACATCGCGGCCACGCCCGACGCCGCGCCGGTCTGGACCATCAACACCGCGGACTTCTTCAACAGCGCCGCTGGCCAGCCGGGCATGGACATCCAGGGCAACGCCGCGATGATCTACGAGTTTGACTGGAGCAAGCCGGAGAACCACCCACCGGAATTCACGAGCGGCAATATCCGTGTGGTGGTCCGCATCTTGTCCAACGCCAGCGACACCGGCGAGTACTGGGAACCGGGCTGCTCCAAATCCGGCCTCGGCTTCTGCCAGTGCAGCAAGATCAAACTCGGGGAGGGCCTCGAGACCTGCGGTTGCCAGCAGCTGGCGGCGCTGACCGACTCTGGCACGACACCCAAGGCCAACGTGCTGCACATCGTCTACCCGCTCGGCACCTGCTCGGGTTCCAAGCAGTGGGTCTGGCTTGAGGACATCGCCAAAGAGGGCAAGCAGATGAAGGGCGACTTCCTGCTCCGCCTCGGCGTCGAGGGCACGGGCGGCGGCGGCACCGGAGGCGACCTGGACGCCGGCACGAGCGACACTGGCGGCAAGCCTGACGTCGGCGAGCTAGACACCGCTTCGCAGATGAAGCCAGTGGTGCTCTTTGTGACGCCAGCGGCCATCGATCAAGGCGTCATCACCGAGATCGAGATCGTCGGCGAACAGTTCCAACAGGGCGCCAAGGTGGAGATCGGCGCGACGTCCATCCCGGTCTCGAGCGTCACAGCGACCAAGATGAAGGCGACCGTCACCGCGGCGGTGCCGGTGGGCAAGCACCCGGTGCTCGTGACCAACCCGAACGGCCAGGTGGGCTACAAGCAAGACGCCTTCACCGTCGTCGCCAAGGCGGTCGAAGACGCCTCTGACGGCGCCGCCGCCGACAGCGGATCTGTCGACGCCGGCGTCGCGCTCGGACCGCTCAGCATCGACCTCGTCGATCCGAAGTGCGTCGAGTCCAGCCTCGACACCCAGATCACGGTCTTCGGCAGCGGCTTCACCGACGGCATGGTCTTCGAGCTTAGCGGCCAAAAGCTTCTCGCCGTCAACGTCTTGTCGCCGAGCAAGGCCTCGGCGCTGGTACCGAAGGGCCTGCCCCGTGGGTTGGCGTCGCTGGTCGCGTCGCGGCCCGACGGCAAGGCGGCGTCCCTAGCGAACGCGATCCAGGTGGGGTGCAACGCTGGGGGTGGCCAGACGTCAAGTGGCTGCAGCGCCGGCGTCAAGAGCGCCCCGCACGACGCGCGGTCCATGACCTTGCTTGCGCTCGGAATCCTGACCATGCTGGGGCTGTGGCGCCGCCGCGCACGCAGCCTCTGAGGCCGGTACCAAGGACCGGCAGTCGGCTGCCCATGGCTCGGCCTTCGCCCGCAGGAGGCTGAATGACGAATTCCTCGGGCCAGATCCACGACTCGGCGGCGGGCAGCGCGAACCCTGGCGTCCCGGCGACGACCGCGGAGGGGTGGCGCACATCGCCGGACCAGCAGGCGACCGGCTACCCGTCGAGCGTGCCCTACATCATCGGCAACGAGGGCTGCGAGCGCTTCAGCTTCTACGGCATGAAGTCGATCCTGCAGGTGCACCTCACCGCGCTCTACCTCGCGATCTACGCCGGCGAGGGCCTGACCCGCGAGCTGGCGGGCAACCGCGCCCAAGAGATGGTCCACGTCTTCATCGCAGGCGTGTATGCGTTCCCCATGATCGGCGCGATCTTGGCGGACCGTTTCCTCGGCAAATACCGCACCATCCTGTGGCTGAGCCTGGTCTATTGCGCCGGCCACGCCGTGCTGGCGGTAGGCGAGGACTCGCTGGAGGGCATGGCGCTTGGCCTCGGCCTCATCGCAATCGGCAGCGGCGGCATCAAGCCGTGCGTCAGCGCCAACGTCGGCGACCAGTTCGGCAAAGGCAATTGGCACCTCGTCACCAAGATCTTCCAGGCCTTCTACTTCATCATCAATTTCGGGTCGTTCTTCGCGACGCTGGCCATCCCGTGGCTGAAGGAGGCCTACGGGACGAGCGTGGCGTTTGGCGTGCCCGGCGTGCTGATGTTCATCGCCACGGTGGTCTTCTGGCTCGGGCGCCATCGCTACGTCCACGTTCAGCCCCGCCCAGGCGGCAAGCTCGGAGCGCTCGACTTCGCGTCGTCGTCGCTGCTCTTCCTCGGCCTCATCGGTCTGCCGCTCTTCTTCACCAAGCTGCTGTCGACAGAGGTCTTCTTCGCCTTGATGGCCTCGCTGACGGGCCTCGGTTACTGGCTCTTTCGGGCTCGCCAGCGGCAGGCCATCGACCTCGGATTTCTGGCCTGCGCCTTCGAGGGCGTCGCAGACGTGGTGCGCGGCGACGCCGCACGGGCCCGCGCAAGCGCCGCCGCCGATGGCCCGGAGATCTACCGCCACCGCCTGTTCGCCGCGGTCGCCGAGCGGCACGGCGCCGCCGTCGCCGAGGGGCCCGCCGCTGTGCTGCGGATCGTCAGCGTGTTCTTCCTGATCAGCGTCTTCTGGGCGCTCTTCGACCAGCACAGCAGCTCGTGGATTCGTCAGGCCGAGATGATGGACCGCAAGCTGACGCTCCCGCTCTTCGGCAGCCGTGAGCTGCTAGCGTCGCAGATCCCAAGTCTGAACCCGCTGATGGTGATGATGCTGATCCCGCTCAACAACTTCGTGCTCTACCCGCTCATCGGGAAGGTGGTGACGGTGACGCCGCTGCGCAAGATCACCATCGGCATGGGCATGGCAGCGGCCGCGTTCGCGCTGGTGGCGATGATCCAGGAGCAGATCGTGGCGGCAGCGGGTACGGCCGACAAGGTCCCAATCGCTTGGCAGATCTTGCCCTACTTCGTCATGACGCAAGCCGAGGTGATGGTGTCGGTCACTGGCCTTGAATTCGCCTACACGCAGGCGCCGACGCGCATGAAGTCGACCATCATGGGCTTCTGGCTGCTGACCGTTGCCCTGGGCAGCAAGCTGGTCGTCGTCATCACGCAGATGCCTGACCTGCCGCTTCACCAGTTCTTCTGGGTGTTCACGGTGCTGATGGCGGCCGCCACGGTGCTGTTCGCTGCCCGCGCCGCGTTCTACCATTATCGCGACTACGCACAGGAAGGCTGAGCCTCATGCAGACCGCGACCTCTCCCTGTGCAACGCCAAGGGCGGCCGTCGCCGCGGCGCCGACATCCGCAGCGCGAGGCCATGCGTCGAGACGCGGGCTCACCGACGGCGTCGTGGCGTGGGCGAAGTCGGGACCGCCGGCAAGCGCCATCGTGAGCGGCGTGGCGCGGCTTTGGGCGCGCTCATGGCGCGGGTCGCGGTGTGGACTCGGCCTAGCGCTGCTGCTGACCCCGGCCCTGGCGCTTGCCTCCGGGCCCGATGCCATGCCACCGGCGTGGGCGATCGTCGGCGTCGCTCACACGCCCGGCGAGACGTTGGCCGTCGCGCACCTCGACATTGATTGGCAAGCCTACGGCCGCCCTGACGTCGATGAGCTCGACCTGGAGGCGGCGTCGCGCCACCTGACGCTGGCGTTGTCAGACAGCGGCGTGCGGGCCGTGCGGCTCGTGGCGCGGCCCTTCGCCTCTAACGATGGCGCTGAGCGAGACCTCTTGACCCTGCTGGCGCCTATCGAGCCGCCGCCGCAGCGGCCCTGGGAGCTGCCTGGCGCGGTCGCCCCCGACGACGGCGGGGCCCACCCGCCGCGGCCGGGCGCGCTTGCGGCGCCGCAGCCTGCCCTGGTCGGCGCGATGCACCCGGGCGTGGTTGGGGCGCTCTCAGGCCGCACCGTCTACCTGAGCCCAGGCCACGGCCTCTTCTGGGCAGACTCCCTCAAACGCTGGGCCACACAGCGCGGCAACAATCACGACATCGTGGAGGACTTCGTCAACGCCGAGGGCGCGCTGCACTACCTGGAGCCGCTGCTGCGCAACGCCGGCGCCCAGGTCATCGGGGTCCGCGAGCTCGACCACAACCCGCGTCAGGCCATCGTCGACGACGGCGACGCGGCGCCGACCGCCGGCGCCGGCGGCTACCAGGAGCAAGGCACCTGGAAGGCTGGAGCCAGCAAGGGCTTTGCGAATGGCAAGGCGCCCTACAAGGGCAGCGTCAACCCCTTCGCGCTCGGCGGCTACCGCATGACGACGGTTGTGCAGGGCGCGCCCACCGCGAGCGCGATGTTCGTCCCTCTTGTGCCAAAGTCCGGGCTCTATCAAGTCAAAGTCGGCTGGACGGCGGGCGGCAACCGGAGCAAGGACGCACACTTCGAGGTCATTCACCGTGGAGGCAGCGCCCACATCCGGGTCGACCAGAGCCGCCACGGCGAGAGCTGGTGGCCGCTCGGCACCTTCGCATTCGCCGCCGGCGACGATCCGACGAAGGGCGCGATCTTGCTGCACAACGACACGTTGATGGCCGCGAGCGGTCAGGTCGTCGTCGCCGACGTCGTCCGCCTCGGCGGCGGCATGGAGGAGATCGAGCGCGGCACGGGCAAGCCACCGGCTGCAGCGCCGACCACCTTGCGCCCACGCTGGGAGAGCTGCGCCCGCTACTACACGCAGTACAGCGGCGCCCCAGCGACGGTCTGGGACTCCTCGACGGCCGACAACAACGACGACGTCACCTCGCGCTCGCGCTACGCCGGCTGGCACCATGAGCCGCCCGACGACGCGGTCTACCTCTCGTGGCATAGCAACGCGCCCGACCCAGCCCGCGGCACCTCGACCTACGTCTACGGGCCGAACCCGCCGAACGGCAGCAAGAACTTCGCCGCCACCAAGGGCAGCGTTGAGTTCGGCGGCTGGCTGCAGAAGTCGATCATCGCCGACATCCACGCGGAGATCGACCCCAAGTGGAAGGACCGCGGGTTTTACTCGGCCTACTTCGGCGAGGTGAATCCGACACACAACCCCGACATGCCGGCGGCCCTGGTCGAGAGCGCGTTCCATTCCACCAAGGCGGACGCCGACTACCTGCGTGAGCCGCGCTTCCGGCACCTGCTGTCGCGCGCCATGGTCAAGGCGATCATCCGCTACTTCGCCGAGCGCGACGGCAAGGTGCCGGTGATCCCACCCGAGTCGCCGCGGGCGGTGCGGGCGCACGTCGGCGGAGACGGCGCCGCCTTCGCGGTCCACTGGCTCGCGCCTGCCACCGGGGGCGCCAATGGCGACGCGGCTGTGGACTACCTGGTCGAGACCTCGAGCGATGGCGAAGGGTTCGCGGTCGCCGCAGAGGTCGGCGGGCTGAGCGCGACCCTGCCGCTGCCGCCGGGCGCTGGGCCGCGTTTTGTCCGCCTGCGCGCCCGCAACGCCGGTGGCGTCTCGCTGCCGTCGTCGGTCATCGGCGTGGCCGCCGGCTGCACGGGCGCCAAGCGGGCGCTGGTGGTCCAAGGGTTTACGCGCTTGCAGGCCAGCCAGCTGCCGGTCGACGCCATGCAAGCGTGGTCGCTCGGCAACGTGCAGCGCCTGCGCCAGTGGCAGGTGAACCGTTTTGACTACCTCCGCCAACACGTCGGAGATCTTGCGGCGCTCGGCCTGCGGGTCGACAGCACGGAGCGCTCGGGGCTAGCGACGGTCGACCTCGGGCCTTACGCCTTGGTCGACTGGGCGGCCGGCGAACAGAGCAGCGAGGACGGGGTGCTGGTTGCAGCGGAGCGCGGCCAACTGGCGGCTTGGCTGGCGCCAGCGAGCGACGGCTCAGCGGCGACGCGCGCCTTGCTGCTCACCGGCAGCGAGGTCGGCTGGGCGCTCGGCCAGAAGGTCGACCCCGCCGCGGCCGACTTCCTCGCGACCTGGTTCGGCGCGGCGTATCTCGACGACGACGCCGGCAGCTACCAGTTCGTCGGCAGCGCCGGCGGCCCGCTGGCTGGTCTGGGCTTCACCTTCGATGATGGGAAGTTGGCCTCGGGCGATGGCGGCACCTATCACGTCGACATGCCAGATGCCTTCCTGGCGCTGGCCGGCGCCGAGGCCCTGCTCAGCTACCAAGGCGGCAGTGGACCCGGCAAGGACGGCGCGGCGGCGGTTCGGCGCCAAACCGGCGGCGCGACGGCCATCGTGGTCGGGGTGCCGCTCGAGACCGTACAGCCCGCGGCGCAGCGGACGGCGCTGGTCCAGGCGCTGGTCCAAGCGGCCGGCGTCGGCACGCCTACCCTGCCCTGCGGCGCCGGTACCGGCGGTGAAGACGCCGGCGGGGGCGGTCCGGACGCCAGTGGCGACACCAGCGGCGGGGGCGAGGACGCGACGAACGACGGCGGGGCTGAGGTCGCCGACGACGCCGGCAGCGAGGATGTCGGCGCGAGCGGCGGCGACGCCACGGCCCTCGACGCCACAGCCCTTGATGCCTTGCCCGCAGACGGCGGCGACGACCACGCTGACCTCCTCGACGGCGGCACCGGCGGCGACCTCGGCGGCTCCAGCGGCGATGCCGCGCCCGACGCTTTGGCGGCGCCGATTTCGCCGGCCGATCCGGGCTGTGGCTGTCAGGTCACAGGCGCCAAGACGCCGCCGACCGCCGGCCCGCTGGCGCTTGTCTTGGCCTTGTTGGCGCTGCTGGGCGCGCATCGGCGCGGTTTTTCGCCAACGTCGACGCCTATGGCAGCATCGCGGGCGGAGCTCGGCGAAGATCCCGCCGCCCTCCCGCGTTGAGACTTCGGCGGCACGCGACCTGGCTCTGCGCCCAAGGCCGACGGCCGCGACCAAGCGCCAGGAGCCACGCCATGCAACCGTACCAGCCCCCCCGCGGGATCCCGTCGCCTCTCGCGGCCGCGCCCTCGCCGACCGCCACACC
This sequence comes from Pseudomonadota bacterium, assembly GCA_005777155.1. Classification (GTDB taxonomy): domain Bacteria; phylum Myxococcota_A; class UBA9042; order UBA9042; family UBA9042; genus SXNM01. The sequence goes on along the minus strand of SXNM01000255.1, from coordinate 17,070 downwards.
CAACACCTCGCCGATGCTGGCCTCTGGCGCGTGGCGGCGCACGCTGGCGGCCGGGCTGCTCTCCGCCGTCTGTGGCCTGCTGATCGCCTCGGGCGACACCCCAGCGAGCGAGCTCTACATCAACGGCGTGCGGTCGACCGGCCTCAAGGCTGGCGAGATGGTCCACTGCACGGTCAAATTCGATAGCGCCGGCAACATCCACATCCTGTCGCCGGGCTACAAGGTGGTGGTCGACGCCGAGGGCAGGCCGCTGCGAATCGAGGGCCACAGCGACCTCGCCGGCGCCGCCGGCACGCGCCGGGCTGGCCAGCTGAGCAAGCGCTACGTGCTCGCCTACGAGCCCAACGCCAAGGTGCCCTTCACCTTCGACATCCAGATCAACGGTCAGCCGTTTAAGGCGATCGACCTCGGCACCTCGTCGTTCACGGTCGACCTGATGGCGCGGCTCAAAGCCGGCGACAACGCCATCCGCGTCATCGGCAAGCCCGCGGGCAACTCGCCACCGCTGGGCGGGGAGTCCGACGTGGTCAAGCTGCGCATCTTCCGCGGCGATGAGCGGGCTGACGGCACCTTCGTCGCCCAGCTGCCGGCGATCTGGGAGCTGGTGCGGTCGGCGGTCGATCGCGATCCCATCGACCGCGCTGGCGTCATCGAGGCCGAGTGATCGCACGGCGCGGCGTGACCGGCCCGAGCGCCGAGGTGCCCGCGTCGTCGCCGCTCGTCGGACGCGCGCTGCGCTGCGACGCCGACGGCGTGGAGGTCTGGGTCGGCGGGGCCGTGCGGCGCTGGCCGCTGTCGGCGCCGACGGCGACGGCCACAGTGCGCCCTTCGCGGTCGCGCCACACGGCGCCAGCGTTGGCCATCGAGGCTGGAGACCTGGTCCAGCTCACCAGCGGCGGCGTCCAGCGGCTGCTGCGTCCCGCCGCGGGCGCCGACGCCATCTTTGACCGGGACGGCGACCTGGGCCGGTTGCTCGCCGAGCGCGGGCTGCGGCACCGGTCGCTGGTCGAGCGGGCGCTGCTGATGCGGCAACTGCGGGCCTTCTTCGACCGCCGCGGCTTCCTCGAGGTCGAGACACCGGCCATCGCGACGTCGCCTGGCCTCGAGCTGCACCTGGACCCTGTGGCCGTCGCGCTGCGTCAGGGCATGGCTGGCGACGTCGTCCAGCGTTACTTGGTGACCAGCCCAGAGTACCACTGCAAGCGGCTCCTGCACGGGGGCCTGACCCACATCTATTCGTTGGCGAAGGCGTTTCGCTCGGGCGAACGGGGACGCTGGCACACCCCCGAGGTCACGATGCTCGAGTGGTACCGGGCCGGCGCTGAGGCGGAGGCGATTTTGCGCGATCTGCGGGCGCTCTGCCGCGCCGTGGCGACGAAGCTGCGCCAACATCGGTTGGCTGCCGATGGCGCGGATGCCACAACGGCAGACGGCGGGGTGTGGGTGCCCGCCCGGCCGCAGCGGCTGTCGTTTTTCGCCGCGCTCGAGCGCCTGGGTGGCCTGCGCGCCGCCGACCGCCAGGGTCGGACGCTGCCGCTGACCGCGCTGCGCGAGGCGTGCGCTCGGGTAGGGGTCGAGGCGCGGCCCGACGACGACGAGGCCGGCCTGCTGCTGCATGCGTTTGCCGAGCGTGTCGAGCCCGCCCTTGCCAACAGAGGCTACGTCGAGATCGCGCCCTGGCCGGCGTCGCTCGCCAGCCTCGCCCGGCCGCTTCCAGACGCGCCCTGGCTCGCCGATCGCTTCGAGGTCTACCTGCAGGGGGTCGAGATCGCCAATGGCTTTGGCGAGCTGGTCGACGCCGCGGAGCAGCGTCGGCGCTTTGAGGCCGACCTCCGCGCGCGCGCCGTCAGGGGCCTGCCGCGGCCGCCCATCGACGAGCGCTTCTTACGGGCGCTTGAGCGAGGCTGCCCTCCCTCCGCTGGCGTGGCGCTCGGCGTTGACCGGCTGCTCATGGTGCTCGGTGGCTACGACGACATCGAACAGGTGTTGGCGTTCCCCTTCGAGAGGGCGTGAGTGGCGGCGCGGTGGCTGGACGAGCGGCGGTTGAGCGCGGGCGCTGCGCTGTGGCGGCAGACGCCTCTGCTTCGGCGACGACGAGCGGCGCTGACCGCCGCGACGGCGCGGCTGGGGCGAGTCGGGGCCCGCCGCACCTGGCGGCTGCCGACAGGGGGGCAAGCCAATGACGTCCGACGGCCCAGCGGCACGGGGCCTGGCCTGGGCGCCTGTCGCGCCGACCCAGCGTGGCGGCGATGACTATCGAGGCGCGACGGCTCGCGGCGCGAGGGCGCTCCTTCGGCGCTGGCGTCGGGTGGGCGGCGATTTTGCTCGCGGCGAGCTGCGGCCACCGACTGGAGTTGCGCGAGGTCGGGCTGCGCCACGGCGGCCGCGATCGCGAGGCGCTGCTGATGCTGCCAAGCGGCGATCCAGCAGGCCGACCGCTGCTGCTTCTGTTGCACGGCGGCGGTGGCAGTGCGGCGGGCTTGGCGCGGCAACTCGCCGGGCAAGCGCGACGGCTGGTGAGTGAGCGCGGCTGGGCGATTGCCTTCGCAGACGGCGTCGGACGATCGTGGAACGATGGCCGCCGCGATGTCGACGCCGAGGCCCACCGGGAGGCGGTCGACGACGTCAGCGCGCTGCGCGCGCTCGTGCTGCAGATCGCCGAACGCCACCGGCTCGATCGCGGCAGGCTCTACGTCGCTGGCATGTCAAACGGTGGCTTCATGGCGCAGCGACTGGCCTGTGAGGCGTCCGACGTCTTCGCCGCCGCAGTCTCGGTCACGGCGCAGATGAGCGTCGACCTGGCCGCGAGGTGCGCACCGACGCGACCGGTCGCCGTCGCCCTGATCAACGGCACCGATGACCCGATCGTCCCCTACGGCGGCGGTCATGTGTCGCTCTTCGGCAAGTCGCGCGGCGCGATCTGGTCCACAAACGACACGATCGCGCTCTGGCGACGCCATAACGGCTGCGATGGCGAGCCTGTCGAGGCGACCGCGACGCCGGGTGACCCCACCGATGCCACCCGCGGCCACAGCCGGGTGTGGCGCACCTGCCGCGGCGCAGCGGTCGGGCTGGTTCGCGTCGAAGGCGGCGGGCACACTTGGCCGTCGGCAGCGTCGGCCCTGCCGACGGCGCTGGTTGGCAAGACGAGCGGCGCTATCGACGTCCTCGCCTGGATCGGGGAGTTCGTGGCACCGACGGCACCACCGAGAGCGAGCGGGCGGTGACCGAGGGCCGCACGAGGCGACGCCGCTGACAGGCAGGCTGGACGGACGGCGCAGCGGCGGAGGGCGGGCTGGTACGGTCGCGGCCAGGGCGGCGGGGGCAGGCGGTGGCGGCGAACGCTTCGGCCGCGAGTGGCGCGACCGCTGAGTGACGGCCGTGGCGCTTCAGCCGGTGCGGTCAGCGCCGCAGCGCTGCGACGGTCGGGTGGCAGGCAGGCAGGAGCGTCGATGATCGAGCGAACGCGTCGGGTTGGAGTCGTGGCGTTGGCCGCCTTGGCCCACGCGTTGGCGTCTGGTTGTGCAGGCGGCGCGACGTCGCCCGCGGCCGCGAACAGCGCCGGCGACGTCACGAGGGCTGGCAGCGGCGCGCTCGTCGGCGATGCCGCCCCGGCTGGCCCTGACGCCGGCGGGGATGGAGGGGGCGACGCCGCGGAAAGGGCTGACGACGCGAGCCCTGCGGGTGACGCCGAGGACGGCGCCGCGGACGACGCTGACGCCTATGGCAGCGACAGCGCCGTGGGCGACTCGGCGGACCTCGACGCGACTGGGCCCGACGCGACAGGGCCTGACGCGACAGTGCCTGACGCGACAGTGCCTGACGCCGCAGGGCCCGACGCCACAGGGGATGATGACGCCGACGACGACACATCGACCAGCGACGCTCCCGGCCAAGATGCAGCGGCCTCCGACAGCTCCGGCGACGCTGGAGCGCCCTTCGTAAAGCCGCCGCTCTGGGACGAGGCGCTCGTCAAGGACGCCGCCGACGCCAAGTGCACCTTCACCGAGCCGCACACAGTCTTCGACGACGGCGTCAGCCTGGACGCTTGGTCGCTGACCTACATCTCGTATGAGTCGATCGACGGCACGCTGCAGCCGATCTTGATCCGAGGATTCGCGGCGCGGCCGAAGGGCGGCGGCGCGCGCCCCGGCGTCGTGCAAGCGCACGGCCTCGGCGGATTCGCCAAGGAGTCGCACGCGACGGGGCTGGCGGCGCTGACTGGGGCCTTCGTCGTCGCCTACACCGGGCCAGGCGGCGGCGACGCGCCGAACAACACATCGGAGGGCCTGCCGTCGGGCGCCAAGGGCGGGCTGCGCATGTTCGATGTCGAGCCCGACATCCGCGGTAGCTGGTTCTGGGGCCACGCGATGGCGGCGCGTCGGGCGCTGACCTGCCTCGCGGCACGGCCAGACGTCATCGCCAGCAAGCTCGGAGTCACGGGCTTCTCGGCGGGCGGCGTTACTAGCTTTCTCGTCGGCGGCAGCGACGATCGCGTCAGCGCCGCGGTGCCGCTCTCGGGCGTGCTGGCCTGGGACGTCGCGACCCTGTCACCCTTGGCGTGGCAGCACAACCTGCTCAAGCAGGCCGGCCTGACCACAGCGAGCTCGCGCTGGCAGAAGTTGATGAGCGAGCTGATCGCGCCGGCTAAGGCGCTGGCTGCCGCCAAGGGCAAGCTCTTCCTGGTCAATGGCAGCAGCGACGAGTTCTTTCCGCTCACCGCCGGCGACTCGACGTGGTTGGCGTGGCCTGGACCGCGCTGGCAGTCCGTCGTCGGCAACTTCGATCACGGCGTTTTTCAGGTCTACGGCGCGGCGCTGCCCGGCGGTGCAGCGGCCATCGAGGCTGCGGCCTCTCTGCGGGCAAAGGGCGCCCAACGCGCGCTCTTCCACCACGTTTTTGGCACCGACAGCCGCTACGTCACCCTGCCGCAGCCGCCAGAGCTGCAGGTGACGCTGGGACAGATCATCGCCGTCGCCGCGGCGCCGATGCCCGCGCCCGCCGCGCTGCAGCTGGAGTCGATGCGCTTTTGGTACAGCCTCGACAACGCCCAGACGTGGCTGCACGCCGACCTCGACAAGAGCCCCGCCGGCTGGACGAAGTTGCTGCCTGGACCGGCGCCGCCGCACGTCGTCTGGTACGTCGACGCGACCTACAAGACCAAGGACCTCTTGCCCCAGCGCTTCTCGGTGTCGTCGCGGCCACACCTGCCCGCCGGCTGGGTGCCGACGATCTGGGGCATGCCCTAACACCTGCCGTGCTGCCTCCCGACGCACCACCGGCGCGCCACCTAGAGTCGCCAACCGTGTGGCGCCTGGGCCGCCGAATTGGGCACGGCAGTGGTTGGGGAGCGCCGGAGCTGCCACTTCTTCCGCCTCGGGGTCGCCGAGCCCGCCGCGAGGACAGGCGACCCGAGCCGCGGCCAGTCATCGCGGTTCGGATCTCTGGGGCGGCGGCTGGCCATCCCTGGATCGGGTTAGGCGCTGGCAGAGCTGGTGGAGGTCCGTCGCCCACCCCTCAGCGCGCGCTGGCGGCGATGGTGGCGCCGGCGACTGCGACTCGGCGGGCCTACCCGAACCTCAGGTTGCGCAGCGGCTGACAGCGGCGATGTGCCAGAGGCTGGCGGCGACGCGGCGGCTTGGGGCTACCCCGGCCAGTCGAACGCCGGTCGCGGCGGTGGGCGACGGGCTGACCGGCGGCGGCGTGTGCGTCTTAGCGCTGGTCAAGCCGCGGCGTGTGGGCGACCCTAGGGCTGACGCCGCCGGGTACCGTCTTTGCGTCATCGAACGGTCGGCAGGCCAGCGATCGCCGCAGGAGGGCACCCCGATGCCGGATGGAGCAGAGACGAGGGCGGGGTCACAGGGCAAGCGTCGGCCGCCGACCTTCGCAGAGGCCACAAAGCTGCGACACAAGGCTTGGGCCGCCGGAATGGACCCCAACCACTGGTACGCCGTCGCCTTCGCGGACGACATCGCGCCCGGCGCGGCGACCGCGATCGGCTTTCAGGGCCAGAAGGTGGCGCTGTTTCGCGGTCAGGACGGTGTCTTTCGGGCGCTGGAGGACCGCTGCGCCCACCGTCAGGTCCAGCTCTCCGAAGGATTTGTCCGGGACTGCGCACTAGTGTGCCGATACCACGGCTGGACCTTCGACGGAGACGGCGCGCTCACCGGCTTCGCCAATGACCTCGCCGATCGCAAAGTGGTCAAGGCGCGGGTGCGCGCGTACCCCACGGCGGTCAGGTACGGCGTGGTCTTCGTCTTCTTTGGCGACCCAGCGCGGGTCGATCTCGCCGCTCTGCCGCAGATCCCCGAGCTCGAGGGGCCGCGGCCGTGGCTCTGCGTCCCGATCGCCTACACGGTCCGCTGCCACCCCACCGCCGTCGTCAACAACATCATGGACTCGACGCACGTCGCGACGCTGCACACCAAGTTCAACACCCGCTCGATGCTCTACGGGCCGGTGACGCGCTGCGAGGCCGAGGGCGACCGCGTCATGGTCGAGCACGAGGTCCGCCTCGACGAGAAGGGCCTGTTGCGCCACATCCTGGCCGCCTTCGAGCATCCAACCCAGCGCGCTTACTACGATTATCCTTACCTGCACGTCCACGTCGGCGGCATCACCGCGTTGTGGAACTTCATGCTGCCGGTCGACGACACGACGACGGTGCTGCTGATGCTCTCGCTGTCCAAGCAGCCGCACCTGCCGCTGCTCAAGCTGCCGGTGCCTTCCCTGCTGGCGCGTCCCTTCTTGGGCCTCGCCAAGGCCGCGCTGGTGCGACCGCTCTTCGACGAGGACGTGTGGTCGACCGAGGCGGAGCAGCGAGGCTATGAGGAGCACTTTGACGCCGCCGAGATCGAGCCGCATCCCTCGATTCGGCCCTGCTATGAGCTGACGGTGCGCAAGTGGAGCGCCTACCTGTCGGCCAGCGGCGGGTAGGCCGACCGCCTGCGCCGTCTGCGGCGGCGCCGTGACACGCTGGTCGCCTAGGTCGCATGCGCAGCGGCGTGTGTCGATGCACCCTGGAGGCCGTGGGGGTCAAGCGGGGCTGCGCGCCGAGGGCCCTCCGGCGATGTGGGCCAAGGCTGACGCCGACTTGCAGCTGACAATCGCGGGCACCTTCTGCAATAGGCCGTCGTCGGTGAGGGCGTGGACCATGAAGCGCGCGAAGTCGACGCGCCGCGTGCGATTGCTGGTCAGGACCGCGTCGCCGATGTGCTCACTCCAGACCGGCAGGCCCTCGGCATCACCCTCCTCGAGGTCAGAGCCGCGGACCACCGTCCACGCCCGCCCACTGGCGAAGATCCGTTCGCAGGCGCGCACCTGATCGCCGATGTCGGCGATACGGAGCGCTGCAAAGAGCCAAGTCGCCACCGCCAGGAAGGCGCGAAAAGTGGGCTTGTAGCGGTCCTTGCCGTCCTGGCTGATGTGCCAGCCGCACGAAAACACCAGCCTCGCGTGCGGCTCTGCGAGGTCCAGGACCGCTGCGGCGGTGCCCGTGCTGTAGCCATGGACGCCCCACGGGACGAGGACGGTGAGGACGCCGTCGCAGCCGCGGAGGGCGCGGCCAATGACCTCGCGGTCGTCGGTGCGGCCTGGTTCGATGCGGATCTGTCCCGCGAAGTTGGCGAGCTTGCCGACGCTCTCTGGGCGACAGACGCCGACGACCTCGTAGCTGAGGTCGAGGCAGTGGCGGATCATGTAGCGTCCGAGCTTGCCGGAGGCGCCGACGATGCAGACGCGAAGGGGAGAGTGGGTCACGGCAGGGCTCCTTGGGGATGGGGTGTCGGTGAACTTACGGTGTAAGTCAGGTGACAGTGCTAGTCTTACAGCATAAGGTTGTCAAGCGATGGCCGTGGGGAGGCAAGCGTCGATGAGCAGCGAGCGTCAGCAACGAGTCCCCCTCAGCCGCGAGCGCGTGTTGGCTGCAGCCCGGGATCTGTGCGACGCCGAGGGCCTCGCGGGGCTCTCGATGCGGCGCATCGCTGAGCGGCTCGGTGTCGAGGCGATGTCGCTGTACCACCACGTCGGTAATAAGGACCGGATATTGGACGGGCTCGTCGATGGCGTCTTTGCCGAAATCACCGTCCCGCCGCGCGACGGCACCTGCTGGCGGGAGGCATTGGCGGTGCGCTGCCACTCGGCGCGTGCGGTGCTGCTGCGCCACGGCTGGGCGGTGGGACTGCTCGACTCGCGACGCCAGACCGGGCCTTGCACTATGGCCCACCACGACGCGGTCATCGGATGTCTGCGGCGCGCGGGCTTCACGCTTGCGGCGACGACGCACGCCTTCTCGCTCATCGACAGCTACTTGTACGGCTTCGTGCTGCAAGAGTTGGCGATGCCGATCCGCACGCCGGCCGACCTCGACTCTGTGGGCCAGGAGCTGCTGACCGCGCTGCCCGAGGACGCCTTCCCTGCGTTCAGCGAGATGGTCCGCCACACGCTGACGGTGGGTTGGGACCCTGACCAGACCTTCGCCGTCGGCCTCGGCGCGGTGCTCGACGCCGTGGCGCGACTGGGTGGGATTGAGGCCGACTGAGGCCAGTCGGTGTGCGATTGGTGGCCTGGCAGCGTCTCGTAGCGCACCGTCGCGACCTCCGCGGCGCGATCCTGCCGCCGATGTGGCTGCAGAGCGCGCTCCCGTGTCCGCAGCGCCACATCGATGCCGCGCGCCGCCAGCAGGCGCCGCACCATGACGCCATTGCCTTCGGCGGCGCCGTGCAGCAAGGCGACCGCCAGAGCCACCGTTGGCTCGTCCAGCGCCCGACGCTTCGGCCGCGTCTGCACCAGCGGCTCCTTGCCGCGCAGGCAATCCCGCACCGTTTTTCGGGAAAGCCCCAGCTCAAGCGCGATGCGCTGGTGCCACCAGCACGGGTGCGGCTCCCGCAGCAGGTGGATTTCCTCGACCTTGTCCGGCTTGACCATCGGCACCTCCGCTACGCGGGGTGCCTCATCCTCTCTGCAGATTGCCAACCTGAACCTCCCGGCGGACTGTCCCGGTGGGTCAGTTTTGATGGCGCCAGGTGGGTCATTGATACTAGCGGCTGACAGGCTGGCGGGCTGTCCTTTCGCTTGGGACCGTCTTGAGACCGTCTTGAGACCGTCTTGAGACCGTCTTGAGACCGTCTCTGGACCCGTTGGGTGGGCCATTTCACTGAGGTGTGGGTGCTGAATCTGGTGGATTTGTCGTTCATGGTCGGATGTTTGCGGCAGGAAGCACCGATTGGCATGGCGATTGCTCAGTGCAGCGCGGGACCCGTGCCGATGGGTCCTGTCGACTACCCCGTTGGCCAGGGGCAGAGACCGCAGGCCGGGTCGCTGGCGGCACCCCGGGAAGCCGGGGCAGGTGCCGATGGTCGACTGCGCGCTTGCGCAGGTGGGGAGGGCGTCGGTTGTCGCCGGGACTGTCCCGGGAGGGCCCCGAGATCGGGGCGGCGTTTGCCCGCTTCAGTCAGGGCCTCACCAGGGACGCCGCTCGGCTGGATCCGCGCCTTCGGTGCAACATCATTCGCAGCATGAAGAAGTTTCGCAAGCGAAGCGCCGATGAGGTCCCACCAAGCGACTCCAGCGCCGCAACGCGACTCGCGGCCACATCGAAGACGCCTCAACGGAACAACGCCTCTGATCGCCTACCATTACGTCTAGTCATTGGCTGTCGTGGCGCCGGCACCGTCGTCGACGGCTAGGTGTTCGGCGTAGGCCATGACCGGCCAAGAGGCGGCATTTGCTATGGATGAAGGCGCTGCAAGCTAGACGAACCCCTAGGGCGTCGTGCACTTGGCCGCTTTGCAGACCTTGCCGCTGGCGCACTCGAAGCCGTCGGCGAGCGCCGTCGCGCTGCACCCGGTGGCCTTGTCGCAGGCGTCGCTGGTGCAGGGGTTGCCGTCATCGCACTTGATGGTCACCGCGCCGCTGCACTTGCCATTGGTGCAGGTCTCGCCGGCAGTGCAGGCGTCGCCGTCGCTACACGCCGATGTCAGCTGCTTCTGGTCGCAGCTGGCGTTGTCAGCCATGCACTTCAGCGGTGAGGTACAGGGCTCGCCGTCGTCGCAGAGCTTGGCGAGCTTGTTCCAGCAAGCGCCGGAGGTCTTGCAGTCCTGTTGGCCCCAGGCGTCGACGCGCCACGCCAGCGCTTGACCGCTCGGCCCAGGGGCGAAGGTGCCCACGGCGACGATATTGCCATCCGGCGCGACGTCGAGACCAAAGGCACGGCTGCCCCAGGAGCCGCCGAGCGTGGCCTCCGTCAGCAGGTTTCCCTGCAGGTCGAAGCGCCAGATCGCCGCCTTGTCTTGGCCGTAACCGGCGTTGAAGAATGAGCCGACCAGGATCGGCATGCCATCGCCGCCGAGCAAGAGCTCACCGGCGTAGTCCGCGTAATGCGGAGCGCCGCGCGCCACGGACCAAATGACGGCGCCGACGGCGTCGATGCGCGTCAGCGTCGGAGAGGGCGTCGCGGCGCCGCCGCTGCTGGCCAGCAGATAGCCGCCCGTCGGCAAGGCGACGAGGCCGCCGGCGGTGTCGTAGTGGCCGCTGCCGAGGCGAACCGCCCGTTGAACGACGAGCTTGCTGTCGAAGAGCAGCCAGAGCACGTCTTGGTCGCCGAGCCCAGCGATGTCGCCGGCCTGCTGCTTTCCGGGCGAAGACGTGCCGCTGTTGGTGCGGCATGCGAGCGCCACGCCGCCGTTGGGTGCGGGCGCGACGACCGATTCGCTCTGATCCCAGCCCTCCTCGTGTCGACCGAACGCCTCCACCTCGCCGGTGGGCGTCAATTGCCAGACCACGGCGTCGCGTGTACCGCTGTAGCCCAGCCACTCCAACGAGCCACCGACGATGAGGCGCTGGCCCTTGGCGGTCTGCACGAGGTAGGCATCTGTGGGGACGTCGGCCCATTCCGGCTTGACCGGATTGTCAAAGCCGTGGTTCGCGAGCGGCGCCGCGCTGACGGGATCGAGCTTGATGAGGTGGCCCTGCAAGAACTTCGGCGCCGAGTTGGCGGGGTCGCCGCGGTAGCCGAGGGCCAGGATCGTGCCATCTTCGAGCCGGAGCAGGCGCCGCAGCTCGTCAAGGCTCAGGGCGCCGGCGACACCGTACTCGTAGACTTGCTTGGTGAAGACCTCGCCATTGCCGCGGAAGCGCATGATATTGGATGAAATGTTGGAACCCGAGCTGCAGCCGTACTGCCCGCAGTTGGCGAGGCGGTGGCTGCCGACGGCCAGCCACGTCCCATCTGCGCCCGCCAGGACGTCGTGCAAAATCTGCTCTGCGGCCGCGCTGGAGTTGACCGCCCAGGATCCCAGTCGGGGCACCGAGCTCAGCGTGCAGACGCCCTGTTTGCAGGTGTCGCCGCCGGTGCAGACGCCAACGGTGCATTGGTTCGTGTTGGCGGCGGTCAGGCAGCCCTTGTCCTTGTAGCAATAGTCGTCTGTGCATGAATTGCCGTCATCACAGACCTTTGGCTTCGTCGCAGCGCAGGCGCCGGTCTTGCAGACGCTGGCGTCGGTGCAGGCGTCTTGGTCATCGCAGGTCTTGCCCTCGACGACGGGGATGGCGACACAGGTCCGCTCTTCACGTCGCAGACGTCGTTGGTACAGGGGTTGCTGTCGTTGCACTGGATCGCGCCGACGCAGCCGCCGCCGCTGCAGGCGTCGCCCTTGGTGCAGGCGATGCCGTCATCGCAAGGCGCGCTGTTGTCAGCGAACACGCAGCCCTTCTTCGAGTCGCAGGTGTCGTCGGTGCAGACGCTGTTGTCCTGGCAGCTCAGCTTGCCTGTGGTGGCGCAGCTGCCGTTCTTGCAGCCGTCGCCGGTGGTGCAGGGATCGCCATCGCTGCAGGAGCCGGCGTTGGCGATGTTGCCGCAGCCCAAGACCGGGTGGCAGGCGTCGTCGGTGCAGGGATTGCCGTCGCTGCAGGAGGCCGAGCTGTCGAGGTTGACGCAGGCGCCGGTCTTGCCATCACAAGCGTCGGAGGTGCACGCGTTCTTGTCGTCGCAGACCTTGGCCTTGCCGGCGCAGACGCCTTTCGCGCAGGCGTCGCCCTGCGTGCAGGCGAGGCCGTCGTCGCAAGGCGCGGTGTTGGCGACGGAAGCGCAGCCGGTCTTGTCGTCGCAGGTGTCGTCGGTGCAGGGGTTGTTGTCGTTGCAGACCTTGGCGACGCCGGTGCAGACGCCGAGCTTGCAGGCGTCAGAGATGGTGCACGCGATCCCGTCGTCGCAGGCCCCGGGCGCCGCGCTGGTCATGCAGCCCTTGGCGGGGTCGCAGGCGTCGGAGGTGCAGGGGTTCTTGTCGTCGCAGCTGACACTGGCGCCGCCGCCGCAGCTGCCGTTTCCGCAGGTCTCGCCCTGGGTGCAGGGGTTGCCATCGTTGCAGGCGACCTTGCTCGCGACATGGGTGCAGGCGCCACCGACGCAGGCGTCCACCGTGCAGGGGTTGGTGTCGTCGCAGTTGAGCTCGCCGATGCAGGTGCCGCCCTTGCAGCCGTCCGCCTGGGTGCAGCCGTTGCCGTCGTCGCATTTGCCAGAGACGAGGACGGTGACGCACCCCTTGGCCTGATCGCAACTGTCTGACGTGCATGGGTTCTTGTCATCGCAGTCCAGGGCCTTGCTGCCGCCACAGGTGCCGCTGGCGCACGTCTCTCCGAGCGTACAGGCGTTGCCGTCGTTGCAAGCGACCTTGCTCGCGACGTGGGTGCAGCCGCCGCTGACGCAAGCGTCGATGGTGCAAGCGTTGCTGTCATCACAGCCGGGCTCGCCGACGCAGGCGCCCGACTTGCAGGTGTCGCCTTTGGTGCAGCCGTTGCCGTCGTCGCACTTGCCGGCAGCGGCGCCGGACTGGCAGCCCGACTTGGGCGCGCAGGTGTCGTACGTACAGGGGTTTCCGTCGTCGCAGGGGACTACGGCGATGGCCTTGCAGGCGCCGAGCGAGCAGGTGTCACCCGTGGTGCAGAGGTCACCGTCCGTGCAGGAGACCGCGTTGGGCAACGAGACGCAGCCCTTGGCCGCCTTCTTGCACGTGTCGTCGGTGCATGGGTTGCCGTCGTCGCAGGCGTTGGCGCCCGGCAGGTCGATGGCGACGCCGGCGCAGACGCCCTTGGCGCAGGCATCGCCGGTCGTGCAGGGATCGCCGTCGACGCAGCCGCCGCTGAGGTAGGAGTGGCTGCAGCCGCCGATGGGTTGGCAGGTGTCGCCCGTGCACGGGTTGTCGTCATCGCAGGCCTTCGGCGCCAGCGTCTGGTGGACGCAGCCAAAGCCGGCCTGGCAAGCGTCTTGGTTCAAGCGTTGCCGTCGTTGCAGACCAAGGGGACGCCGCCCTTGCAGGCGCCGGCGGCGCAGAGGTCGACCGCGCTGCAGGGGTCACCGTCGTTGCAGGGACCCGCGATCGGGGTCGGCGCGCACTTGCCGCTGGCGGCGCTGCACTGCGACTTGAGACAGGCGGTGTCATCGGCGCTCTGGCAGGTGACGATGGTGGCGGGGTTGATGGCGCAGATCGGCGACTTGCCCTTCTTGTCGCAGTACAGCGTGCCGTTACAGGGGTTGCCGTCCTCGAACTTGCCGCAGTCGGCGTCGGCCTGGCAGGCGCAGACGCTGACGCCTGTGGTGTCGCAGACGCCGAGCTTGCACCAGCCCCCGGCGGTGCAGATCGAGTCGCCGTCGCACTGGTTGCCCTGATGCGCCGGCTGCATGCCGCAGCCGACGGTCTTGGGGTCGCACTGGTTCTCCAGGCAGGTCTCGTCGAAGGCGTCGGGGCACTTCACGACGGTGGCGGGATTGACCACGCACTTGCCGGCGACGAGGTCGCAGTAGAGCGTGCCGTTGCAGAGGTTGCCGTCCTCCTTGACGGCGCAGTCGGCGTTGGCCTTGCATTCGCAGGTGTTCGCCGTCGCGATGCAACCGCCGCCCTTGCAGGTGCTGACGGGCGTGCAGGGGTTCTGGTCGTCGCAGGCCGTGCCATCCTTGGGCAGCGCCACAGCCTCGCAGAGGCCGGACTTCGGCGAGCAGAGGTCGTGCAGGCAGGCGGGGTCGTCGCTGGTGTCGCAACGGACGATGGTCGCCGGGTTGACGACGCACTGGTTGTTCTTGACGTCGCAGTAGAGCGTGCCGTCGCAGAGGTTGCCGTTCTCCTTGGCGGCGCAGTCGGCGTCCTTGGTGCAGGCGCAGGTGTTGGTATTGGTGGTGCAGGCGCCGTCGAGACAGGTCTTGTTTGGCGTGCAGGCGTTGCCATCGTCGCAGACCTTGCCTTGCTGGATCGGCAAAAGGTGGCACGTGCCGAGCTTGGGGTTGCAGAGGTTGGCGCGGCAGCTGTCGTCAAAAACCGTCTTGCACGTGACGACCGTCACCGGGTTGAGCTGGCACTGCGACTTGGCCTTGTTGCAGAAGAGTCTGCCGTTGCAGACGTTTTCATCCTCGCTGGCGGCGCAGTCGGCGTCGTTCTTGCAGTTGCAGGTCGCGGTGCCGGGGTGGCAGATGCCCTTTTCGCAGTAGTCGCCGGCGGTGCAAGTGTCGCCGTCTTCACAGGTCGTGTTCTCGCCGGCGGTGACGAGCTGGCAGGCGCCGGTCGACGGCAGGCAGGTGTTGGTCTGGCAGTCGCTGTCCTTGGCCGGCGAGCAGGCGACGATCGTGGCGGGGTTGACCTTGCAGCTGTACGGCGGGCCGGCGGCCTTGTCGCAGTAGAGCGTGCCGTTGCAGGCGTCGCCATCCTCGAACTTGCCGCAGTCCTTCTGCGTCTTGCACTGGCAGGTGTTGGTCCCGCCTTGGCAGTCGCCCTGCAAGCAGAAGTCGTCGACCGTGCAAGCGTCGCCGTCGTCGCAGGTCGCGCTGGCGCCGAGGGCCAGATTGACGCAGCCAGAGAGCGCGTTGCACTTGTCGCTCGTACAAGCGTTGTCGTCGTTGCAGTCGAGCTTGGCGCTGGCGACGCAGCCGCCCTTGAGGCAGGCCTCCAACGTGGTGCAAGCGTCGCCATCGTTGCAAGCGGCGCCGTCCGCGTCCGGCTCGAAGCCGCAGTGGCCCTTCTGTGAGCAGGTCGCGACCTGACAGGCCCCCCCCTGCGGGCAGTCGTCGGCGCTCTCGCAAGCGACGGGGGCGCCGCCATCGGCGGCAGCGGCTCCGTCGTCTCACGCTGCGTCGTCGCCTGGTACAGCGTCGAGGGTGGCGCCGTCATCGCCGGGGCTCGCCTCGGCGCTCGTCGCGGCGTCAACATCGCCGTCGGCGTCGCCTTGCGCCGTGTCCTGCGTTCCACCGTCTTGGCCAGCGTCGGCGCCGCCGGCGCCATCGGCGGTCAGCGCCGTGTCGTCGCCCGTCGCGGCGTCTGGATCGGCGCCAGCGCCATTCGACTGACCGCATGCCGCGAGGAGCGCCGCCAGCGAGAGCCAGCCGAGAAGTGTGCGGCGGCGGCGGGCAGCTGCGACGTCGCAGCCGGGCGTGGCGACGCTGGAAATGCTCATCATCCGTCATCGCTTCACGGCGGCGCGTCAGCCCGCGAGCCCCACCACGTGGAGGCCTCCCGCACGCTTCGCCCAGCCCGTGGCCTCCAAGTGTGGCGGAAAGCCGCTGCCTCGCGCAAGCCATCGCGGATGCAGCGGCGTGGCGGTCTCTGAGCGAGCGTCCCGCGTCTCGGGCGTGCCGCGGCGACCGCCGACGGTTGGCGGTCGTTGCAAAACCGCCGCGGCCGCCCTCAGCCGTCGTGGGCGCATCGAAAGCCGAGATCGTTGTTGAGAAAGGTCGGCCCGAGCGTGATCAGCCGGTACGAGGCGCGCAGCGCCCGATTGCCGGAGTCCAGCCAATAGAAGCCAGACCCGCGCACCGGCCTGTGGCTTCCAGACGCCGGGCCGACCGGATCGCTGACCTGCGCCGTCGGATAGCCGGCGGGGTCGACCCAGTCGCGCGTCCACTCCCAGACGTTGCCCCAGACATCGTAGAGGCCGAGGGCGTTGGGGCTGAACGTGCCCACCGGCGCGGTGTGGGCGTAGCCGTCGGCGTACTCGGCCAGCACGTCCCACTCAGGGTGAAGGGTGAGGGCCGCCTGATCGGGCAAATTTGCGCTACCGGTCGGCGGCGGCAGCGCGCCAACCGTCGGGTAGATGTGGCCATCTTGGCCGGCGCGCAGGGCCCACTCGAACTGCGCCTCGCTCGGCAGCGCGCCGCCGGGCAGCCGCCACGCGCAGTACGCCGCCGCCTGCACGGCGCTGACGCAGTTGACGGGATGACTCTGGCGGTCGGCTTTGGCCCAATTGCCGCGGGCGTCGGCGCTGCAGACGGCGTCCGGCGGCGTGCAGACGCCAGCGTTGACGCAAACCCCGTACTGCTCGACGGTGACCTCGCGCGTGTCGAGGTAGAAGGCGGAGAGCTGGACCGAATGCCGAGGCGACTCGTGCGGCTGGCACTGGCCGTCGCCGGGCACGCAGCCCATCCAGAAGGTGCTGGCGGGCAGCGCGATCATCTGCGGCGGCGCACCGACGCAAGCGCCCTGCCAGCAGACCTGACCTCCGGCTTGGCAGGCCTTCATGTTGGCGACGGCGACGGACTGGCAGCCCTTGGCGGCGTCGCAGCTGTCCGCGGTGCATGGGTTGTCGTCGGCGCAGGCGAGCGGCTTGGCGGCGGCGCAGGCGCCGGCAGCACAGACCGGCGCGGCCGTGCAGGGTGTCGCGTCGCCGCAGGCCTCGCCATCGGAGAGAGGCTGTGTCTTGCACGCGCCAGCGGCGCAGACCGGAGGCGCCTCGCAGGCCTTGGCCGCGCCGCATGCCCGGGGCGCACCGGCGAGTGCCGTGCAGCCGCCCTTGGCGACATCGCAGCCGTCGTCGGTGCAGACGTTGCCGTCGTCGCAAGGCAGCGCTTTGCCGGGCAGACAGGCGCCGGCGGCGCAGGCAGAGGCCGCGTGGCAGGCGGTGGCGTCGGCGCAAGCGAGGCCGTCGGCGGCCGGGGTGTGGGTGCAGGCGCCCTGCACGCGGTCGCAGCCGTCGCTGGTGCAAGGCAGGCCATCGTCACAGGCGAGGCTGAGGCAGGCGTTGCGGTCGGCGAACCTGGCCTCGGGCGGCACGCTGACGCCGGTGCAGGCCGCCAACAAAGCGACGGCAGCGAGC